>JAFWZN010000060.1 GCA_017522345.1 Clostridia bacterium | reverse complement strand
TGTACGGCAAAATCGCGCGTTTTCACAAAGCGCAGCGACTGAAAACGCTTCCCCTTTCCGATCCCCGCCCGGAAATTCCGAAGAATTTCAGGGGATCGGCCCCTCTCATCAAAAAAGGCACTTTTTTGATGACTTGAGCTGTCCCGAAAAAACGGGGCAGCTCTTGTTATCAAATGAAAGATCTGTGAATTACTGTTTTGAATCTTGATTTGAGAATCGCGTCTCATACGGGTGAACGGGATGTTCAATTTCAGTATAAATGCTTGATGATGCCGTAGGGGACGAATCTCCCGTCCCGCGCTACGGTGTGGAGGCGGCGTTTGATTTTACGAAAACCGCTTGTCATCCGTCCCTCACATGGTACGTTTTTTACCGAGTCACCGGCTTTACCGGGATTTTAGTTTACATTCGAATCAAACGTACCGTCGTCGTTTCCGCTCTGGCTTCCGTCAAAATTGAACCCGATGGAGGAGAGGACGCGGGCAAACTCATCCGACTCCCTTTGAATCTCGTCGGTATTTCCGCCTTTAAGAGCCTTTTTAAGCGAATGAATCATCGGGTCAAGCCTTTGCTTGTCTTCTTTCGAAAGGCGCTTTTTGATGCTTTCCGCGTCCACAATTAGCTGCTCGGCCTTATTCTTAATATCAAGCTCCTGCCGCTTTTTCATATCCTCCTGGCGGTATCTTTCCGCGTCGAGAACGGCGCGGCGGATTTCTTCATCCGACATGTTGGAGGAATTGGTGATTGTAATATTCTGGTTTGCGCCGGTCGCCTTGTCCAAAGCCGAAACGTTTACAATACCGTTTGAGTCGATGGAAAAGGTCACTTCAATTTCGGGCTTGGAAAATCCGCGCTTAATTCCGTGAAGCATGAATTTACCAAGCGTTCTGTTTTGATTCGCAAGCGGTCTTTCACCCTGCAGGACGTGAATTTCTACCTTATTCTGGAGGGGAGAGGCCGTTGTATAAATCTGGCTTTTGCGAATGGGAAGCGTTGTATTTCTGGGAATGATGATGGAAAAATTGTTTCCAACGGTTTCGACGCCGAGAGAAAGGGGCGTTACGTCTAAAAGCAGAAGGCTTTTTACGCTGCCCTCCAGTATGCCGCCTTCAATTGCCGCGCCCATGGCGACGCATTCGTCGGGGTTGATTCCGCGGAAGGGCTCGATGCCGGTAAAGCGCTTAACGGCGGCCTGTACGGCGGGAATGCGCGTAGAACCTCCAACCAATAAAACCTTATTGATGTCGGAAGCCATCAGCCTTGCATCGGCCAGCGCTTGCTGCATGGGTTCAATCGTCATATCCACAAGATGGCGCGTGAGCTCGTCGAATTTGGCTCTGGTGACGGTGGTTTCAAGGTGAACAGGCCCTCTTTGGTTTACGCTTATAAATGGGAGCGATACGGTTGTCGACATAAGGCCGCTTAATTCAATTTTCGCCTTTTCGGCAGCCTCGCAAACGCGCGCCCAAGCGGTTTCGTCCCTTCTGAGATCGACGCCGCTTTCCTTCTTGAATTCTTCCGCAATGTAATTGGCAAGGCTTGCGTCAAAATCATCGCCGCCTAAATGGTTATTGCCGGAGGTGGAAATAACGTCGATGACGTCAGAATCGATTTCAAGAATTGAAACGTCAAACGTTCCGCCGCCGAGATCGTATACCAGAATGCGCTGTTTTTCCGTGCGGTCGATGCCGTAGGCCAGTGCGGCGGCGGTAGGCTCGTTGAAAATGCGCTGAACATTTAAGCCTGCGATTTTGCCTGCGTCTTTCGTCGCCTGCCTCTGCGCGTCGGTGAAATAGGCGGGCACGGTAATCACCGCGTCCGTGACGGGGCCGCCCAGGTAGCTTTCCGCATCCGTCTTCAACTTTTGAAGAATCATTGCGGAGATTTCCTGAGGGGTGAAGGCGCGATTGTCCACAGTAAAGGTAAAATCGGAACCCATCTGCCGTTTGATCGATGAAATCGTGCGCTTGGCGTTTGCCGTCTGCTGGCGCTTTGCAACGCTTCCGACGATTCGTTCTCCCGTCTTCGTGATGGCAACAACGGACGGGGTCGTTCGGTTTCCGTCGGCGTTCGGTATAATAACGGGTTCGCCGCCCTCGATGACGGCCATGCAGGAATTGGTCGTTCCAAGATCAATGCCGATTAAATATCCCATGAAAATCCTCCAAATATTCAATGTGCATATATTGTATACCAAAGATATCAATCGCCCATTAAATCCATAAGGCAAAAAAGTAACAGATTTCGCAAAAAATGTGTACGAACTTTATTTTATCGAAATTGACAAAACTGTCATTCGATAGTATAATCACTAACCAAATACGGTAAAGAGAGGAATAAAGGATGTTATTTACTTTTGTAGGCTGCTCCGGCGTCGGCAAGAACACCATTATCAAGGATTTGCTCGAAAAAAGACCCCTTGTTTATGATCTTCTTCCTACTGTGACTACAAGAGGCATGCGTCCCGGCGAGAGTCAGGGGAATCCGTACAAATTTGTTGAAACCAAAGAAGAATTCATTCAAATGATCGAATCCGGCGAAATCTACGAGCATCAGGAGATCCACGGAGATTTCTACGGCGGCAGCTGGAAGCTTTTGAATGCCAAGCTCGACGAAAAGAAGGTTCTTTTAAAGGACATTGACGTTTTAGGCTCCAATACGCTCAAGGAGAAGTTTCAGGGCGCGTTTCCCGTAATTTCGCTTTTTATGTATGTAAACGACGTTGAAATCCTGATTGACCGCCTGAGAAAGCGCGGAGAAAAGGAAGACAGAATCGCCGTTCGCAGGTCGAGATTTGCGATGGAGATGAGTTTGTCCGGAACGGGCGACTATTTAATCAACAATATTGTCCGCGAGGACACCGGAAGGCTCGTTGATGAAATCATCTCTTGCGAGACGGGCAAAAAGGCGTATCGCTTAGCGGATACGTGCGAAGCGCCCGATATGGAAATGGTTGAAAAGCTTACGAGGGAAGCGGCTCAGGGCGCGGCGATGGCGCGCGTTGAGATGGGCTTTAACGGAAAAGAAATTCTGATTCTGAGCGGCGCGGATCGTTATTACGCGGCTCTTCGCGCAGGCGCGTTCATTCAGAAGCATTTTTTGAATGCGCTTGACGAGACGATCAAGGCCAATGAAGCGATCGACGCAGCCGAATTCCTCAAATAAATGAATATGGGTTTTGACGTCGCTTCCTTCAAGCAAACGCTTAAAAGCTGGGTGGACTTTGAAACCCCGACAGGCGATGAAAAAAGGCTTACCGACTTTTCGTCGCTTGTTTTTCGCGCGCTTGAAGGATGCGGAGCAGAGGTGAACGCCTTCAAGCTTCCCGGCGGCCCGGTGCTCCACGCTTCCTGCGGAAGCGGGCAAAGGCGTTGCGTGCTCATGGGGCATATGGATACCGTATTTCCGCTTGGGGAAGCCGAGAAGTATGACGAGGAAAACGGAAGGCTCTATGGCGCGGGCGTTTTAGACATGAAATCCGGGCTTCTGATGCTGATTCATGCCTTTGCGATAACTGTAAAGGCGCTTCCCGCGAACTGGAGAATAGAAGCGCTCGTCAATTCAGACGAAGAAAGCGGTTCGATTCACAGCCGCGAAACGCTAAGCAGGGTATTAGAGGGTTCGGATCTTGTGTTTTCCTTTGAAGGAAACAGAAAAAACTGCCTGACCGTTTCAAGAAAAGGGATTTGCGTTTTTGAAATTGCCGCCAAGGGTATTGCCGCCCACGCAAGCGGCGGCGCGGACAAGAATAAAAGCGCCATCTATCTTTTGTCAGAAGCGATTCACGAGATTTACGGCGCGGCTTATCCTGCAAGCGTTTCTGTCAACATCGGATTCATCGAGGGCGGCAGGGCGACGAACATTGTGGCGGATTCCGCGCGATTAAAGGGCGAAATCCGGGGCGAGACGGAAGAAGCGATTTCGGAAGCGGAAAACATAATCCGAAAAACCGCAGAGAAAAACAATTGCGCATTTCGTCCCATAACGATGCGCCCGCCAATGCGCAAAAACGATAAGACCCTGCGCCTTTTTCGCGCGATATCGGAAATGGATCCAGACCTGATCGCGCGCTCTGCCGGCGGCGGTGGAGACGCGGCGTTTGCCGTGCCGACAGGCGCTTATGTTATAGACGGCATGGGCGCAGAGGGCGCACGCGCGCATACGAGGCGGGAATATGTAGAAGAGCAAAGTATTGAAAGAAGACTTGCGCTTTGCGTAGAAGCGATC
This sequence comes from Clostridia bacterium, assembly GCA_017522345.1. Taxonomy (GTDB): domain Bacteria; phylum Bacillota; class Clostridia; order Christensenellales; family Aristaeellaceae; genus SFHK01. The sequence goes on along the minus strand of JAFWZN010000060.1, from coordinate 10,692 downwards.
AAAAAATGCATGAATGAATTTGATTCATGGGCATAAAAAAGATGCAGACAAAACGCTGCATCTTTTTTATGGGTATGACTAAGCTTTTTTCTTTCTGAAAACAAACTTGCCCTGAATGGGGAAATTGATTAGGAAGACCACAAATTCCGTGATAATCTTTGCCAGAATGTGATTCATGTTAAGAACGTTGATCAAAAGATAAACAAGCGCGGTATCAACGCACAGAACGCACACAGTCAGAAGGGCGTATTTGATGATTGCGGGAATGGTTTCTTCGTTGCCCTTAAAAACCACGCGGCGGTTGAGGGTAAAATTGACGCTGGCGCTTGCGAGACGCGCGAGAATGTTGGAAGCGACCTCGCCGAGAAAGCCGAAAAGAATGGAAAAAAGAATGGTGTCAATCAAAAACGAAACAAAGGAAGAACATGCGAACTTAAAGATGCACATGTAGATTTTGAGGCTGTCCTTGATGGGATTAAAGTGAGAGGACTCGTTTTCGTTGATGTAAATGGTCTTGATGGTGACTTCGTGGATGGGAATGCCCGCGCGCGCAGCCATCAAAAGCACATTGATTTCGTACTCGTATCTTTCGCCGGGTACGTCCAGAAACGCCTTCATGCCTTCTCTGTCAAAGCCGCGAAGGCCGGTCTGCGTGTCGCGAACCTTGACGCCCGTAGCAATGGAGAAAACCTGACGCGTGAGGCCGTTTCCGAATTTGCTTCTGAAAGGCACGTTTCCGTCGAATGCGCGGCTTCCCAGAACCAGCGCGCCGGGGCATTCGATGGACTTTTCGATAACCTTTTTAATATCAGGATAGGTATGCTGACCGTCCGCATCGGCGGTGATCAGGCGCTCGCAGTCGGGCATACTGTCGAAAATATACCTGATGCCGGTTTTAAGCGCGCCGCCCTTTCCCTTGTTTACAGGATAGGTGATGAGATGAACGCGTTTGTCAAGCGAGGAAAAAACCTCCTTGAACTTATCGCCGCTTCCGTCGTCCACGACCACCACCTGAAGATCGTCGTGGGTGAGAAGAAGGTTGGTAAGCTCGACCAAGCGCATGTCCGGTTTGTATGCAGGAATCAGAATTGCATTCATGAATAGAAGCCTCCGATAAATCGTCAGATACGGACATTTTATCAGAAATTTCGACATAAATCAAGCAAAGCGCATGGCTGTAACCAAAAGTTTGTAAATACGCTTGAAAAAGAAATATGAATCCGTTACAATAGTAAAAAATACGAAGGAAGGAACGTTATATGGAGCTTTTAAAGAAAAAAATACTGGAATGCGGGAAAGCGCTCAATTCAGAAGTGCTGCTTGTAGATTCATTTTTAAATCATCAGGTGGATGTTGAACTCATGAACGAAATCGGAAAGGAATTTGCACGCCTGTTTAAGGATGAGGGCATCACGAAGGTCGCAACGATTGAATCCAGCGGCATCGCGCCCGCAGCGATGGCTGCGCTTCATTTGGGCGTGCCGATGGTGATTTTGAAAAAAGCGAAGAGCATGATTCTCTCTGACGGCGTGATTCAGACGGAGGTGTTTTCTTTTACCAAACGCACGAGCTATCAATTGACCTTAAAGGGAAAGTTTATCAATAAGGGCGATCGGGTGCTTTTGGTTGACGACTTCCTCGCGCAGGGCGAGGCGGCGTTTGGCGGCGCGAATATCATCAAGCGCGCGGGCGGCGAGGTGGCTGGTATCGGAATTGTCATTTCTAAAAATTTCCAGCCGGGTATGGACAGACTCCGTCGGGCCGGTTATCGCGTTGAATCGCTTGCGCAGATTGCCGCAATGGACGAAAATGTGGTTGAATTCGAGGGCGACAATGAATAAATGTATAAACAGACTAAATGACGTAAAATGCTTTCTTCTGGACATGGACGGAACGTTTTATCTGGGCGGAAAGCTCATTGAAGGCTCGCTTGATTTTATCAAAAAAGTTGTTGAATCGGGCAGAGACTATCTGTTTTTAACCAATAATTCCTCGCATAATGCGAAATTTTATGTGGAAAAGCTGAAGAAAATGGGCTTAACCGTCGATACCAAAAAGGTGCTCACCTCCGGCGAAGCCACCGCAGCGATCGTGAAGGAAAAGTATCCGCAAAAACGCGCGTTTGTTCTCGGAAACGAATATCTGATAGAGGACATGCTGGACGCGGGCGTGATTGTCGATCAGGAAAACCCAGAAATCGTTATCATCGGCTATGATACGACCTTGGATTACAAGAAAATGACGGCGGTCTGCGATTTTGTGCGCGCAGGTCTTCCTTATATCGCAACGCATCCTGATTTCAACTGCCCGACCGAAACGGGCTTTGCGCCCGACATCGGCGCGATCATTGAGTTTATCAACGCGTCTTCCTTCAGACGGCCCGACCTCATCGTCGGAAAGCCCAATCGCGGCATCGTGGAAGCCGCGCTCATGCGCACAGGGCTAACCCCTTCCGAGCTTGCCATGGTCGGCGACAGGCTGTATACGGATATCGAAACCGGCCTTCAGAACGGAATTCTGTCCATTTTGGTCATGAGCGGCGAAACGACCGAAGAAATGAGAAAAAATTCCAAAACAATTCCGGATCTCGTATTTGATAGACTGTCCTCGATGAACGAGTATCTGTAGAAATTACAAATATTTACCGCATAAATTGTGTGAACAAATCAATTCTGCGCGCGGTCTAAGGGACGTAAGATCAAAACAAGGAGTGGAAACGACATGCGAAAAAAACTCATATCCATTCTTTTGATCCTCGCTTTTCTTCTGACCGCGTGCGGTTATGTGGTGGTGGAGGATTCCGATAAAATTACGATCGGAAGCCTTTTCGGATTATCCGCCCGCGCAGAAGAAGCGCTGGAAATCGAAAGCGCGGATGCACAAAAAGAGAATCCATCGGAAGAAACTGACGCGCCGCCCGCCCTTAGACCCGGGATGAAAGGGGAGGAGGTCAGGGCTCTTCAGAATCTATTAAAAAAATACGGCTTCATGATCGGAAGCGCGGATGGCGTTTTCGGCAAGCAGACGGAAGCGGGCGTTCAGAACGCGCAGGATTACAAAGGAAAGTTAGACAGAGAGGAAGCGGAAAAGGAAAAGCGCGAAAGAATTGAAATTATTATGGCTGCTCAGGAAGCGGCGATGAAAAAATTATATGCGCTTTATACAGAAGATGAGTTGTCCGCTTCAGAACCGGAAGCGGATTTTTCTATGGTAAATATCGGAATTGATCCGATTGAGAAGGAAGAAAAATCCGAAACCATAGAAGGCGTTTGCGACCGCGAGCTTCTTGATTATCTGGAGAACGATTTTGTTCGCTACGCCCAGACGCTTAAAAAGGGCTCGAAAGGAGACGATGTAGAAAGACTTCAGCGCAAGCTTTATGATACGGGCTACCTTCCGGGCGGCGTCGACGGGCAATTTGGAAACAATACGTTTCTTGCAGTCAAGTATTTCCAAAGAACCAACGGACTTAAGGAAACGGGCGTTGCCGACGAAGAGACGCAGCTTCTTCTGTTTTCGGAGAAAATGAAAAATGCCGAGAAGCCCGCATTTAAGTACAAAGTTGAAATCAGCATTTCAAAGCAGAAGGTATATGTTTATGAGTGGCACTACGGCTCGTATTCGAAGCTCGTAAAAACCATGACCTGCACGACCGGAACGACCGAAACGCCTACGCCGCTTGGCACGTTCAAAATGGGCGGCCCCTGCGGACGATGGTATTTCTTTAAGAAGTTTGACTGCTGGGCGCAGTACGCTTCTCGAATTGTGGGCGGTATTCTCTTCCATTCCGTTATCTATTCGGAAAAGGACGTAAACACGCTTAGACAATCAACGGTCAACGCGCTGGGCACGCGAGCGTCCCACGGCTGCGTAAGGCTTTCCGTTGAAAACGCGGAGTGGATTTACAGAAATATCCCTGCGGGCACCACGTGCAGAATTTATAATTAAATGATACGCAAAAAAGGCTGCCAGTTCGGCGGCCTTTTTGCGTCTTTCACTTTATCGTCCGAAAGAAGTAGTTTTATTTCCCTTATTTTGCTTTTCAAATGTTGGATCTTGTGATATAATTTATCATGAAAAAATATGTGAAAGCATAAAATGCGTTTTACGGAGGATGTTCATTTAAAATGCGCAGAGTCTTATACCCGCTGATTGTGATTCTTGCTGTTCTTTTTATAATTCTGTGGCCAACAAAGGAGGCTGCGCCGAAGGAAAATGTGAATCTTCAGAAGGTTTCGGTTACGCCCATACCCACGCCTTCTCCTACGCCTTCTCCCACGCCTACGCCCTCTCCTACGCCTACGCCGACCCCCACGCCCACGCCTACGCCTACGCCTGCGCCCGTGATGGTGTCGTTTGACGCGCTGTATTTGGGAATTTCGGACAGCGGGAACAGTATCGAGGTCAAGCGCCTTCAGTACAGGCTTTCTGAGCTTGGGTATTTTTTCGGAAACGCCGACGGTATTTACGGATCAGAGACCGAAGAAGCGGTGCGTTTCTTTCAGGCGGTAAACGGCCTTGAAGTTACAGGTCACGCCGACCAGTACACCTTAATGTATGTGTATTCCGAGGACGCGGTGCTTGATCCTTCGCCTACGGAAAAGCCGATTCAGAGAGGCGATAAGAGCGAAGAGGTCAAGGAGCTTCAAACGCTTTTAATCAAGTACGGATTTTTGGATACTTCCGCCGACGGCTCTTTCGGCGAAAAGACCGAAACGGCCGTGAAGGAAGCGCAGATTTACTTTAAGATTTATCAGGAAAAGATGTGGGCTGCCAATCCCACGCCTACGCCGTCGCCCACCAAAGCGTGGATGACGCCGACGCCCACGCCTATTGTTACGCCCGCGCTTACGGTAGAGCCCTCGCTTATGCCGGGCGAGACGCCGGCGCCCACGCCCCGGATTCCTACGCCTACGCCGTCTTTGCGCCCTGCGCCTACGCCGACTGCATGGACCGCAACGGGCATCCCTGACGAAGAACTTGTTGCGTGGCTGAAAAACGGCGGGTTTGACCCCTATCAGGGCGACGTCAAAAACGGCGATAAAAACGAAGAAGCCAGACGGCTTCAAAGAAGACTTGTCACGCTCGGATACTTAAGAAAAGCGGACGGCCATTTCGGAAACAACACCGAAAGAGCGCTCAAATATTTCCAGTACAAAAACGGCCTGCCTGAGACGGGCGTCGCTGATTCCACCACAATGCGAAAGCTGTGCGCGGATTCCGCCGCGAAGTCCGACACGATTGTAACCCGATACAAAATCAGAATCAGCACGTCAAAACAGCGCGTGTATGTGTACGAGTGGGACGGACGCGATTTTGACAAGCGCGTCAAGGAAATGAAATGCTCCACCGGTCTTGACGAAACGCCCACGCCCAAGGGAACGTTCTGGAATACCGCGCCTCTTAAGGAATGGTGGTATTTTACGGAATTTGACTGCTGGGCAAAATATGCCTGGTGCATTGACGGCGGCATCTTCTTCCATTCTGTTATTTTCTCAGAGAAGGACGAAAGCACGCTTCGCCAGAGCACGGTCAGAAATCTCGGAAAAAAGGCCAGTCATGGCTGCGTGAGACTCACCGTTGATAACGCAAAATGGATTTTCACCAATTGCCCCGCCGGAACGCCGGTCGTTGTTGAATAAATAAGGAAAACAGGAGAAACCAAATGGGTCATAAGGTATTTGCCGTTGAGACGGGCTCTATCGCCGATCAGCTGGGCATTCGCCCGGGCGATGAACTGATAAAAATGAACGGCGATAGAGTGATTGACTGGGTGGATTATCAGGCGTTGTCCAGCCAGGAAAAGATGAACGTCACTTTTCTTCAGAACGGGGAAGAAGTGGAATACGAATTTGAGAAGGACGATTATGAGCCTTTGGGCATCACGTTCGATAACGATATGCTGGGCGGAATCAGAAATTGCGCGAATAAATGCATGTTCTGCTTTGTCGATCAGCTGCCCTCGGGCTGCCGCGAGACCATGCGCGTGAAGGATGACGACTGGCGGCTTTCCCTCATGATGGGAAACTATGTAACGCTAACCAATGTTTCGGACAATGAGCTTGACAGGATCATCAAGCGTCAGGCAACGCCATTGTACATTTCCGTTCACGCCATGGATCCCGAGCTTCGCGTAAAGCTTCTGGGCTCCGAAAACGCCGGAAAGCTTCCTTTTCAGCTGATCAAGCTTGCAGAGGGCGGCATTCAGTTTCACGCGCAGTGCGTTTTGTGCCCCGGCTTAAACGACGGGGAAGCGCTGATTGAAACGATTGAATCGCTGATGGACCTTGCGCCCTCCTGCCTTTCGCTCGCGCTGGTTCCCGTCGGTCTTACCGGGCACAGAAACGGCCTTGACAAAATCCGTCCTTATACAAAGGAAGAGGCCAAAAAGGTGCTTGAAATTGCGCAGAAGTACAGAAAAATCGCGCTTCGTGAGCTGGACACGAGGTTTGTTTTCCCGTCTGACGAGTTTTATCTGATCGCGGGCGAGGAGATACCGTCGGACAGCGAATATGAGGATTACGCGCAGATTGACAACGGCGTAGGGCTTGTGAGAAGCTTAATTGAGGAATATGAATACGCCTACAGCGAGCTAGCGCCCAAGTACAAAAAGACCGGAAGAGAATTAAGAAGCGTCACCATCGCCACCGGCCAATCCGCGCAGCCGATCCTTAAAAAGCTTATGGACGATCATCCGATTACCAGCTTGAATATCAAAGTCATCGCAATTAAAAACCGATTCTTCGGGGAAACCGTGACGGTTGCGGGTCTGGTCGTCGGAAACGATCTTATCAGCCAGCTGAAAACACAGAAGACCGATGCGATTCTGATTACAGAATGCATGCTCAGAAGCGAAAAGGATCGATTCTTAGACGATGTAACGCTTGAGGATGCTTCCCGCGCGCTTGGAAAGCCGATTGTTCCCGTGGGAAGGACGGGCGAGGAGCTTTTGAATGCGCTCATCCGTCAGGCAAAAGTGTAAACAACCGATTTGGAGGATAGATTTATGGCCAGACCCTTAGTAGCCATTGTAGGCCGCCCGAACGTGGGCAAATCGACCTTTTTCAATAAAATGAGCGGAAAGCGCATCGCCATCGTCGAGGATACCCCCGGCGTAACCCGTGACCGCGTGTATGCCGACTGCGAATGGCTCACGCACAAGTTTACCCTCATCGATACCGGCGGAATCGACCCCCAGAGCGACGATCCGCTCCTTAAGCAAATGAGGCGGCAGGCTGAAATTGCCATCGAAACCTGCGACGTCATTCTGTTTTTCGTAGACGGAAGACAGGGCATGACGGCGGACGACGAAACGGTTGCGGATCTTTTAAGAAGAAGCGGAAAGCCCGTTATTCTGGTCGTCAACAAGATCGACAACATCCGAATGATGGATGGGATCTACGATTTTTATCAGCTGGGAATCGGAGACCCGATCGGCATATCCAGCGTAAACCTTTTGAATCTTGGCGATTTGCTGGACGAAGTGGTAAAATATTTCCCGGATTCGGATGAAGAGGATGATAACGACGGCGCAATTTCCGTGGCGATGGTCGGAAAGCCCAATGTGGGCAAATCCTCGCTCGTCAACAAAATCTTAGGGGAAGAGCGCGTCATGGTTTCCGATATCGCCGGCACCACGCGCGACGCCATCGACACGCGCTTTAAAAAGGACGACGATGAATTCATTATCATCGATACCGCCGGCATCCGAAAGAAAAAGTCGATTGAATACCAGTCGCTTGAAAGATTCTCGGTCGTCCGCTCTCTGGCGGCGATTGACCGCTCGGATGTTGCGGTGCTCGTCATCGACGCCAAAGAGGGCGTCAGCGAGCAGGACAGCAAAATTGCCGGCTATATCGACGAAAAGGGCAAGGCTGCGATTATCGTTATTAACAAGTGGGACGTAATCGAAAAGGATACGGGAACGCTTGAAAAATATACGAAGGAAGTCAGAGAGAAGCTCAAGTTCATGTCCTACGCGCCCATCGTATTCATTTCGGCGCTCACGGGGCAGCGCGTAGATCGCATTCTTAAAATGGTCAAAAGCGTATACGAGCAGGCTTCCCGCCGCGTAACGACCGGCCTGCTCAACGATATTCTCTCCGACGCGCAGAACGCGCTTCAGCCCCCGGCCACCAGCGGACGCAGGCTGCGCATCTATTATGCGACGCAGCAATCCGTTATGCCGCCCACGTTTGTGTTCTTTGTTAACGACGAAAGCTTGATGCATTTTTCCTATGAAAGATATCTTGAGAATCATTTCAGAAAAACCTTTGGCTTTGAAGGAACCCCGCTTCGCTTCATTCTTCGAGAGAGGCAGAATAAGGAGGAGTAAATGAACAGATACCTTGCGCTTACTTTATCTGCGGTTGCAGGATATCTTTTGGGATGTATATCGACAGGTATTATCGTTTCAAAAACCTATGCCAGAATCGATATCAGAAAATACGGAAGCGGAAACGCCGGCATGACCAATGTCATGAGAACCATCGGCTGGGTGCCCGGAGCGCTTTCCTTCGTGGGCGATATGCTTAAGGGTCTGCTGGCGGCGTTTATCGGAAAATGGCTGGCGGGCGAGACGGGCATGTGTGTGGGCGGCCTTGCCGCGATCATCGGCCACGATTGGCCCGTATTCTTTGGGTTCAAGGGCGGAAAAGGGATATCGACCTCCTTTGGCTTCATACTTGCGTCCAACTGGCTGATCGGCGTTCTTCTCGTTCCGATCCAGTTTGCCGTTCTTCTGAGCACGGGTATCATGTCCTTAGCATCCATCGCCTCGTCCTTGGGCTTTTTCGTTCTTGCGCTCGTGTTCCATTCATCCAAAACCTATGTGATCACCGCCTTTATTGCCTGTGCGCTTTCCATCTACTGCCACAGATCCAATATCGTGCGCCTGATTCAGGGCAAGGAAAACAAGCTCGACTACAAAAAGATCACCGAGAAATCAAAGCAATTTGCCTATAAATTCAAAATGAGAAAGAAGGACGGACAATGAGCAAGATTTTGGTTGGCGTAGACGTAGGTACTTCCGGCGCAAAATGCATTATTGCCGATGAAACCGGCAAGGTGCTCGCTTCCTCCACCAAGGAATATCCGCTTTATACCCCGAAGGCGGGCTGGGCGGAGCAGAATCCCATCGACTGGTGGGAGGGCGTGAAGGCAGGTCTTAAGGACATTCTTGCAGGCGTAAATAAAGAAGAACTCGCAGGCATCTCCTTCTCTGGCCAGATGCACGGCTTGGTAGCGCTGGATGAAAACAACGAAGTGATCCGTCCCTCCATTCTGTGGTGCGACCAGCGCACGCAGAAGCAGTGCGATTGGATTACCGAAAAGGCGGGCGGTCTCGACGGCCTTTTAAAGCATACCAATAACCGCATGCTCACCGGCTACACCGGCGGCAAAATCCTTTGGCTTCGCGATGAAGAGCCCGAAAACTTCAAGAAGATGAAGGTTTTCGTGTGCCCCAAGGATTACATTCGTTTAAAAATGACCGGAAACATTGCAATCGACGTATCGGACGCTTCCGGCACGGGCTTTTTCAATACGAAGGACAGAAAATGGGCGGACGAGCTGATTGAAATCGCGGGTCTCGACAAGTCTATCTTCCCTGAAGCCGTTGAATCCACCCATCTTTGCGGAACCGTCACCAAGGAAGCCGCCGAAGAAACGGGACTTCCCGAGGGACTGAATGTGTATGCAGGCGGCGGCGACGCGGTCATTCAGACCACGGGCACCGGACTTGTAAAGCCGGGCGTTTTGGGCGTTGTCATCGGCACCAGCGGAAACGTTTCCATGGGTATGGACAAGTATGTCGATAATCCCGGCGGAAGCCTTCAGATGTTTGCAAACAACGAGCCGGGTCTTTGGCATTCCTTCGGCTGCACGCTGACCGCAGGCGGCGCATACAGCTGGTACGCGAAGACCCTCGCGGGTGAAGAAGCGATCACGGCGAAGGAAGAGGGCAGAAAGATTTACGATGTGCTCAATGATTCCGCCGAGAAATCCGTGCCCGGCGCCAACGGCGTTATCTTTGCGCCCTATCTCACAGGAGAAAGATGCCCCTATCCGGATCCGAATGCGCGCGGTATGTTCTACGGTCTGACCCTTGGAACCACCAAGAGCGATATCACCCGCGCCGTCATGGAGGGCGTAACCTACTCCTTAAAGCAGGTTGTTGAACTTATGAGCGCGGGCGGCAAGCCTGAAAAGGTATATCTTTCCGGCGGCGGCGCATCCTCCGAACTTTGGAAGCAGATGGCGGCGGATATCTTTGAGATTCCTGTGTACACCATGAGCGCGGCGAAAGAGGGCGGCGCGTACGGCGCTGTACTCGTCGCGGGCGTAGGCGCCGGCGTTTGGGAAAACCTTGGCGAAGCCATCAAGGTTCTCAAAGAGGATGAAAAGTTTTATACACCGTCCCTTGAAACGAGAGAAGCCTATCGAAAGGCCTACGAGCTTTACAAAATGCTGTACGGCGCGAATAAAGCGGTCTTTGATCAGGGCGCAAACTGAATATAACAGCGAAAGCATCCGCCGTAAAACGCGGATGCTTAAGTCATCAAAAAAGTGCCTTTTTTGATGAGAGGGGCCGATCCCCTGAAATTCTTCGGAATTTCCGGGCGGGGATCGGAAAGGGGAAGCGTTTTCAGTCGCTGCGCTTTGTGAAAACGCGCGATTTTGCCGTACATGCCG
>JAFWZN010000059.1 GCA_017522345.1 Clostridia bacterium | reverse complement strand
GGAACCTGCGAACTGCGCGTCGCCGTGCATGCGGCCCATGGTGTCGGTGAGGCCGTAGGAGGCGGGGCCGGCTGCCATGTTGTCGGGATGCAGGGTTCTTCCGGTGCCGCCGCCGGAAGCTACGGAGAAGTACTTCTTGCCGGCTTCCCAGCGTTCCTTCTTATAGGTGCCCGCTACCGGATGCTGGAAACGGGTGGGGTTGGTGGAGTTGCCGGTGATGGAAACATCGGCATTCTCGTGCCACATGATGGCTACGCCTTCGCGTACGTCGTCGGCGCCGTAGCAGTTGACCTTCGCGCGATCGCCGGTAGAGTAGGCGGTCTTGTTTACGATGGTCAGAGCGTGGTCTTCCTTAACGTCGGCAGAGAGGTAGTCATACTTGGTCTCAACATAGGTGAAGCCATTGATGCGGGAAATGATCATGGCGGCGTCCTTGCCGAGGCCGTTTAAGATAACGCGCAGGGGGTTCTTGCGAACCTTGTTGGCGTTAAGAGCGATTTTGATGGCGCCTTCAACCGCGAAGAAAATCCCTTCAAGCCCTATAACGACTTCCCCCGCGCAAGCGACTGGGTTTGGGAACGCAAGTATGAAATCGATTCCCTCTGCTATCCAATGTGGCTTGCCGAAAAATACGTGAACAAGACCGGAAACACCGTCTTCTTAAGCGGCCGCTTTCATGAAGCAATCAAGACCGTTTTAAAGGTTTTTGCTACCGAGCAGAACCACGAAAACAGTGCTTATCTCTTTATCCGCTCCGACTGCCCGCCCACCGACACCCTTTCTCATGAAGGCAAAGGCGCCCCTGTCAAGGTAACCGGCATGACCTGGTGCGGCTTCCGTCCCTCCGACGACGCCTGCAAGCTCGGTTATCTCATCCCCTCAAACCTCTTTGCCGTGCGCGCCATGAAATCCGTTCAGAAGCTTTCAAAGCTTATCGGCGATGAAGAAAGCTGTCAGGAAGCCTGCCGCCTCGAAAAGGAAATCGCAGAAGGCGTCGAGGCCTACGGCAAGTACAATCATCCCGAACTCGGCGAAATCTATGCCTACGAAACCGACGGCCTCGGAAATTACGTCCTCATGGACGACGCCAACGTTCCCAGCCTCCTTGCCCTTCCCTACCTCGAAGTCTGCGAAAAGGACGATCCGCTGTATAAGCGCACCCGTTCCTTCGTCCTTTCAAAGCACAATCCCTTCTATTATGAAGGCACGCTCGCCAAAGGCGTGGGCAGCCCCCATACCCCGGAAGGCTATATCTGGCCCATCGCCCTGTGCGTTCAGGCCATGACGGCAACGGACGACAATGAAATCGCCCGCCTTCTCAAAACCGTCCTCTCCACCCACGGCGGCACGGGCTTCATGCACGAATCCTTCGACCCCAATAAGCCCGAGGACTTCACCCGCATATGGTTCGCATGGGCCAACAGCATGCTGGCCGAAACCATCATGCGCCTGTACGAAGAAGGCAAGCTCGACGAGGTTCTGTCCCTCATCAAATAAGTGCAAACGTAATTCAGTAAAGCGCTTATCCTTTCCGGATAAAACAAACAAAAAGCGAAGCTGCATAAAGCAGCTTCGCTTCAGACCATCAACAAAGTCTCGCAGGAAGAAAAAAACTGCGAGACTTTGCATTTTTTGGTAGAAAACCAAAAGGAAAATGAGGGGTGGACGTCGAATATATAGAGTAAAGAGCGAAAAAAGGGGCTGAAAACAAATGTTGC
>JAFWZN010000058.1 GCA_017522345.1 Clostridia bacterium | reverse complement strand
GGGGCCGATCCCCTGAAATTCTTCGGAATTTCAGGGGATCGGAAAGGGGAAGCGTTTTCAGTCGCTGCGCTTTGTGAAAACGCGCGATTTTTAAGTACATGCCGCCAAAATCGATTGAAAATGGAGAGGGAGTGCGCTCCCTCTCCATGCCTCACCCAAAGGTTTGTTGATGGTCTGAACCGTGAGAATTCTCGCGGTTGCTTTTTATGCAGATATTAAATTATTTCGCCATGCTGACAATTACGTTCACCGGAACGGTCAGGATTACTTCGCCCTCAGCGTCAGTGAAGAGGATTTCAAAATCGATGCTCTCAACATTATTAAGGCTCTCCGCCGGAACCGACATCAGGAGAATCTGGCTCTCGCCGCTAAGCAGGCCGTCGTTTTCACCGTTTCCGTAAACCTCGGCGCCCGCATTCACCGTCTGTCCGTTGACAAGCACATTATCGATGATCAGGATCGCTTCGGCTTCATAATTGCTGGTGAGGGTTGCGGACAGGCGGATTTTTCCGTTGCCGCCTTCCGTCAGGGCAAAGTTTTCAACGAGCACGAAATCGTCGTCATAGGTTACCGTGTAGCCAAGACTATCGCCTCTGTCTTTTGCAATCGGCGCAGGATTGCTCATGTAAACGTTGTTGAAGATATCGGTGATTGCGAAAGAAACATACAGGCTTTCAACATCCAGATGATCCTCGACAAACGCGAGCTGCCATGCATCCTGCGTATTCCACGCATATTCGGAAACGTTGGCGGTTTCCCAATTTTCGAATGCAACCAACGCGCCCTGCTCGTTCTGGGTCATGACTCGCTCATAGGACTGGTAAATCACGCTGTCATAGTCTTCAAGGGATGCGGTCAGGCGGGGAGTATATCCGTCGATCGCCTCGTCGTAGAGGTAGACGTCCACAACCGTCATAAGGTCGGTGATAGAATCGCGGCTCAGGATGATCTGCGCGCCAGTGCGCTTTTCGCCCTTAACCAGAATCGCGGGAACGATGTAAAGGCCGTTGTCGCGTTCAAAGTATACGATCGGTACATCGTGGATGGGCTGACCGTTTGCATCGAGCACAAACAGATTGGTGTGCACATAGTTTCCGACCAGCATGCCGTTTTCGCCGATGTGAGCGCCCTGCGTCGCTACCAGACGCCATGCATCCGTATCGCCGATTCTCTGAAGGCAAACCATCACAGCTTCGCCGAATTCGGCCATCTGCTCCTCCGTCAGAAGGAGATTAAAGACCGTGCGCGTATCCTTTTCGGCCTCAGCCTGATCGGTTTCCATTCCGCTCCAGATGCCCTTTCCATTGGAAACCAGATAATTTCCAAACGCACGCACGAACGAATCATAGCCGTCGGTCAGACTAATCTTGCCATACTGACTTCCGTAGATGGGATAAAGCGCTTTGTTATAGAAAGGATGATAAACCGACAAGCCGGTGCAGTCTTCCATCGTGGACTTGGTGTGCTTTACGCAATCATCAATTGCATCAAGCAGTTTTTTCGCTTCGTCAGCGCCGCCAATCTGAGAAAGCTTCTTTGTAAAATCGCCCAGATCCACCAGATCAAAGTCGCTGAACGAATCGCTTTCATCTCTTCCGAAAGCCATTGTTTCTCTGCGCTTTCTGGACATCTCGGCAAACGTGGACTTATCAACCTTCAGCGTTCCGTAAAACGCTTCCGCCGCCTTAGCCACCGCATCAATCTTCGAAAGGTCGATGCAGGAAAGCGTCAGGTTTCCGCCCTCATAGCCCAGATCCTCGGCAAATTCGAAATATGTATTGATAATGCGCTCCCCGGTAACCGCAGGGGTTTCATCATTTTCAATGCCCTTTAAGAAGTTGTAGTTCCAGCCAAAGCCGGGCTCGGTTTCCTCGGAGGCAATCATGTAATCCGCGTACGGCGCCATCAGGTTGGCAACTTCCGCAGCCGCCATCAGGCATGCGTCAAAGCCGATCCAATCCAGCTTCTCCCCGCCGAACGGAGAATCCCCGATTCCCTTGGACAATTCCATCATATCGAGGGAATCGTCAAAATTGATGTCGTGGCACAGACCGCTTAACGATCCTCCGCCATGATCCCACATAATCAGCGCGAATTTTTCCGCCGGGAAATACTCATATCCGTAGCGAAGGAACGCGGTCAGCATTTCGGGCGCGCCCATGTTGTAGGCTTTTCCGTCGCTGAACAGCGTGTAAATGCTTTTGTCGTGAAGGCGATAAAGGCTGGTTGCGCCATCGCAGATATTGTCAATCGTCCAGTCCTTCGATCCGCCCGCCAGAACGAGAAGGTTTACCTTTTCGGGGTTGAATTCGGAATACGCCATCTCGATAACGTCAAGGCTGGCGCTTGCGCTGACCTCTTCCGGGTTGGAAGAATTGTTTTCAAGAGAGCTTCCGCAAAGATAGATCATGACCGTCATCTCGGACGCCTTCGAAGGCTGCTCATCGTCCGATCCGACCTGCTCCTGCATGGTCTCAAAAATGTTCTGCATGGCCGGCGCAGCCTGACTGCTGCCTAACTGAATCATCTCAAACAAGCTGTACTCTGCGCTTGCGCCAACTGTGAAACAGCTGATTGCAAACACGACAAGCAGCATTGCGCTTAATAACCTTTTCATAAAATATCCTTTCTATTTATCTGCAATAGCAATTTTCACGAAATCGTCTTTTCATCATCATCAGGACTGAACAAACGTAAGGCTGGAAACCGTCAGGCTCTCCAGAAGCTCTACGCCTCTTTCCACCAGTTCCGCCGTAACGGCATTATACTGGATGCAGATTACCTTGCCGCCCTTCATCGTATACATGTAAACGCGCTGATCCGTGTCGCTTAAGTCAAAGAAGAAATAATGATTGCCGCCAACCTTCTTGAAAGTGGGGGTTTCCTCATCGGTGAAGCCCGCTCCACGGAAGTACTCATGCACATACTGAATTTCCGCTTCGCTCAGGTTTTCAGCATCCGGGAAGTACTCGCCAAGACCGCTTTCAATAACCTGCACATAAATGTCCAGCCCGGTATCAGCGTCGTAGACATTCAGGTGGATTCCTTGATCAATAAAGTTCAGCGCCGCTTTCAAGCCGTCATTGTAGAAGGCATCGAAGATTTCAGCCTGATGCAGATAGTCCTGCGTCAGAACAAATACGTAATTGCTAGGCGAGACGTAGCTAATGCCAACAAAATCGCTTGTAAGAATCGCGTACTGGTTGCCGTTGATTTGAACCATATCGGTCTGGGTTGCATCGTCTTCCGCTCCCGCCTTCACGCTTTTCTCCGCGAAGTCCACTGCATTCTTTTCCGCTGCAAAATCAATCTTCTCCGCCATGCCGGTGAATGCCATAGAGAGCACAACCATCAGTAAAATTGCTACGATCTTCTTCATGTTTTTGTTTCTCCTCTCAAATTCACATTGTTGCTTAGCATTTTCTAAATAAATGCATGTTTCGTCAACATTTTAACGCACACTTAATTCTTTGTCAATAACATCTCCTTTCAAATCTGCAATTTCCCTTTGACTGATTCAGATTATAGCACAGTCAAATTTCAGAATTGATTTTCGTTTCCGCAGGCGGCTTATGATTCGGACGTTTCGTTTTCGGGCAGGATTGCGCCGCATAAGAATAAAAAAACGCCGAACACAATCATGCATTCGGCGCAAAAGCGTGCCTGAAGGGATTCGAACCCCTGACCTTTTGGTTCGTAGCCAAACACTCTATCCGGCTGAGCTACAGGCACATGTCTTAACAACAGGGATTATTATATCCCATTGGGTCTAATTTGTCAATGCCTTTTTCCGTTTTCTTTTGTAATGTTTTTGTGCATTCATGCCCGCGGCGCGGTAAACACTCTGTAAACCGATTTGACAGTCACAAGAACCGGCAGCGCCAGAAACATGCCGGTCACACCGTAAAGCGCGCCTCCCGCGGAAATGGCGATCAGAACCGTTGCCGGGCCGGAATTTGCCGCCGCGCCCATAATGCGCGGCGAAAGAACGTAGTTATCCGCCTGCTGAATGAGAAGAAGCGACGACAAAACGATAAGCGCCTTTACCGGCGACACAGTGAAAGCAGCCAAAACAGGCGCAATGGTGCCAATCAGAGGGCCGAAATACGGGATTGCATTCAAAAGCGCGTACGTTCCACCCAACGAAACAGGCATCGGTACGCGGAAAATCCATAAAACCGAAACGGTAGATACAAACATGATAAGAATCAAAAGGCTTTGCGCCCGAAGATAGCCGCCCAGCTCGCGCCTGACGGTTTGAAGCGCGGTAATCACCTTCGGACGGATGCCGGAAGGAACCACCAGGAACATTCGAAGGGACATTTTTTCCCAGTCAATCAGGAAAAACCACGAAAGCGCAAGCGCGACAAGCGCATTTGCTAAAAATCCCGCCGCGCCGGAAAGCGCCGAAAGGACGTACGTCAGAATTCTCCCCGCGCCCGCGCTCAAGGCATTCTGAACGGGCGAAAGCACGTCGGCCATTATCCCTTTCTCCGAGAGGCGATCCGAAAATCGCGCCGCAAGCGACCTAAGCGTATTTCCCAGTCGATATGCATGCTCAGGCAGGCTTGAAAGCTCCTTAAGCATCGGAAAAAACGCAAGCGCGATGATTCCCGCAAAAACCAGAATGAGGGACGCATACACAACGAGGATCGCCAGACTCCTCGGCATTCTGCGCTCCAATATGGAAATCAAGGGCGATAAAAGATAGGAGATGACAAGGGCGATCAACGCAACTCGGATGACGCCTATGCATTTGGAGAAAAAAAAGAGCAGCGCAAAAGCCGCCGGAATCATAACAATGAGCAAAAGCCATTTCCTTCCGTTTCCCATAACAGCCCTCTCCCCCTTATTCAGAAATCGCCGGGATCTCGACGATCCCGGCAAACGCTCCGATTCATTTAAACATTTTTCCAGCTTTATGCGCGATGGCATGTCCCGTGTTCATCATAAAGCGGCCCATTCTTCTTTCCTGTTCCCAGTTCATCATGCCGTACACCGTTGCCGCCGATGCGCCGAGCATTGCGCCCGCGATCATGCCGCGAACCCATCCCTTCTTCATACGCGTCTACTCCCCTTCCTCATAAATTACACAGTCGCTTGTTTCCTCGTTCACCGAATAAAGGCGGCAGGTCCTTCTCCCGCGGGCGATGTCTAAAAAGATATCCCGGGACATTTCAAGGCGCTTAATTTCAAGCGTTTCCTCGTCGGCAAACGCGTTTGTGACTGCGCCGATCATTTCGCCGGAAACGTTCATGGCGCGTCTAAGGGAAAACGCTTCCCCTTCTTCCTTATCGCCCTTTCCGCCCGAAATCATCACAGCTCTGATCCCCAAAAGCGATATGCTGCTCTTAGGATAAAACGCCGTTCTGCCAAGCCCGGCTGATACAGTTAATCCCGTAACGCGCAAGAGCCTTTTATCCACAAACACGCTCTTTACGCGCCCGATTCTTTTTCCCGTTTCGGCGCACACGACAGGCATATGCCAAAGCGCACGAATGCTTTTCAGAAAAATCGCCCTCCTCGCTCAAAGGACCACCCGCCGTTAGGTAGTGTGTCCAGCGAAGAAGGGCAATATGGATTGTAATTTATGTTAGCGTGAGCTTCTTTTTCCAAGCGATAAATCTTTCCTCGGCTTCCTCCTCAAACAGCATTTTTTCGCCGGTCGCGGGATGCGTAAAGCCGAGCCTGAACGCATGCAGCAGCTGTCCGCCCTCTACAGGATAAGGCGATTTTTTTGGGCCGTACACAGGATCTCCCAGAACCGGATGACCGATGGACGACAAATGAACGCGAATCTGGTGCGTTCGGCCTGTGGTGAGCACGCATTCAAGATAGCTTGCGCCCTTCAATTCCTCAATCACGCGCCAGTAGGTTTTTGCATCGCGTCCGCCGGGAACAATCGCCATTTTTTTGCGGTCGGAGGGATGTCTTCCGATCGGGCCTTCAACCGCGCCCGATTCCTGCTTCATGCGCCCGATGACGATAGCGCGGTAGGCGCGTTCGATGTCGTGCGCCGCGATTTTTTCCGCAAGGGCGACATGCGTTTTATCGTTTTTTGCAACGAGCAGAAGGCCGGAAGTGTCCTTGTCGATTCGATGAACGATGCCGGGGCGAATTTCGCCGCCGATGCCGGACAAGCCGCTTAAATGCATAAGCAGCGCATTGACCATCGTGCCGTCGGGATTGCCCGCCGCGGGATGAACGACCATCCCGGACGGCTTATAGACCACAGCCAGATCCTCGTCCTCATAGACGATCCTTAAGGGGATATCCTGCGCCTTAACCTGCGCGGGCGCAGGATCGGGAATATCAAATTCCACCTCGTCGTTCAGTCTTAAAGCGTAGCCCGCCTTCATCTCCTTTTTGCCGCCCACGCGCGCGTTTCCTTCTTTTATAAGAGCGCCCGCCCGTGAACGGGTGACGTCGGCGATTCTTGAAAGAAAGACGTCCAGACGAACGCCGGTATCTTCATTTGTAATGTGGTATATCAATGAAATCCGCCTTTCCTTTTGTCCCAAATCAGCATGCGCGCGGCATACAGGCATGTTCCCAAAACCACGCACACATCCGCAAAATTAAAAACCGGAAACGACACAAACGAAAATTCAATAAAATCAGCGACCGCGCCATAGCAAATGCGGTCAATCAGGTTCCCAAGCCCGCCCGCAAAAATAAGCGAAAGACACAGCCTGTCAAAAAGCCTTTCCCTTTTCGGAAGAAAAAGAAAAAGCGCAATCACAGTCAGAATGACGCCCGTAAAGAGAATCACGATCACAGGCTTATCGCTTAAAAATGAAAACGCCACGCCCGTATTCCACGCGAAACGGAAGTGAAACAGGCCTTTAATCCCTTCCCTTGCGCCGCCGCTAAGCAGATGCGTAAGCGCCCAGCGCTTTGAAAAAACGTCGGCAAGCAGGATAAGCCCCACGGCAAAGGCGGCGATAAGTCTACCTGGAACCGATCGACACTTCATTCAAAACCTCCGTCAAAAACTCTCCGATGCCGGGAATGTTTCTCAATATCACATGAATCAGAATATACACTGCGATTGCGCCGATTGTGGAAAAGCCGAACATAAACCCGACGCCCCGCGCCATTCCGCCCAGAAACGCCATAATAAGCATGCGTTTTTTATCGGAAACAAACGCAAGATATTTATCCAGCTGCATTCTTTCAAGCGTCATGGATAATCGCTCAATTTTATCAAACAACGTTTCGCCCGCCATGAAGCACGCACCTCCCGGACGTATTTTTTCATCCGGGAAGCATTTTCATGCGCGAAAAAGAAAACGAGGCCATCCGACCGGCAAAACCGGTTTTGCGGCCCCGTATATCTTTATGGATTAATCAGTTAAACAGCGGGCTGTCCTTCAGAAGCTTGGCGTGGCTGTCCACAAGATCGGTGAAGTTCTTGCGATAATCCTCAAACGCATTTTTGATATTTTCGTAATCCGCCTGAACTTCGTTCACCTTCTGAGCGGACTTTTCTTCGATCGCCGCCGCCTGCTCCTCGGCTTCGGAAACAATCTGCTTGGCCTTTTTGCGGGCGTCGTCGATGGTTTCATCGGCGATGCGCTGGGCGCTGATCAGGGTTTCGCGAAGGGTGGTTTCAAGATTCTTGAAGTAGCTGGGCTCGTTGAACGCGGGAAGCTTGTTCTCCTCAACCACTGCGGGGGCGTTTTCAAGCGCTTCCTTGGCCTGAACTGCCGCTTCAAGTTCCTTTTTGGCCGCTTCAAGCTCGCGGTTCATCTTGATGTTTTCGCGAATAATCGCTTCCATCTGATTGGCTACGGCGTCCAGAAAATCGTCTACCTGGTCTACATTGTAGCCGCCGCCCCTAATATCAAAATCCTGCTCGCGAATGTCTTTTACCGTAATTGCCATATTCATACATCCTTTCATTGGTAGTTCGCTTCCATATATTTATGCGCAGTTAGGGATTTAATTCTACAAAGAACGCAAAATTCCTTCCTGCACTTGTGACGCTGGAAAATATTTCAGCCGATCACCACTAAAAACACCTGTTTTACGACGCTGATTAAAAGCCATGCAAGCATCGGCGAAAAATCAACCATCGGCATATCGCCCGTGAACCGGGACAAAAGCGCGCGCACGGGCGCGACAAACGGCTCCGTTATTGCGTAGAGCAATTGCAGAATCCGGCTGTAGGGATCGACAAACCAGCTCAAAATCGAGCGTAAAAAGATCGCAGTTTCAATGACCGTCAGAAAATAATAAATGCCTGTGCCGATTATGGATAACATGATTTTGCCTTTCTCAATATCTGCGTTCAAACCTGTCGCTGGTCATTACGTTCACATTCTTGGGTGCGATGATGTAGGTTCTTTCGGAAACCTTTCGGATGACCGCGCCCAGCGCAAAGGTCGCGCCTGCCAGCGTATCGATGATTCGCTGCATTTGGGCGGTGTCGGCTTCCTCGAGATTTAGAAGAATGCTGTATCCGCGGATCAGATCGCGGATGACATTGGAGCATTCGGAGAGGGAATGCATGTAATACACCATGGTGCCGGAGCCGATGGGCATTTCGTTCGGGTTCGGCTCTCGTCTGTGGGCGACGTTGTTTTGCGGTCGTCTTTTCGCATCCTGAACGCCAAAGGAATTCCTTCCCACATCGCTTCTGCGGCCATTCATCGGATTCGGCTGACGCCTCTCGCGGGGCGCTGCGCCGTTTAAAGCGTTGCTCGGCCTTGCAGGCGTAAAGCGCTCCTGTTCATAAGAAGCATTGTACACGCGGTTCGGTCGGGCGGCCATCTGCTCCTCTTCATCCGTCGCTTCCTGAAGTCCGATCAGTTCTAAAATTCTTTTCAGATTACGCTTAAACGTCGTATCCTGAGCCATGATAAATCTTCCCCCAATAATTCAGCTGACAAAAATACTGTTTATTCTTTTTGGGGCGCATAATTTCTCGCCCCGAAAATTGCCGAGCCCACGCGCACGATCGTCGCGCCCTCTTCGGCTGCAATCAGGCAGTCCTTCGACATGCCCATGGAAAGGTTTTGTATATTTTCGCCGCCCGGCGCATTTCGCACATCGTCAAACAGCATCCGCATTTCCTTAAAATACTTTCTCGCGTCTTCAGGCTCCTCCACAATCGGAGCGACGGTCATAAGGCCGGTGATACGCAGGTTTTCATACGCCGCAAGCGCTTTTAAAAACGCGTGCGCGTCCTCTTTGAAAACGCCTGCCTTGGCGGGATCTTTTCCGATGTTGATTTCAATATAGGCTTCAAGCGTTCTGTTTTCCCTTGAAAGCGCTCTTTGAAGCGCCTCGGCAAGCTCGATTCTGTCAAGCGACTGGACGCAGGAAGCAAACTTCGCTACATATTTCGCCTTATTGGTCTGCATGCGGCCTATGATATGAAAATCGAACGCGCCCGACAGCGCCTCCTGCTTTTCCATCGCCTCCTGAACGCGGTTCTCACCGATTCTTCGAACGCCCGCATCCTTTAGACACAATATGCGCTCAGCTTCTACCGTCTTTGTGACCGGCATAACCTCGCATCCGCCCCATGCGCCGGACGCCCTCTGAACGCTTTCATAAATCGCCCGATAGCGGCGCAAAATTTCCTCTTTCACCGTTATGAACGCTCCTTACTTAATCAGAACGCGCGAGCCGCTTCCGATAACGCCCTCGACCAGCGGCATGATGAGCGCGTCGTCATCATCCTCGGAGAGCACCTCGACGGGAATAAACGTTCCGCCAGGTACGTCGTAAAGAAGCACGCCCGTCTGCCCGTTCTGCTTGATGATCGCCTTGGCGGGCACGCGCAATCCGTTCAGATTTGCACCGATAGCGGCCTTTCCGCTTCTTTGATACATTAAAGGCCCGATCGGGTCGGAAATTTCAAGCTGCGCCATGACGGTATCGCCCATCTTCTGAACGCTTTTTACAACGCCCGTGTACAGAAGATCCTCATATCCGATCATCTGGAAGGAATACACCTGCCCGTTCACGGGATTCCACTTGCCGTCGTCTGCAAGCACAACAAGATACCAGTGGTTCTGGTTTACGATTCTTGCAACGTTTACTTCATCGCGAACGCCGGTTTCGGAAAGCTTCTCCCCCTGAATGACTTTTCTCATCTGGGCAATCGTAAGTTCGGAAACGTTTTCCGCCTTCAGATCATTTTCATACCCGTCCAGATAGAAGCTGACAACGCCTTCCTCGCTTGTAAGCATCGTGTTTCTCCAAGCGTCAATGGCGGAAATCTTCTGCTTTTCTTCGTCATAGTATTTGATAAGCTTGGTGTCGCTTCTCATGGTGGAGCTCATGTACGCCCTGCGCTCGTCCATTGCAGCCTCCAGCTGATCTACGAGGTTTAAAAAGTTGCCGCTCGTGTTTCTGTAGATCAGATTCTTAAGATCCAGCGCCCTTTGCTTAACGGTCAGGTCGTATACTTCAAGCGTGGAATCAATTTCGTTTCCGAGCAGAATATTGTGGTACGTTTGGATATTTTTGCGAACGGTATTGAGCTCCCGGATCAGCTTTTCCGAATATTCCAGCGAATACACATATAAAACCGGATCGCCCGTAGCGACCAGCGTTCCTTCGGATGCGATATATTCAACGCGCGAAACCTGTTTGGCCGAAACCATCTCTTCGTCGCGCACGATGACGGCGCTAACGCTTCTAACGTCGCTCGCGGTGGCCTCATATACAACGGCAACCTCGCCGGATCCAAAAAGGCTGTCTCTGAACAAAAACAGAATGATCGCCATGACAAGCGTCAGAAAAACATAAAATCTTCCCGTTACGCGCAGCTTGCCCATAATCATCCTCCATATCATAATCCATAAATCCCGGGGTATAATACCTCATTATCCATAGATTATATACGAAACTCACATCTTTTGCAACCTTTCATCCCCCGTGGATTGACAAATTAAACCCTTTGCGCCTATAATTTAACCATAAAATCCCGGAAAGGACTTTATCTATGTTTGATTTTTCGCAAAAAGCCATCACCGTCTTCGGTTTCGAAATCCATTTTTACGGAATCATCATCGTGCTCGGCGTGTATCTGGCAATTCTGCTTTCCGAAAAGCGCGAGGTGAAAATGGGGTTTCAGAAGGAAACCGTGCTTTCGCTCGCACTGTGGGCGCTGCCTGCAGCCATCATTTGCGCCCGCTGTTACTATGTCCTTTTCAACTTTGACGAATACAGGGGCGATCTTGTTTCCATATTCAATATTCGTGCCGGCGGAATGGCCATATACGGCGGGCTGATCGGCGGAATTCTCACCGGCTTTATCTATGCCAAGCGCAAAAAGCTTTCTTTTGTAAAGCTGTTCGATCTCGCCGCGCCGTCCATCGCGCTGGGACAGGCTGTCGGACGCTGGGGAAATTTCGTAAACCACGAAGCCTACGGAATAGAAATTACCCATCCGTCCCTGCAATTTTTCCCAGTGTCCGTATTCATCCCTTCCGAGAACGCCTATTTTGCCGCGACCTTTTTCTACGAATCCCTTTGGTGCTTTTTAATCGTAATTCTGTGCCTGATCTTTGAAAAAAAGCGCCTGTTCAAATTCACAGGCGCAGAAGCGATCTTCTATATTTCCATGTACGCCTTTGAGCGCATGATTGTAGAGGGGCTTAGGACAGACAGCCTCTATTTCGGCTTCATTCGCATAAGCCAGCTTTTAAGCATCCTTGCGCTTTTGGCAGTTGCCGTTATCACGATTTTCAAAAGCAAAAAAAGCAAACGCCTGCCGCCTGCCGCATTGACAGCGCTTGCATTTGCTGTAATTTCCCTTTCGATCCTGGGATATCTTCCCTATTTTGCTTTGATTGCGTCGGGCGCTATAGCGCTGTCCGTTTGCCTAATCGGTATTTTCCGCGCTGAATAGATAAGCGGAAAACAGAAAAAAGCGGCGCGCAGAACTTTTCATTTTTATAAAATCAGCAGCATAAAATGCCTCTTCCGCAGCACAATTGCATCAGGCAAAGCCCCATGCACAGGGGGTTGAAATTGATGTTTGGAACAGAGAAATTGCGGTTGTAATTCTGGTACGCGCCGCCTGCGTGCTGAAGACGTGAAAGCAGCTCGCGGTATTCCGGATTGTTCGGATCCATGCGAACCGCCTGCTGGACATAGTTAAGCGCGTTTACGCGGTTGCCCAGTCCCTCATTAGCCACGGCGCAGTAGAAGCACCATCTCGCGTCTCTGACCGTGATGCGGGATAAAAGATTCAAAGCTTCCGAAAAATATCCGCTGTTGAGATAATTGCGAACGGCGCGCATATCGCTTGATTCGTTCGCGCCCGCGTCGTATGTGCGCCTTTGGCCTGCGTTTTCATAGCCGCCAAAGCCGCCGAATCCGCCAAAGCCGCCAAATCCGCCGAATCCCTCAAACGGGTCGCGATAGGTGCGCTCAGAATGATTCTGATACCCGCCCTGATAGGAGCCGTAATTCTGATAGCCGCCCGAGGCATTCTGACCGGGCGTATACTTATGATTGACAATCATATCATACGCCTCGTTGATTTCCTTCATTTTCATTTCCGCCTCGGGGGAGCCATGGTTCACATCGGGGTGGTATTTTTTTGCAAGCTTTCTGTAAGCCTGTTTGATTTCGTCATCGCTCGCGCTCGGCGACACGCCCAGCACGCGATACGGGTCCTGAATCATTGATCCTTTTCCTTCCCTTTGCTTTGTTCCTCTTTGCTCTTATAATACTTTGTCCAAACGCCCGAATACAGAATATTTCTCAAGATATTCGCATCCGTAACAATCGGCAGCTTTTCAAACGCCATTGCGCACTGGGCAATTTCAAGCGTCAGGATTCTTTTTACGGTTTCCTCATAATCATCGCTTGCCTTTATAGCCAGAAGCGGGTTGTAGGAGCCCGCTTTTTCGTCCTTTTCCGCATCGTCCCACGCGTCTATAAAGTAGATGAACCGCCCGAGCGAAAAGCCCATTTCGCCGAGATATCGGCTCCACACATCCTCCTCGGGTACAAACACCTCGGATAAAAGCCTTCCAAAGCAGGAAGCCGCCGCATCCAAATCGTTCAAACGCGCCTTTTCGATTTCGGAAAGTTTCCTTAGCTCCGTCTCGATGGCGTTTGCCTGACGGGGATACTTAACCTTTACGGAGAGCGCGCGCTTTTTAAGGGCGTGCGAAAACGCCAGCTTCAAATAGTTTTTGTCGTCCATCCAGCCGTCAAGAGCGCTGAAATAATACAAAAGCACGTTCATGTCGGCGGCGTATTCCACATATTTGCTGATTGCATAGGGCTGCTTTTTCTTGGGATGCGGCGCGCAGCGTTTTTCGTCCCTCGTCTCCTCCGGTTCGTACAGCGCGTTTAGAAGAAGTCCTAAAAACGCAAAATCATAGCTCAGCGCCAAATGACACAAATGCCCCTCTCCAAGCCTGAGCGCACGGCACACGCCGCAGTAAACCTCTTTAAAACGCGCAATTTCCTTATCCGAGAGCGCATCCTGACTGATATTCACATAACCGAACATTCAAACTTTCCCCTACGCCTTTTTCCTGAACGTCGCCTGACATTTTCCGCAGGTAACCGTCTTTTCGCCGATATTTCTGGGCAGCTTCAGCCAGGCGCGGCAGTTCGGGCAGCGATAATACAGATAGATCTTTCTGTTTTTGAATCGGATCTTCGCCTGTCTGGCATTGGACGCGACGGGCGTATATTTCGACAGAAACCATCGGTTCTCCTTTTCCCTCGCAGGAATATTTTTTGAAAACATTCTGAAAAGCGAATATACCCACGCGACCATTGAAACCGTGCTTAAAATGCCCAGCCTCAAAATGGATGAAAGCAGGCTTAAAACAATGGACAGAATCAGAAGCGCCATGGACAGCTGATCCATGCCGCGCCTTCCGGAAAAAAATCGATACAGCGCATTTTTAAAGGAACCCATTTTTGTAACCTCCGTGGATTTGATTTGAACCATGATCTATTATACCACACTTTCCCCCGTTTTCAAAAGACAGTATTGTGATATAACTTTGAAATTCCTGTTCATTTACGCAATTAAACATAACACGCCGAAAACAAACCCTTCCAATATTGATGGATTGTCAGCGAAATGTAGTTTTCGTGCAACACATTGGAAACCAACGCTTGCTTTAAATGTGATACAATACACTGTGCTGTTTTATGGTCAAAAGGAGGTGGACAGAAAAATGCCGGTCAGCCGTATTCGCTTGTCTTTTCAGGGCATTCGCGTTCAGGCGCAGATTTACGAGCCGGAAGGCGACATTACCGCGCGCGCATTGTTCGTGTCCTCCCCAATGGGCGACCCCGCCTCCTGGTCTAACCTTCTTGGTAATTTAAGCAAAAACGGCGTTCTGTGCGTAAGCGCGGATCTACCCGGCTTCGGCGCAAACCCCGTCTCCCAAAAAGTTCCGCAGGACAACGACACCAGAACCCGCATCCTGTGGGGCATCCTTGACGAAATCGAGTGGAAAAGAGGCGACGGTCAATCTAAATGGCATCTGGTCGGCCATGGAAGCGGCGCCGCCGCCGTAATGACCATGGCTCTTTATCAGCCGGACAGCACGCTTTCAAGAGTGCTTTTAAGCCCCGTCCTGGAAGCCGGTCAGGCTTCCCCCTTCCACAGTTTTCTGACTTCAGGCGCAGGCGAACCCATCTTAAACGGTCTGATGCGGCATTTTTTCGTCAAAGAAAAGCCGTTTCATCGCCTTCTTGCCCGCCTGTACGGATCGAGCCGCTCTCCGGAACGCACGCAGGCGCTTTACAAGATGCTCCAAAGAAAGGGCGTCATTCCTTCCCTCATCCGCCATATGCGCGAGGGTTATCAATTAAACGACGACGTATATTCGGTCAACACGCCGGTTATGATTATTTGGGGCGCAAACGACCGCATTTTCGGCGGCCAGATACCGATTAAGCTTGCAAAACGTCTGCCCGGTGCGGAAAAACACATTTTAAACACCGGTCACATGTGCATGGAAACCGCGCCCGGCGACATCGGCGACTATCTGCGCGGCTGGTTCGCCTTTTCAGAGGGCAAGGTCAAAAACGTAGTGAAAAAAAACAACAAGAAATCGCTCGAAGCAAAATGAGCGATTTCTTTTCATTTACAAAACATACAAAACATGCTATAATCCGCACATTACGAAATGGAGGCGCAAAAATGCTGATTACCTCAAATCCCCACACGCATTCCACCTATGTAGACGGCAAAAATACGCTGGAAGAAATGATCGAAGCGGCGCTTAATCTGGGCTTCACCGCCCTTGGTTTTTCCGAGCACGCGCGTCAGACCGTAGATCATCCCTACGGCTTATCCCTCGAAAACGAGGAAAAATATATCCTGAACGTCAAAGCGCTTCAGAAAAAATACGAGGGCCGCATCCGCATCTGGCTGGGCATGGAAAGAGACAGATTGTCCGTCGCCGATAAAAGCCGCTTTGAATACACGCTCGCCGCCAACCACTATCTTGTGTCGGAAGACGGCGACTGCGCGGGCGTGGATTCAACCGATCGGATCGGCCCATGGGTAGATAAGCACATGAACGGCGATTGGATGAAAGCGGCGCGAACCTATTTCGCCGAGTATGCCGAATATGTTGTTTCCATCAAGCCCGATCTCATCGCTCATCTCGACTTAATCTGCAAGGGCAATCGAAAAAATCATTGGTTCGACGAAGAATCGGAAGAGTACCTTTCGTACGCAAAACAGGCGATGGACAAAATGATCACGGTGTGCCAGGTGCTGGAGGTCAATACCGGCGGCATCGCCCGGAGCAATCAGCCCTGCCCCTATCCGATTCTACCGCTCCTCTCCTACTGGAAAAAGCTGGGCGGCGAAGTCATCCCCGCCTCCGACTGCCACAGAGCGCACCAGCTGGGCTCCTTCTTTGAGGAGTGCCCCGCATATTTAAAGGAAGCGGGATTTTCTCAAATGCTTTCGCTCGGCACGGGCACAAGGCTTTTCGATGTCGTAAAGCTGTAAACCCAATACGCAGAAATATCTTCATTCAAAAACCGTTTATATTCAAAAAAACAGCTGCCGCAGAAATCGAATCTGCGGCAGCTTTGATATTATTGCGGTTTGGCTGCGAGTTCTTCCATGATGTACTTATACGTTTCCTCATCAATCGGATAATATACTCCAAACTCATCCACGAAGGATTCGTTTTCATCCTTGACAAGCACAAGTACAATACCCGTGGACGGCGACACAGATTCATTATAGTACATCTGCACATCGCAAATCGCCTGATAGGTGATATCGCCCATTATGCCGTTTTCACCGGCATTCAGCAGCACCTCGGCATCCAGCCAGCCCATATCAATAAGCCTCATCTGGAATTCCTCCACCATCAGCGAATCCATCACCCATTCCGGATCATATTCCGGCTCGGGCGTGGGCTCGGGCGTGGGCTCGGGCGTCGGCTCAGGCGTCGGCTCCGGCGTAGGCTCGGGCGTCGGCGTCGGAGTGGGCGTCGGTGTAGGCGTGGGCGTGGGCGTCGGGGTCGGCGTCGGGGTCGGCGTCGGGGTCGGCGTCGGTGTAGGCGTGGGCGTCGGTGTCGGCGTAGGCTCGGGCGTCGGCGT
>JAFWZN010000057.1 GCA_017522345.1 Clostridia bacterium | reverse complement strand
TGTTGAGTTCATAAACCCACCGATATACCCCATCGGGGCAGCGATAGATATTCTCCGTGACCTTTTCTCCTGTGATTTTCATTTCTCTTTCCCTTCTTTTCCGTCTGGGGATCCGTCTCTTTATATTATTAGACCCAGCGGTAGCTGCCATCTTCGCATTTTTTGATATTCTCACTCATTTTCGGAGTTTTCCTTTCACAAGCGAACGGTTTTCTTTCGTTTTGCGGATCATTCCTCGCCGGGTGCCTTGGCAATCCAAGATTTCCCCTGATTATCTTCTCTATGCGCGTCGATCGCTTCCTTGGCAACGGCATTGTCCTGACGGATTAAATCGGCGTTTTCCGCACGGCTTTAAAGAGAATCTTTCTTGCGTTCCGACCATTCCTTCTGTGCTTCCCGGAAACTCCTTACAGCCTCCGCATTAGCGTCGTTCTCCGCCTTTTCCTGCGCCTCCTGAAACTTTTCGAGTTTGACCTCATCTGGATCATCCAGTGTCAGCAACTCTTTTACGCCGGTATTGGCAACGACTTTCGCGACGCCGCCCTTATCGCCGGTAAGGCCGAGCTTTTCGTTCGCTTTATCACCAAAAGTATCAAAGGCAATGTCAACCGTAGCGTTGATGCCGCCCTGAATAGCCGCACCTTCGCCGGCCTTACGGATCTCTTCAACGCTTCCGCCCTCCATATAGGTATCGGACATGGCCTTCAAACTGTCGCCCATTATGTTGGAGGCAAGCTTTTCGACGGCGCCATCCGAATGATTTTTGACCAGCTCTACGCCGGAATCCACGACCGTCTGTACGAGCGCCCCGCCGACGGACTTATTGCCGGCCATGACATCGCCCGCATTGGAAGCGGCAGCCGTCGCGACCGTATAAGCGTCCTTGAATTTTTTGCCCGTTTGCGTGGGATCGAGTTCGGCATAAATGTCGATGGTAACGTCGGCACCTTTCTTGACGTTTTCAACGTAGTCCTGACTCTTTTTGTATTCCTTTTCGAGTTCTCCTTGCTCGTAGCCTTCAATTTCTGCCTGTCCCTTCTTCTCGGCGATTTTTGCATACAGATCATCGTCTCCGGAATAGACACCATATTGATCGGCAAGTTTCTTCTTGTACTTGTTTTGATCCGCTTCTGCGGCTTCCTTGGCACGCTGTGCAGCATTTTCCGCTTCGGCTTCCTTGGTAATCCAAGATTTCCCCTGATTATCTTCTCTTTGCGCGTCGATCGCTTCCTTGGCAACGGCATTGTCCTGACGGATTAAATCGGCGTTTTCCGCACGGCTTTCAAGAGAATCTTTCAGTTCGCTTTCCGTATATGTTACGTCGGTCAAGGGGTTTGTATAAGATCCGTCGCCGTTTGCCACGTAGACACTTTCTTCGCCCGTGGCGGGATCTTTGACAATCAGGTCGCCATCAGGATCCCTATTGATATACGGACCCAGATCCTCTTTTTCGTTTTCGGAAGCCGCTTCCGAAATACCGTCGCCCAGGCCGGAAACGGCTTCTCCTGCGGCAGATCCGAGACCGTCGGCCAGGCCGGAAACGGCTCCTCCTGCGGCAGATCCGAGACCTCCCGCCAGACCACCGGCAATTCCGCCCACAAGTCCTCCGCCTGCACCCAACAGAGCGGTCAATACAGAAATAAACGCACCCAACGCTTTGCTGGTCGGTCGGTCAAGCCAATCGGGGTCGTGCGAAAGTTCTTTTTGGATATTCAGATCAAGCCAGGTGATTTCACCGTCACCGTCGAAATCCATCAAATCGGGGAAGGGTTGACCGTATTTATTCTCACGGCCGTTTGTGTAGGTGAGCCGACCGCGATAAGGCCTAATGTCCGAATCGTCGTCAGAGGATTCTTCGGATTCGGACACGGGGTCAACAAACCCTTCCGGAAGCTCTGCGGCAAAAACATTCGTGCAAAGTACCGATATCATCATTGCGCTTGTGAGGATGAACAGGGCAGCTGTTGCAGCCATCTTTTTTATGCCGTTTTTACCGATGATTGCAAATACAATGCCGGCAGCGAGAATAATTGCTCCGATAAGGAAAAGAAGCCATCCGAAACGGACAAACGTCAAAGGAAGACCAATAGCGAATCC
>JAFWZN010000056.1 GCA_017522345.1 Clostridia bacterium | reverse complement strand
CATCCTTGCTGGATTGTTATATACTGCTCTCGTTGTGGGTTTTTCATAGCAGATTTATTCTACAACAAAACAAAGCTTTCTTCCACCTTCCCAGTGGTTGAAAGCTCTGTTTTTTTCTCGGGGCTGTTGTGCAACAGCCCCATGGTTATTTCTTTTCATTTGTGCTGCCAAATGGAATGGGCGGGATTTATGGATGCTGTGTATGCGGCGGGAACGGGCTTCTGCCCTACGGGGCGCTTTGCGAGCGATTGTTTAGAATTCAAACACCTTATATGGCTCCGCCATGAACGCTTTTTCGCCCAGCTCGGCTTTTGCGATTTTGAGGGCGTCTTCGCGCAAAACATCGTTGATATGCGTGATCATAAGCTTTTTTGCATTCGATTCTTTTGCAACGCGGATGGCGTCGTGTACGCTGGAGTGGCGGCTGATTTCATTATGCGGGCCTACCGGCTTTGCACCGGAGGAGGCTTCGTGAACGAGAAGATCAGAGTCTCTGAAAATATCCTTGAATTCGAGCATGTAGCGGGTGTCGCCGGTGAAGGAGGCGCTTAAGCCGGTTTCCTTATGCGTAAAGCGGTAAACGAGGCCGGACACGGCATGGTCGGAGGGGCGGGTCTGAATGAAGAAGTCCGGGTGGGCGGAATAAGCGTCGCCGTCGTCCATTTCGATGATGGTCGGCATGCCGCATTGATCCGTGCGGTCGCCGGGTGCGTCGTGGGTGTTGAAATGGAGGGCGCGGAGCACCGATTCCTTCACGGTCTTTTTGGGACCGATCAGGGTAAGCAAGTCATATCGGCCTGTTGCGGCGCGAAAGTAAAGAAGCAGCGGCGCAAGCCCCATATAATGGTCGGCGTGCATGTGGGTAAAGCACACGGTGTTCAGTTTTAGAGGATCGACGTCCATCTGAAGAAGATGATGAATCACGCCGGGACACGCGTCGATCAGGATTTTGTCGGAAAGCGTATAGCAGCTGTGGTCGTTCATTTTGGTCTGCAGCCAGTTCGTGGAGCCGAGCACGCGCACAAAGGTTTTTTCCATAAACGTTCGTCCCTTCTGTTTTCGTTTCGATTAAGCGTCATTCCAAGGCGAAAAAAATCAGCCGTTTAAGAGGCTTAAAGTTTTTTGCGTGGGTTACAGTTTTCCAAAAGCCATGCGCGAACATAATCGCAGTATTCCCGATCCTCGTCAAACGCGTACATGAAACGCACATAAATTTGCGCCATGTAAAAAAGTATATTGGATAGGTTATATTGTCCGTATTTTGAATAGCCTTGCATAAACAGGTTTTGCTCGTCCTTTGTCTTTAGAAATCTTTGACCGGGCCTTCGAATGAGCGCCCACGCAATGTCAAAATCTCTGTTTCCGTATCCGGCCAGTTCAAAATCGAGAATGCCGCTGATGCGGCGGTTGTTCCACAAAAGATTTGCATAATGGAAATCTCCATGGCAAAAAACGGTTGTAATCTCTTCGGGCGCATCCGCAAAATAGGGTTTCAGATGCTTAAGATTGAGCTTTTCCAAAATCTCATCTTCCGGGATGTGGAAATAGCTTCTGTCCTTGACGGGGCTTGCGGGGATGCTGAGCGCATGAATTTTGCCCAATGCCTCGCCGTATGCCTCCATATATTCAAGGGAAACCATATCCTCATTGCTGCCCGCAATAACGGACAGGCGCACACCGGGCATTTCGCTTGTAACGGAAAAGGGATGTTCGCCGAAATCGGCGTCCAGAATGCGGGGAACGAGAGGGCATTGAATTCTCTGCATGATGGCCGCTTCGTTTTCAATGGCCGCGCCTTTTTGCCGGGCAACCTTCAGGTAAGCGGTAATTTCTTCGTTTTGATAAACGCCCCTTACGTGAAAGACGTCATTGCCTGCATGCGGATAGCCCAAAACCTCCAGCAAGCGGAAGGAATGAAAATTCAATCCGAAGGGGTCGATTGTTTCCCGCCATTTCTCGGGATGCTTGAATTGCGCCACAAAATACACCTCGTTTGGATTTGGATGGAGCGGCTTTTGCCCCTGCGCTGCTTTTCGTGAGTTTATTATAGCACGACGGGCTTGTTTTGTCACAAGAAAACCGATTTGTTTAACGATATTTGGTTGACGCGGGCAGCGCTTTTTCGATAGAATGAGGAAAGGTCTTTGAAGGAGGGAACAGCATGAACGCGGACAGAGACATTCTCGGCACGGCTCCGATTGGAAAATTGCTTGCGAAACTTGCGCTTCCGACCGTGCTTGCACAGATTATCAATATGCTTTACAGCATTGTCGACCGCATTTTTATCGGTCATATTCCTGAAATTGGCGCGCATGCGCTCACGGGCGTGGGCGTATGCACGCCTGTTCTGATGCTGGTGTCTGCGTTTTCGGCGCTGGTCGGCTCGGGCGGCGCGCCGCGCGCATCCATATGTATGGGAAAGGGCGACCGGGACACGGCGGAAAAAATTCTGGGCAGCTGTTTTTCTGCGCTGATTGCAATTTCTGCGGTTTTGACCGTATCGCTCATTGTATTCGGGCGCGATCTTCTGATGGTGTTCGGCGCGAGTGTAAACACGATTGAATACGCCGTGAACTACATGAATGTGTATGCATTGGGCACGGTGTTTGTACAGCTGACGCTTGGCATGAACGCGTTTATCACCGCGCAGGGTTTTTCAAAAATCAGCATGATGACGGTGGTTATCGGCGCGCTTTTAAACATTGCGCTCGACCCCGTGTTTATTTACCTTTTTGATATGGGCGTTCGCGGAGCGGCGCTGGCGACGGTGATCTCGCAGGCGGTTTCCTGCGCATGGTGCTTAAGATTCCTGTTCGGAGAGCAAACGGCGCTCAAAATCCGCAGAAAGAACCTAAAGGTGAATTTCAAGATCCTGCTTCCCTGCTTTGCGCTGGGCCTTGCCACATTCATTATGCAGGGCAGCGAAAGCTTGATCGCAGTGTGCTTTAACGCCTCCCTTCAGAAATACGGCGGCGATCCAGCGGTCGGAGCAATGACCATCTGCACAAGCGCGATGCTGTTTGTAATGCTGCCGCTGACCGGCGTCGGACAGGGCGCGCAGCCGATTTTGGGCTATAATTTCGGCGCGAAAAACAAGGGAAGAATGATGAAATGCTTTAAGCTTCTTCTGATCACCTGTCTTGCCTATTCCATAGCGCTGTGGGCTATTCTCATGCTGTTTCCGGAGACGATTGCGTGCATTTTTGCAAATGATTTGTCCCTTGTCGGCTATGCGGGCAAGGCGCTTCGAATTTATTGCGCGGGTCTTTTGGGTATGGGCATTCAGATCGCCTGCCAGATGACGTTTGTGTCCATCGGAAACGCGCCGTGCTCGATTATCGTCGCGGTGTTCAGAAAATTTGTGCTGCTTCTGCCGCTGATCTATATCCTGCCGGGCCTTGTTTCGGACAAAGTTATTGGCGTATATCTGGCTGAGCCGGTTGCGGATGTGATCGCGGTGACCTTTACGGCGATACTTTTCTTTTTTCAGTTCAGAGCCGCGCTTCGAAAGCTGGAAGGATAAACGATGCCCACCGTATTTCAAGGCGGTGTTTGAAGAACAAAAAAATCCAAGCGAGTTTGCTGCTTGGATTAAGTCATCAAAAAAGTGCCTTTTTTGATGAGAGGGGCCGATCCCCTGAAATTCTTCGGAATTTCCGGGCGGGGATCGGAAAGGGGAAGCGTTTTCAGTCGCTGCGCTTTGTGAAAACGCGCGATTTTTAAGTACATGCCGCCAAAATCGATTGAAAAT
>JAFWZN010000055.1 GCA_017522345.1 Clostridia bacterium | reverse complement strand
GATCTATTTCGTCAGCTTTTAGAAGGGCCGAACAGAGATACCTTTGAGCCACTTTTGAAGGGACTTCGCGAAATTGAAGATTGCAAAGGGAGGCTTGATCAAATGGATGAGCGAGCCAACTATCTTAACGATCTTCGACGCGAGTCGGAAAAGCTCGGGAAATTGCGTCTTAAATCGGATATTGTCGCATGGGCGGAATGCGAGCGCAATCGCGCGGCCACCGCGCAAAGCGCCGCGTCGTTAAAAGAAGCGGAAGCGAAAGGGCGAAAACTCCTGGAGAAACAAGAGCGCGAATGGGCGGATCTTAAAGGCGAGGTAGCGAGGGTACGTGAGCGACTTCAGGACCTGCGCGCAAAAGATGAAACAGGGCTCATTGACCGAGAGAAGTCGGCGGCGCAGCGTTTTGGAGAGTCGAACAGAAAGGCTCAAGAAGCGGAACAGGATTTGTCTGACAAGCGTAAGTTGGCGGAGGTTGCCGCTAAGACGGAAAAGGATGCGCGTACAAAGCGAAATACGGCTTTAAGGAAAGGCGCAGATGAGTTAATGGCCGCAGGCAAAGCCGCTGATTTTGCGGTCGGGTCTCTTGCAGACGCGCTTTATGCCGGAGAAGAAAATGTCGATGCGGCGTTCTCGTCAATCCGGGCGGAAATATCATTGGAGAAGGATAGCCGGTCAAAGGCGGCGTTCACCGCCGAACGTGAGGCTGACACTGCTGCACAAGACTCGGAAAAGTATCGTTCGGAACTTGAAGCGATACGTTCGCGCGGCGAGAATATGCCTGCGGTTTCGGCATTTCAGGAAGCACGGATGGACATCCGCAATCAGATGCTCGCGGCGCGGCCGCTTTATGAACTGTTGGAACCTGCATCTGGTTGTGACGCCCGCCATTTAGCGCTTCTTGAACGGTTGGTAGGCGACGACTTTCTGGCGACATGGCTCGCCCGCGCGGATGAGGCAGACAAGGTTAGGCAGATTGTGTGGCGAAACGGCAGCGAGATCGCTGTTGCCGTTCGCGGAACATCAAGCGATGTTTCAGTGAATGATCTTGCGCCGTGGCTTGGTGCGTTTATTTCGTTTGAAGAATCGGATGTTGAGGCTGTTCAGCTTTTAGCGCAGCACCTTGCGGGAAAAATCGGACCTTCCGACGGAGATTTTCTTTCGCATAAGACGTGGCTCTTTAGAGGACGAGAAGGGCTTTCGCCGTCGGTGAAACCGCGTCTTATCGGACGCAAAGCGCGCGAGGCGGAGCAGGCCCGCATTGAGCGCGCGGCGGAAGTTCGTCTTGCGGAGGCTGAAAAAGTTGAAAAAGCCGCAACCAAGAAATGTGCGGTATTTAACATCTCTTTGGAACGCATGGAAAAACTTGAAGAGATCTTTTATGCGCTTCAGGAAACGGCGAAACGGGAGACGGAGGCTATGCGTTCTGCGGCTTTGGCGGCGGAGCGCTCGACAGAGCGTATGCAATTGGCTGCGGCGGTAGCTTCGGAACGCAGAGCCGACGCGAACGCCGATCGCGAAGAGCTTGAGGATATTCGCATTAAGATGCGTTCCCAGGGAATTGACGGTACGCTTGAAAAACGCATTGCTGCCGCAGAAAAGGCTGTGCGCCTGCGGGAAGCGGAAGCGGATGCGAAGAGCCGTGATAT
>JAFWZN010000054.1 GCA_017522345.1 Clostridia bacterium | reverse complement strand
GGCATGTACTTAAAAATCGCGCGTTTTCACAAAGCGCAGCGACTGAAAACGCTTCCCCTTTCCGATCCCCGCCCGGAAATTCCGAAGAATTTCAGGGGATCGGCCCCTCTCATCAAAAAAGGCACTTTTTTGATGACTTGACCCGCCGTCTTCGGACGGCGGGATCGAGCATGCGGATGGATTATCGCGCGCTGTATTTCTGCGCGTGTTTTTTCATTGCATCGAAAGTTTCGTCGCTTAAATCGTGTTCGATTTTGCAGGCGTCCTCCCGGGCGGTTTTTTCGCTTACCCCGAGGGCGACCAAGAAATCGGTCAGAAGCGTATGCCTTTCATACACGCGTTCGGCGATGGCGAGCCCTGCCTCCGTCAGCGTAATATGGCCGTCTTTTTCCATAAGGATATATCCGTTTTCGCGAAGACGCTTGACGGCATAGCTGACGCTGGGCTTGGTCACCTCGAGCATGGCGGCGATATCTATGGAACGGATGTAGCCATGCTTTTGACTTAGAATCAGCATGGACTCCAGATAATCTTCGGATGATTTAAGGATGCGCATAAATACTGATAGCCTCACTTTCACCTCATAGAGTATCATATTTTCAAAAAAAGTGCAAGTAAAACTTATACATAAATACAAAAAGCGCCCCGCCTGTCAAGCGGCATAGTCTGCCGTTTGACAAACGGGGCGCGGATGCGTTAGCTTTTAATTATTTAGAGAACTTGCGGATCAATTCGACCATACCCCAAACCAGCAGCATCAGGCACAGAATGACAGCCATACCTTTACCCATGATGGGGAGGGATTCAAGAAATGCAGTAAAGTTCATAATGTTACCTCCTTATCCGAGTGCGACCAGGCTGATGATCAGGCCGCCGACGATCGCAGATGCGATCTGGCCGGCAACGTTAGCGCCTGCGGCATGCATGAGCAGGAAGTTCTGAGGATCCTCCTTGAGACCCATCTTATGTACCACGCGGGACGCCATGGGGAACGCGGAGATGCCGGCTGCGCCGATCATGGGGTTCATCTTGTTCTTGGAGAAAAGGTTTAAGAACTTGACGAAGAATACGCCGAATACGGTGTCGGCGATGAAGGCGACAAGACCGAGGCCGAGGATCATGATGGTTTCAAGCTGCAGGAAGGATTCGCCCTTCATGCTGAAAGCAACGGTGATGCCGAGGAAGATGGTGATAAGGTTGGCAAGAACGTTCTGCGCGGTATTGGAAAGGGAATCCAGAACGCCGCATTCACGGATGAGGTTTCCGAACATCAAAAAGCCTACGAGCGCTGCGGAAGCGGGAGCCGCCAGAGCCGCAACGATGGTTACGAAGATGGGGAACAGGATGCGCAGTCCCTTC
The DNA here is from genome assembly GCA_017522345.1 of Clostridia bacterium. Lineage (GTDB taxonomy): Bacteria > Bacillota > Clostridia > Christensenellales > Aristaeellaceae > SFHK01. The sequence goes on along the minus strand of JAFWZN010000054.1, from coordinate 8,083 downwards.
GAAACCGAGCTGGGATTGTAGGGCATGCGGATGAGGCGTTCCTTCTTGGTGGTGGCAAGCTTGATGAAGGGGGGCTGTACGATCGGAACCAGAGCCATGTAGCTGTAGGCGGCGACCATGATGGCGCCAACATACTTGGTGCCCAGCGTGTTTGCAACAACGATGGAGGTGGGGCCGTCGGCTGCGCCGATGATGCCGATGGAGGCCGCGTCGATCATTTCAAAGCCTAAAAGACGCGCCATGGACAGGGTGAAGAAGATACCGAACTGGGCGGCTGCGCCGATTAAAAGCATTTTGGGATTGGAAAGCAGAGGTCCAAAATCGATCATCGCGCCGATGCCGATGAAAAGAAGCAGGGGGAAAAGCTCGTTTGCAATACCGGCATTGTAGAGAGTTTCAATAACCTCGGTCGCGCCGGAGAGAGGCAGGTTTACAAGGATCGCGCCAAAGCCCATGGGGAGGAGCAGCGTAGGCTCCATGTCGTGCTTGATGGCGAGGTAGATCAGTATGCCGCCGATTAACCACATAACCGGCATCTGCCATGTGATCGCTTCAAAGGTGTCCAAAAACATCTGCATGGAAATCAGAACCTCCTGAGTTTGGTGCACGCGCTTTTGCGCTGTGCCCTGATTTATACGCGCCGAATGCATAAGCGATGAAGGCAATTCGGCTTTACAGATAAATATTATATCAGACCAAACCAATATTTACAATACGCCGAATGTTTAGGGATAACTAAGAATTCTATAAGAAAAGCTGATTTTGTGCGATACGGCATTGTTTTCAAAATGCAGGAATATGCCCATGATACTTCAATATAATGAATAATCAAGTGAATATTATGCAAAAAAAGGCTGATTTGAAAGAAAAAATAAGAAAATTGCAAATTAGGGGTTGACAAATCAGAAGAAGGGTAGTATGATTTGTGCCATCAAATCCAAAGGCGTTTGAACGGAAAGAGTACCGCTTGAAAAGCCGCACAGAGAGCTGCCGGAAGGTGCAAGGCAGAGGGCGAGTAGAGAGATGGGAAGTACATTCCGTGAGCCGCGCGTTGAAAAGACCCAAGTAGGCGCGACGGGAGCGACCGTTATATCGCTGAGGCAATGTTGGTTGCCAAAGAGGCTGTGCGCGCAAGCGTACGGTAAAACAGGGTGGTACCGCGAAGAAATTCGTCCCTGCATCGGAACTGTTTCCGCTGCAGGGATTTTTGTTTTTATAAATATTTCAAGGGGTCGCGCGCTCCCCGATGAAATAGATGGATAATGAAAAATCACGGAGGTAACAAAAAATGAAAAAGATGTCTAAAATCCTGTCCCTTGTACTTGCTGTTATGATGGCTTTTTCCGGTTTTGTTTTTGCCGCAGCCGAAGATAAGTATCAGATCGGCGTTTGCCAGCTGGTTACCCATGAAGCGCTTGACGCAGCGACGGAAGGCTTTATCCAGGCGCTCAAAGACATTCTCGGCGAAGAAAACGTGGATATCAATGTTCAAAATGCCGCAGGAGACATTCCTGTATGCGGAACGATTGTAAACAGCTTTGTTTCCAAGAAGTACGACCTCATCATGGCCAACGCAACGCCCGCCCTGCAGGCCGCCTATAATGCAACGATGGAAATCCCGATCCTCGGCACCTCCGTCACCGAATACGGCGTCGCGCTCGGCATTGAGGACTTTACCGGCGTTGTAGGCGAAAACGTTTCCGGCACCAGCGACCTTGCGCCCCTCACCGAGCAGGCGGACATGATTCTGGAGCTCGTTCCCGAAGCGAAGACAGTCGGCCTTCTGTACTGCTCCGCAGAAGCCAACAGCCTGTATCAGGTAAAGGTTGTGGAAGAATACTTAACCGAAAAAGGCCTTGAGTGCATCCGCTACTCCTTCGCCGATTCCAACGACGTTTCCGTAGTTACCGCCAACGCCGCCAAGGAAGTGGACGTGATTTACATTCCCACCGACAACACGGCGGCCTCCTGCTCCGCCACCATCGGAAACATTGTGCTTACGGAAAAGACCCCCGTCATCGCCGGTGAAGCCGGCATCTGCCGCGGCTGCGGTATTGCGACCCTTTCCATCAGCTACTACGATCTCGGCTACAAGACCGGCGAGATGGCCGCGCAGATTCTGAAGGGCGAAGCCAAGATCGAAGAAATGGCCATTGCATATGCCCCCGCCGTCAAGAAGTACAACAAGGAATTCTGCGATGCGCTGGGCATCCAGATCCCCGAAGGCTACGAGGCGCTGGATGCTGAAGTCGCAGCGGAAGGCTGATCTCATTTACCGTATCTTTTCCTTAAAACAATAAAACGACTGGGAGAAATGCAACGTGACGAAGATCATGGAAATACTCTCAACCCTGCCCGGCGCAGTAGCTCTTGGCGTCATTTGGGGCATTATGGCAATTGGCGTGTACATCACCTACCGCATTCTTGACGTTGCGGACCTTACCGTAGACGGCTCGTTTGCAACGGGCGCGGCGGTATGCGCGGTTCTGTTAATCGGAGGCGAGAACGTATATGTTGCGCTTCTTGCGGCGGTGGCTGCGGGCATGCTGGCAGGACTTGTGACGGGACTATTGCATACCTTCTTTGGAATTCCCGCAATTTTGTCCGGAATTCTTACACAGCTGATGCTTTGGACGGTGAATCTCAAGGTGATGGGCGGCGCGAACAAAACGGTTTCCGCGCGCAGGCTTCCTGTTCTTATTACTTCCATGCGCAATACCGAGGCGATTACGACGCTTCTGGTTGCCGCGTTCATTCTGATCGTCGTCCTTTACTGGTTCTTCGGAACCGAGCGCGGATGCTCCATTCGCGCAACCGGCTGCAACCTCATGATGAGCCGTGCGCAGGGCATCAACACAAGCTTCAATCAGGTGCTGGGCCTTATGATTTCAAACGGTATCGTCGCCCTGTCCGGCGCTCTGTTCTGCCAGTATCAGGGCACGGCGGATATCAATAACGGCCGCGGGGCCATCGTCATCGGCCTTGCCGCCGTCATTATCGGAGAAGCGCTGATGTCGAAAATCGCCCGCAATTTTGCCGTTCGCCTTTTAAGCGTTATTATCGGCGGTATTGTGTATTATGTGCTCTATCAGGTGATTATTGAGCTCGGGCTTGACACGGATTACCTTAAAATGCTGACCGCGCTGCTCGTCGCCGTTTTCTTAGGACTTCCGCACATCAGAAAAAATTATTTGCCGACCAGACATAAAAAGGAGGGTAAGCAGCATGCTTGAGATTAAAAACCTTACCAAAACCTTCAATGCTGGTACGATCAATGAAAAGGTTGCGCTTGATAATCTGTCTCTCACCCTTGATAACGGCGATTTTGTCACCGTTATCGGCGGAAACGGCGCGGGCAAAAGCACGCTTTTAAATGCAATTTCAGGCGTATGGAAGCCGGATTCGGGCCAGATCATCGTGGACGGCGTAAATCTTTCCCACATGCCCGAATACAAGCGGGCAAAGTTCTTGGGCCGCGTTTTCCAGGATCCCATGATGGGCACGGCAGCGGATATGGAAATTCAGGAAAATCTCGCCATTGCCAAAAGGCGCGGCAAGGTGCGCGGCTTCGGCTGGGGCATTTCCCGAAAGGAAAAGGCGGAGTATGTGAAGCTCCTCGCCCAACTGGAGCTGGGGCTTGAAACCAGACTTTCCGCCAAGGTCGGCCTTCTCTCCGGCGGACAGCGGCAGGCGGTTACGCTTCTTATGGCCAGCATGAATAAACCGAAGATTCTGCTTCTGGACGAGCATACCGCCGCGCTCGACCCCAAGACCGCCGAAAAGGTTTTAAAAATCACAGACAAAATCGTTACCGAAAACAGGCTCACTACCGTCATGATCACCCACAACATGGCTGATGCGCTTGCCCACGGAAACCGGCTTATCATGATGCATCAGGGGAGAATTATCGTGGATGTGAAGGGAGAAGAAAAAAAGAAGCTCACGGTGAGCGATCTTCTCGATCTTTTCACCAAGGCCAGCGGCGCGTTTTTTGCGTCCGACCGAGCGCTGTTGTCCTAAATGACTATGCGCGCTTTGCATGTTTGTTGCAAAGCGCGTGTTTTTGTGTATAATAAAAGGAAAATTCTTTTATTGGAGGGCGTATGAAAAACGTCATTCACATCTTCGGCGCATCCGGCGCAGGCACGACGATGCTTGGAAGGAAGATTTCCAAAGAGCTCGGTTTTTTCTTTATGGATACGGACGATTACTTCTGGATGCCTACCGAAATTCCCTACACAGTCAAGCGGCCTGTAGACGACAGGCTTGCGCTTATGATAAGGGATATAGAAGCAAATGAAAACGTGGTTCTGTCCGGCTCCCTAACCGAATGGGGCGATCCTTTAACAAAGTATTTTACGCTGGCAATTCGTGTAAACACGGAAACGAGCGTTCGGATAGAGCGCCTCAAAAAAAGGGAGTATGCGCATTTTGCAGACAGAATCAAAGCGGGCGGCGACATGTATGAGGCGCATCAGGCGTTTCTTGCGTGGGCGGCGAGGTATGACGAGGGCGGCATGGAGATGAGAAGCCGCGTTCATCACGATTTGTGGCAGGAAAAACTGAATTGCAGGGTTCTTGAAGTTGACGGCGCAAACGAACTTGACGATATTTTCCGTATGGTAAAACCAGCCATAGAATTTGGAGGCGAAGCGTAATGGCGATTACCGCCAAAAATTTCCAGATTTTGACGGATATAAACCTTGCGTGGCAGGTGATGACGAACAGCTGCACGCCCCTTGGTCAGGGCGGCATGCCCGCGCCGTTTTTTGAGTATGCCATCACATCCAGCTGGATGGACAAGCGCTATGTGCATCTGAATCGCTTCTGGATGGACGGAGAAAAGCCGGTTGGGTTTGTGTTTTACGAAAGCCCCGTGACGATGATATTTTTTTCGCTGATTCCGGGGTATGAATATCTTTCAAAGGAAATGATTTCCTACGCCGACCGCTCAATGCCGGGCGAACCGGGCAGGAAGGAATTTGTGCTTTTTCCGGGCCAGACTGCGCTTATAGAGGAAGCAAAAAAGCTGGGCTACAAGGTATCATGGGTTCAGGAGGATAAGCTGTGCGATTTTGAGAAGACAACGCTGGATTTTGCGCTTCCTTCCGGATTTCATTTTGTTAAGCCCGAAGATATCGACCCCGTCAAGCTTTCCGAATGCTGCTGGAAGGGATTTGACCACGAGGATAAGGGCGCGTTTGTCGATTGGGACAAAATTGACGTAAGCTTCAGCGATGAATGGACGCCTTCAAAAAGTTATCAGGATGTGATCAGCAGTTTTCTCGCGCCGCCGCCCCACGCAACATACGAATTGGGCGTCGTTATTTCAGACGAAGCGGGCGAATATGCGTGCTTCAGCGGCATGTGGTTTGTGAAGGAAAACGCGCTTGCGTATATGGAGCCTCTGTGCACGATTCCCAAATACAGAGGCATGGGACTTGCGAAAGCGGCGCTGTCGATGCACTATAAAACGCTTAAACCGCTGGGCGCAAAAATCATGACGGGCGGAGAAAACGACTTTTATCGGAAAATCGGCTATACGGAAGTTTTTCGCTGGATTCATTTAAAGAAGGACAAGTAGTCCGTTATAGGTGCAAAAAACAGCGCATTTGAGCCATGTTTGCGTTTCTTGACATCGGGAAAATTTTTTTATATACTATTATGTATCGTATTTACTGCCGGTGGCGGCGTCTGATATGAATCGGAAAGAGGGGTTGGAAAATGAAAAAGGGAATCGTTCTGATGCTTGCAGCAGTGGCCCTTTTTATGTGCTGCGCGGCATTTTCTGAGACGGCCTATAACGATCGTTTGACGATTACGGGCTTGCCGGAGGACGGCTTTTTGTGCGAAGAGACATATTACACAGTAGTCGCATCTTTGGACGGAAAAAAGGTGGATTGCCAGTGGCGCGTTTCCGATTCCGGGGCTGCGCGAATCAGCTCGACAAAAAGGCTGTTTACCAAGAATGTTGACCGCGCCGCAAGCTTTGTTCTGACCGCCGAGCATGAGGCGACAGGAATTTGCGCAAGCGCAGAATTGACGGTTGTTCCGAATGCAAAAAGCGTGCGGATTGAGTATAACGGAAGCGCCGTTTCCTCCGGCGAGCTTTCCGCGGAGCTTTCCGGCGGCGCTGTTCAGCTTGCGCTTTTTGGCGTCGTTTCGCCGAAGGAGGCGGGCGTCGCGCTTGATTGGACCTCCTCTGACGAAAGCGTTGCGGAAGTAGACGATGGCGGCCTTGTTACGGTAAAAGGGAAGGGTAAAGCGAAAATCACGGTGAAAACAATAAACGGAAAATCTGCGTCTATTACCGTTTACGGCTACTATGAACCCAAATCCATTTCGTTAAGCGCGCCTTCGGAGCTTGCGGTTAAGGAAACGGCGACGCTTTCTGTGACCGTTGAGCCCGCAGAAGCGGAATCAACGCGCTTAAAGTATACAAGCTCCGACGATAAAACGATACAGGTAAACCAAAAAGGCGAGGTGCGCGCGCTTCGCGCAGGCACGGCTGAAATTACCGTAAGCGCATCAAACGGCGTTTCGGCGAGCGTCTTGGTTGAATGCTACAAGCCGGTCAGCGCGCTTTCATTCGAAGATGTACAGACGATTGCAGTGGGCGAAACAAGGCATCTTGCAGTTACGGTAAAACCGCAGGACGCAAAATACAGGGCGGTTTCCTTCTACAGCAAGACGCCTGAAATCGCCTCCGTTGACGAATACGGAAACGTCACCGGCATTTCTGAGGGAACGGCGAGAATTGTTGCCGAAGCCTCCAACGGCGTAAAGCAGGAAAAGAGCGTCAGAATCAAGTTTGTGTCCGTAAAATCGCTTGTAATCGGTTCCTACTTTGAAGCATTGCTGCCCGGCGAAACGCTTATGTTCCCGGTGATGCTGAACCCCGCCAATGCAAGCAACAGCAAGCTTTTCTTTGAAAGCAGCGCCCCGGAGGTTGCATCCGTCGATGAAAACGGCGCTATTACAGCGCATGCAGAAGGCCGCGCAAGGATTATCTGCTCAAGCGAATCTAAGTCCTGCGCGCCTGTTCAAATGACGGTTCGCGTAAAAAAAGACGCTGATGTTCTTCCGTTGGAAGGCGTTATCGTGGGCTTAAACCCCGGCCATCAGATCACCCGCGATTACACGCAGCTGCCCGTTGCGCCCGGCTCCAAGCAGACGAAGAACGCAAACAGCGGCTATGCAATCGGCGTAAAGACGCGAAATCCCGAGTATCAGATTACCCTTGAGGTGTCCTTGATTTTAAGAGACAAGCTGGAAGCGCTCGGAGCGACGGTTGTGATGACGCGAACCACAAACGACGTCAAGATCAACAATATCGAGCGCGCCAAAATGCTGAACGAGGTCGGCTGCGACATCGCGCTTCAGATTCATTGCAACAACAACTCCGAACGCTGGAGAACCGGATTTTTTGCATACGCAAAGAGCAAGGATCTGGAAAGTCAGGCGATCGGCGATCAGATTTACATCGGCACGCACGAAGAAGCGGGCACGGGCATCAGCTATGTAAGGCGCTATGACGGCTATATGTCGCTTAACTGGTCTGAGACGCCGACCGTTTTATTGGAGCTTGGCTATATGAGCAACCCGGAGGAAGACGTGCTTCTCGGAACGAGAGAATACCAGGAGCAGCTTGCCGAGGGAATTGCGAAGGGACTTGTGTATTATTTTGACTGATTGAGGTTTGATTTCTCGTTTTTCCTCGAATTCATACGGAACTTCGAAAAAAATATGGGGCTGTTGCACAACAGCCCCGAGAAAGAAACAGAGCTTTCAACCACTGGGAAGGTGGAAGAAAGCTCTGTTTTGTTGTATAATGAAATTGGAATGAACAAAATACAACACGAGCAGTATATAACAATCCAGCAAGGATGTCAACAGCTGAGATTGAAAATCTGCGGAGGAATCGAGTTCAAAGCGGAGAAGGAAGAATTCTTTCGACAAGTAAGCGACCAGCTTGGGAGACTGGATTACAGTGAACTGTATAACGCCTATTCGGGAATGATCCGAAAATCACAAGTCGAGCCGAGAATTCTGTTTGAAATCCTGATATGCGCGTATATGCTGG
>JAFWZN010000053.1 GCA_017522345.1 Clostridia bacterium | reverse complement strand
GGGCAATGGCGACGCGCTGCTGCTGACCGCCGGAAAGCTCGCTGGGCTTTCTGTCCATAAGCTCTTCAATCTGAACGAGCTTGGCAACCTCATAGGCGCGCTTGAGCATATCGTCTTTGCTCATTCTGTCTACGCCGCGAAGGTTCTGAAGCGGGAAAAGGATGTTCTGGCGAACCGTCAGATGCGGATAGAGCGCATAGTTCTGGAAAACCAGACCGATACCGCGCTTTTCGGTAGAAACGTCGGTCACATCGTCGTCACCGAAGAAAATCTTTCCGCCGGTAGGCTTCTGAAGGCCGGAGATCATGTAAAGCGTGGTGCTTTTTCCGCAGCCGGAGGGGCCCAGCAAGCCGATCAGCTTTCCGTCCGGAATTTCAAAATTGAAATTGTTTACGGCAATGACCTCATCGGAAGATTTTTTGTTGCGGCTGGGGAAAATCTTGGTCAGATTCTCAAGAACAATTTTCATAAGTATCCCTTCCCTTTATTTGATTGAATTGTATCTAATATGCCTGTTTTTGAACCTTTTCCGCATGCATTTTTTCTTTCCACGCGATCAGTTCTTTTTCGTTTTCAAAAATTTTCTGACTTGCGAAATCCACCGTCACGGTTTTGGAGAGAAGATCGTGAATGGCGGAATTGGTGTTCGTGAAAATCATCACAGCAGCCTGAAGCACGCAAAGCAGAATGAGAATCGCGGGACCAACCACGCCGATTGCGCCAAAAAACATCATTACCACAATGTACACAGGCACCATCGTTTCAATGGCAAATTTCCCGAGAATTGTGCGCGCAAACAGCATGGGACCTGAAATCTTTATAAAGGAAGTGTGCATAACGGCGATGCCGAAAATCTTCTTTCCGAGCGTCTGACCGTTTTTAAAGAGCATCGGCACGATAAACTCCAGTAAAACAAAACCAAACAAAAGGCCGAATGATGCGATCAAAATGCTCAATTGCATCATCATATTAAGCGCTTTTCGGCTTTGGGCGTCACTGTTGAGCGCATTCAGCGCTTCATCCGTCCTCGCCCTTGTTTCCTCGTCGAGCTTTTCATATTCTTCCGTCGAGATTCTTAAATCCACACCATACTTTTCGCTGTATGTGTCATACGCTGTGTTCACGGTTTCGGAATAGCCGTCGTAGCCCACCAAAGCGGAAAGCCCCAGCATACACAAAACCGCGACAATGCCAAGGAGAATCATGTCGAACAGATACGCGGAAATCCGCTTCCACATGCTCGCCTTCTGAAGGTCGTACATAGAAAAAACCCTTTCTCATGAGGGGCACGCACGCGCGCCATTATCCAATGTGATTATACAATAAACGCGCCTCAAAGTCCACCGTATTTGGCCTGTTTCTTCACATTAAATGTTTGTTCCCTTGGCTTTCTTTTCTCACTTGAATTTATAGGAACAAAATGCTAAAATACACCTATAAGGAGGCGGTGGTATGCTTGACAAAAAGGATATCGGCGTTTTAAGAGCGCTTTCGGAAAAATACGCTTTCTATGCCTTTGACCCCAAGCAGGAAAAAACGCGCGCGCTTTGGAAAAAGCTGAACGCCCTTCACATGGAGCGTCCGCTTCTCACCATCGACCAGATTCCGTGGAACGAAATGGATGTGGACGGAACGCTCAAGTGCGTTTTGTCCGATCCCTACTGGCGAAATGTGGAATGGAAACTCAGGTGTGCGCTTTATAAAATAAAGCACATGCCCGCGGACATGTGCCTGAATCCCTACATATGCCTCCCCAGACCTATTCACAATACCGGCTGGGGCATTGAGCCCGTTGAAAGAAATCACATCGAACTCGAAGCCGGTACCGTCGCGCCTTCAAGGGAATATGCGAATCAGATTGAGACGATGGACGATCTTGAGAAGATCAAGACGCCCGTTCTCACGCTCGATACAAAACGCGAAGCGGAAATCCGTCAGGAAGCGGATCACATCTTTTCCGGCGTCATCGACTATAAAATGACCGGCCTTATCATGCATTTGGGCGTGTGGGACTGGATTGCGCAATGGATGGGCGTAACAAACGCCTATATCATGCTGATGGACGAACCCGAAATCATGCATGCGCTCATGGAAAAACTGACAAACGGCGTAATCGACATGATCGGGCAAATGAACAATCAGCGCCTTTTCGACATCCATTCCAACCTCTGCCATTGCTCGCACACGCACATGGACGATTTTCCGAAGGAAAACGCCGCCGAAACCTCCGAAAACGCGTGGGCGTTCGGCCTTGCCCAGCTCTTTACCTGCGTGTCGCCCGCCATTACCGATGAATTTGAAGTGACATATATGAAGCGCATTTTCCCGCATTTCGGGAAGATCTATTACGGCTGCTGCGACCGGCTGGACGACCGCATGGAGGTTATCAGAAAGCTTCCGAACATTAAAAAGCTTTCCTGCAGTCCGTGGAGCAAGCGCGAGAAATTTGCCGAAACGATGCCGGACACATGCGTCATGAGCGCAAAGCCCAATCCCGCGTTCCTTGCAGGCGGCACACTCGACGAGGATTTCATCCGGCGCGACATACAAAAAACGATTGCCGCTGCAAAGGCGTACAACCGAAATTTAGAGTTCCTTTTAAAAGACATCTCCACCGTATCCCATAACCCCGCGTGCCTCTGGAGATGGCAGGAAATCGTCATGGAAGAATTAATGAATTAAGGAGAATGCATCATGAACGACTACATGAAAGCCATTACCTATAATTATCCCGAGAAAATTCCCGTCAAGGTGGGCCTTCTGCCCGCCACATGGGCCAAATACGGAAAGGATTTGCAGGCCCTGTGCGCCCGCCACCCCGACATTTTTCAAAACGTTCAATTGACGGGCGAAGTCAAATACTTCACGCCGCCCTCCTACCACGCAGGCAAATTCACAGACGCGTGGGGCTGCGTGTGGGAAAACATCAAGGAAGGCTACGAATCCATTGTAACCGGCCACCCCGTTCCCGAACGCGAGGACGTATGGAACCTGAAAGCCCCCGAAACCGATATAGGCCTCCCCCACGGCTTCATGTTTTTGCGCCTTATGGATCTTCGCGGCTTTGAAGAAATCATGATCGACTTTGCAGAAGAGCCCGACGAGCTTCAGCATCTCATTGACATCGTGCGCGATTACAACATCCGCCAGACGGAAATCGAAGTCAAAAGAAATCCCGACAGCGAAATTATCGTCTTCGGCGACGACAACGGCATGCAGCATTCCCTGCCCATCAGCCCCGCCAAGTGGAGAAAATACATTTTCCCCGCCTATAAGGCCATCTACGACGTCGTCCACAAGGCAGGAAAGCTCGTCTACATGCACACCGACGGCTGCATTCACGAAGTCATTGCAGATATGAAGGAAGCCGGCGTAAACGTCTTAAATCCCCAAATCCGCGCAAACGGCCTTGATAACCTCGTAAAAACCTGCAAAGGCAAAATCGCAATCGACTTAGACCTCGACCGCCAGCTGTTCCCCATCGCCACCCCCAAGCAGATCGAAGAGCACATCGAGGAATGCACCCGCGCCATGTACATGCCCCAGGGCGGTCTCATGCTGTGCGCAGAATGCGCGGCGGACGTTCCGCTTGAAAACATCGAAGCCATCTGCTGTGCGCTTGAGCGAATGCGTTCTTTCAAAGGATAAGGAGATTTCGAATTCATGAAGAAAATCAACCTTGTGCTCGTAGGCCTTGGTTTCGGCGGCGCATTTGCAGAAATCTATAAAGAACATCCAAATATCGAAACGCTCACACTTTTCGATACCAAACCAGAGCTCGTTTCAGAATTCAAACAGCATTTGGGTGAAAACGTAAAGACCGCCTGTTCCTTCGAAGAAATTCTAAATGACTCATCCATCGATGCGGTTCACTTGGTAACGCCCATCCCCCTGCACGCCGAGCAGTCCATCGCCGTATTAAACGCCGGAAAGCATTGCGCCTGTACCGTCCCCATGGCGACCAGCCTTGAGGATATTCAGCGCATTATCGACGCCAAAAACAAATCCGGCAAAAACTACATGATGATGGAGACTACGCTCTACACCTATCAGTATCTCTACGCACAGGAGATGCTCAAAAACGGCGAATTCGGCAAAATCCAGTTTTTGCGCGGAAGCCACTATCAGGACATGGAAAACTGGCCCGATTACTGGATGGGCCTTCCGCCCATGTGGTACGGCACCCACGCCATCGCTCCCATGATCGGCCTGTCCGGCTCCCGCATAAAACGCGTCAACTGCTTCGGCTCCGGCTCCATGCGCGAAGACCTCCATAAGCAGTACGGTAACCCCTTCCCCGTGGAATCCGCTCTTTTCGAATTTGAAAACGGCTTAAAGGGCGAAGCCACGCGCTCCCTGTTTGAAACCGCCCGCGTCTATCAGGAAGGCATGTTTGTCTACGGCTCCAAAGCCTGCTTCGAATGGGGCTTCTCCGACGGCGACAACCCCTATATCACAACCTTCATCCCCGCAGAAGAAGGCTCCCGCGGCGGCAGAAGCGAAGTCAAAATCACCCAAATGCCGAATTTCCACCAAACCCTCCCCGCCGCCATCCAGCGCTTCACAGTAGGCGGAAATTACGACCCCCTGAACCCGCAAAAATCCCTTGAAAAAGGCGCCGGAGGCGGCCATCACGGCTCCCACCCGCACCTCGTCCACGAATTCATAACAAGCATCATAGAGGAAAGAACCCCATCAATCGACGAACACCTGGCCGCCAACATAACCGCCGCCGGAATCTGTGCGCATATGTCCGCGATGATGGACGGAGAAAGGGTTATGGTGCCGGAGTTTAAATCACTCCCGCCGCGCCAAACAAGACCAATCTATCTAAAACAATAAAACAAAAAGCGTTGCCTCTTGTAGCTTGACTGCTATCTTGAAGCAACGCTTTTTCGGCTTCCATGCAGCTTTTGATACACTTTAAGAAAACTGAGTAGGGTAATTCGCTAGGATTTAAAATTCAACACGGGTTTGTCAAATGACATGATAAAACCATTTAACTATTATTCAGAAGCACGGGGATAAAGTAACTTGTCATCCCACTCATAATCTTCTCCATCAGCCCATGCTTCCAAATTAATCCGGTATTCTGTATCCGAACTAAAGGTACGGCGAATAAATGATCTATCGTTCCATTAATTTTCTATTTACATTTAATCCACACCAAAAACGTTTTATGCGCGACACCCAGTCTCCTTCCAGCCTCTCTCGCTGAAATCTCGCCTTTTTTCCACGCTTCTCTTACTTCTTCATAATTCTCCGGCTTTTCCATTGGCTTCGCCCCGAACTTCACCCCTCTTGCCTTTGCAGCAGCAATTCCTTCCGCTTGGCGCTTTTTGATGAATTCGCGTTCGGTTTGGGCTACATAGGACAGTAATTGAAGGACAATATCTGCTATGAGCGTCCCCGTGAGATCTCGCCCTTTTCTTGTATCCAGAAGCGGCATGTCGATTACGACGATGGCCGCCTCTTTTTCTTTTGTGATGACGCGCCATTGTTCCAAGATTTCGTGGTAGTTTCTTCCAAGACGGTCGATGCTCATGATTACAAGGGTATCGTCCTTTTTGAGCTTTTTTATGAGTTTTTGGTATGCAGGACGATTGAAATCCTTGCCTGACAGCTTGTCCATATAGATTTTCCTGTCTGAAACGCCAAAAGCGCGCATGGCGTCCATTTGTCTGGCTTCGTTTTGTTCCTTTGTGGAAACTCTGACATATCCGTAAACGCAGCACATAAAAAAACCTCCTGATTCGGTAATCCTTTTCATTCTTCCGCAGGAAGAATTGGGCGTGTAACACGCCCGGCATGGTCTATTTTTCATACAGATATGACGCAATAAAGTCCATCAATTAATAAAGACGCGCCCCCTCTGAGTCCACATGAAATCAGGAGAGCGCGTCAGACCATCAACAAACCTCTGGGTGAGGCATGGAGAGGGAGCGCACTCCCTCTCCATTTTCAATCGATTTTGGCGGCATGTACGGCAAAATCGCGCGTTTTCACAAAGCGCAGCGACTGAAAACGCTTCCCCTTTCCGAT
>JAFWZN010000052.1 GCA_017522345.1 Clostridia bacterium | reverse complement strand
GTACCTACATTGTGCAAAGTTTGAAGAATTATTTCAACCTCCGTTCGGATGTAGCGGCAAAATTTTCTTCTCTGGACTTCAGTCTCTGGCTCTCAACGCCATGTGAGCATTTCTTTTCTTAGAACTCCAGGGAGGGTGCACCCAGCAGTCCCAAATGCACCCTAGAAAGACTCCGAAAATGTGACAAATGCACCCAGCTTTCGGCTCTGGGTGCATTTAGGGTGCAGTCTGGGTGCAGGTAGGGTGCATTTGTATCAAACTCGTAGTCAACATATCGGTGTACACGTCCACGAACTGCCAGTTGTCGGTATGCTCCTTGGATTTGATATGCTCGGTGTAGTGCTTGACCTGCGCTTCGTAGCTGGTCAACTTTAAATAGCAAGCTCCTCAGACATAAATCCGAGAAGCTTGCTGTATTTTTATTTTTTTGAAGTCAACGCCATTTCACCGGCCAGATACATCGAAACAAGTCCAAGCAGCACAAGACACGTCGACGCGTACACGATAATCGGCACAACCGTCTTATAGATAAACAAGCAAATTGCCTGAGCCGTATCTCCGCCGATGATCAGCGCGGCAACATAACCGAAAAACGTAAGACCGCCCGCAAAGAGACAGATCATAATTCCATATCCGAATATCATTTTAAGTATTTCGGATAGCTTTTTCATCTTTTCTTTCATGATCATAACCTCCTTCTACAGCCCCAGAATCGGCAGCCAACCCATGAGCACAATCACTTGCAGCGCAAATTGTGCGCCAACCCACCACAGATTGTTCTTAAAGGTCTTTCCAAATTCAGACTCAGCCAAAGACATGCCGGCATACATACCAAGACCTAAAGGCGGGGTAATTCCACACATAACGCCGCAAATGCAGGGAAGCATCGCCGCTGCCAGCAGAGGATCCACGCCCACAGTAGTCAACGTAGAAATGAATACCGGGCCAAAGATGACAACCAGCGACGATCCGGGGATAACCATTCCCAGAAAACATGTCAACAGGCATATGAAGATCACCATGCCAAACTTGCTGAAATTCATGGAAACGATAAACGCTTCCATATCAGAGGCAACATTCAAGTCGGTAAAAAGCGCGCCGATCATGTATCCGAACACGCAAACGCCAACAGCAGGAGAAATAGACTTCACGCCACCTGCAAACATTTTCGCAATATTTTTTATCGTTACAACGGACTTATCCTTCGCAATCAGACAGGCGTACATCGCGGAAATGCCTGCAATAAACAGAAGCAGCGAACTCGATAAGTATTTCGCACCTGTCGCGCCTAATCTTTCGGTAAAGAAGGTATCTTTGAACAGATAATCCAGAACAAACGGGAAAAGGATTACAAGCGGAAGAAGCAGTCCCTGCCATCCCGCGGCAAAAACCTCTTTCAGATTGGGAAGATCTTCCTTTGCAATGGGCTTAACTTTATAATACTTGCAGAATCCCCATATCATTAATAGACGCTGAAGAATAAACCAAATGCTGATTCCCCAAAGCACAACCCAGAACTGACCGATCGTCATATTCAAGTGAGGATAAAGCGCAGTAAACGCGCCCAATGCCGCAACAATATTGGAGGAGGGTGGAATCATATTGCCCATGTAGCTCGCGTTGCTTTCAACATTCGCTGCAAGTTCACGCGGAAAGCCGGATTTGATCATCGCAGGGATGGTAATGGTACCCGTCGCCATGACGTTACCTGGGCCGGAACCAGACAGAGCGCCCATAAAACTGCTTGCGACGACAGACACATAGCCCGCGCCACCGACAACTCGACCGAGCACCGAAAGAATGATCGCAACACAGCTGTCAATAATCTTTGTCTTTGTCAGGATGATCGACATAGCTACAAAAGCTACCATGGAATAAATCAAAGACGTTGATAAACCTTTGTCAATATACGATGCAACATTTCCCCATGTCCCGGTAACTGTGAGAAGCACGATAAAGCTGATGAAAACCGCTTCGTAGACCGGCCTTTTTAGCAGCATAAACCATACCAAAATCACGATCAGCATGATTCCAAGATATAAAAGCGCTGAAGGCATCTCCATCTCTCCATTCTCTTTACATTATATGTTTTATTCCGTTTCGGTTATATAGTAACACAATCTACGATTCATGTCAATACATTTCATGTTATAATAAAAATTGTTGCCAAATCGCGTTTACTGCGGTATCATATTACATACAAGCGGCATGATTTGCCGCCATTCTACACATCCTTGTAAGCGCCGACATCTCAGCAACGGAGGCTTTTATGAATTCACGTCAACTCCAATACGCCGTATTATTATCAGAAGTCTGTAATTTCTCGCAGGTCGCAGAGGGGCTGGACATTTCTCAACCCGCCTTAAGCAAGCAGATCATCGCTTTAGAAAATGAGCTGGGCGTAAAGCTCTTTGACCGAAGCACCACGCCAATTACTCTGACCCCTGCGGGAGAATTCTTCATAGAACGAGCGCGTGAGCTGCTTTTTGAGGAGGACGTCCTTCTTAAAACGATGGAGCTTTACAAAAACGGAAAAAACGGAAAATTGTCCATAGGCATCTCCCCTTTCCGCAGTCAGTATCTAATGCCACCTGTCGTAAAAGCGCTGAAAGAACGCTACCCGGATCTCCATATCTCTTTGTGCGAATATGGACGAGCTCAGCTGCATAAAGGCATTTCAGAAGGGCTTTACGATTTCGCTATCACCAATCTCCCTGTGGACGACGCTGCTTTGGATGTGATTCCTTTGGAAAAAGACAATATGGTACTTGCAGTGCCAAACGCGCTCGTTCATCTGATTTCTGAAAACGAAACAAAAAAATCTGCCGTTTCCACATTTGTGGATCTGGCAGATTGCGAAAACCTTCCCTTTGTAGTTGTAAGCCGTGGGCAAGAAATGCGTCAGCTATTTGATAAGCTCTGCAAAATCGCAAAAATACATCCAACAATCTACGTCGAGGTCGTCGGTATAACAACCGCATGGACAATGGTCCAGGCCGGCTTAGCTGCCACTATCCTCCCCAAGCAGTTTATACAAGCGGATATCGCATCCTCTAACGTAACCCTGTTTGCGCTCAATCAAAACAGCTACATACGTCAATCCGCAATCGTCACGCGAAAAGGACAGTATGTTTCTGAATATGCAAAATATGCGATTCAGCTACTAACAGGTCAATAAAAAGGCTTTCAAATTTCATATCATACCAACTGCGTTCTGCAAGAATACGCTCGTCTTAACCGATGATTTTCTTCACCTTCCGCACGACAGCCTTGATTAACGACCAGTTCAGAAATAAGCACACCGCCCCACCGATACAAAAGACCGCGATCTGCATGGCCAAGTTTCTATAGACACACATTCCAGACAGTGCCAGTAAAATCAGACATACGAATCCAATATGCTTCCATTTGTATTGTATCGTTATGTATTCTCTGACATAGTACAGCCGCAAAAAGCACAGCGCAAAATAACTGACTACCGTCGCTATCGATGCCGCGAAAAGACCAAGCGGCTTAATCAACAAAACCGCTATTACAAGATGAATCAGCGCCGCAATGACCGTTGTCTTTCCGACGACGGTCGTCTTTTTATATGCAACAAAAATTCCGCCCCAGAAGGTGGAAAGCGTAAACAGAAACATGCCTATGTAAAGGAATGGTATATGAATATATGAAGCCTCGTAGTTCCCCTGAATAAACAAACTGAACAGTATTGGCGTAAATCCAATCAATGCGGCCATGCATCCTGCAGCAATATCGAACAGCTTTTCAAACATCATGGAATAGTATGCCTGCGCGTCATCATCCTTAGAAACAATGGAAGCATTTTCCTGCCAAGCCATATTAAATGTCGTTTGAGCAAAAGTCAGAATCGAAGGTATCTTATAAGCGACAGAAAAAACGGCATTGGCCGAAACTCCCATAAAGAACGTAATGATCAATCGATCCGAAGTATGAATAACCCACTGGGACAGACTGTTTGGCACCATTGGCCAAGAATAGCCGATCAATTCCTTCATTGTTGCCCGATTGATTTCGCGAGGATCGATATATCTGTAAATCCTGCCAGCGATCATCAAATGAACAGCCGCAATACACTCGGCGGAAAAAAGTGCAATTACAGCCCCAAGCAATCCCTTTTTCAAGCCAAGCACCAACATAAACGTCAGAACAACCTGACCAAGCGCGCTGATAAACGAACTCACAGCATAGTCTTTATTTCTGCCTAAACCTCTGATAATCTGTCGATTCGCTTGAACTAAAATATCAAAAAAGAAGTAGGCACATATCGAAAGCCTGATTGCCAAGGGTTGCATGTATAAACAAAAGAACATAATCGTCAGCGCAATCAGTGTTGTCGGAACAATAAAGCCATATATGTTCGATATAATCGTTTTCTTTTCTTTTTCACCGCCGCGAACATCAATCAGGTATCGAAACGCAGCGCTGTGAATCTGCAACGTCGCCGCAGGAAGAACAAGTGCAACAAGCGTCAATACAAGCTCATAAGTACCGTATTCCGCTTGCGTCAGGCACCCCGTCAAAACCGGAAGCGCAATAAAAATCGCCAATTTGGGAAAAAATGTGCCCAATGCAAGGATCAATGTATTCTTAACCAGTTTTTCCTCTCTCTTCACAAATAAACCTCCTCATGAAGAGCCTTACTGAATCGCTACAGGTTATCTTAAAGCTTTCCTGCAAAATCATTTATGCTTTATACAACGTGTCCTTTTCGCATAATTCTTCATGAAATTAGCGACTTTTCATCCCATTATGCTGTAGTATCATATCGAAGCTAAAGATCCATAATCGAGCATAAACAATTATGCCAGAATCAAATCCTTCGCCCTCCTACTAACAGGCGATTTTTTAGCAGCGTTTTCTGCCGACGAAATGAAGGGTAAAAGGTATTGATAATAATGCATGAAAGAATATAGAACGTAAAGTATGTTATGCTGTAAAACGGAACCTCGATAAGTGCATACATCAAGATAAAAATCTGTATGTAAACCGCAAACAAGATAATATTCCTCTGTTGTGCAAACGAGCCTGTTTTAACAACATACCTGCACAGACTTATTGCTCTTTTAAACATGCACATAATCGGTGTAATCATCAATATAAATCCGACAATACCTGTTTCGCACAGCATTTGTAAATAATCCATATTTACGTTATGACTTCTTGAATAGGAGAGCTTAGACGTGGTAAGCCCTGCAAATTGTTCCCATCCAATACCAAATATCGGATTCTCTGTCCAAAGATTCCACGCATCGCTCCAAAGCCGCCATCTTGTGTTGTCAAACAGCGACGTTTCACCATTTATCAAACTGTAAAACCGTGTAAACAATACATTGTTCTGCGATCTTCCAATATACCATATCGCTACATATGCAAGTACCCCGATCCCAACTACCATCGCAAGCACATTCAGCCATCGCTTTTTGGCAAGCTGCGCCAATGTCCTCAGAATGAACAGCGCTACAACCACTAGTACGATAATTGCTCTTTTGCCAGTCAGTAACAGCGGAATAAACATAAGCAGCGGAATGATCATCTGCTTTTTCGACGCCGTGTCCCATTTTTCAATTAACAACGCAACTATAGCAAACGAAACTAATGCGGCTGCATCGTGAGGCTTCGTGAACAAACCTGCATAATATCCGCGCGTTGCATAAAACATAGCTTCCGTCTGCGCTGTCGATTTCATCATTCTATAGTATATCGAATTAAAGGTATTCCCCAGCAAAAATTGAGCAATAATCGTTACCGACGTAAATACACCGCAAAAAACAAGAAACTTTCTTGCTTTAAAAAGCGTATTTATTTTAAAGTCTGCCATCACCGAATACAGCAACAACAGAATAAACACAGTGGCTCGGTAGATAATGCGTAGTGTCGCACCTTTTATCCCAATACTGATCAAAATACTTAAACCAAACAGCAAAAGAACATTAGAAAATCTGACAAACTTAACCTTCCTGACCAATATGAAGCTCATGGATAGCATCATGATTCCAAACACTAAAAAGTGCATGTTTAATATATCTTCAAAAAACCATAGCGTGGATGCCATCAGGATGATTAAACAAAGCGATACACTTTCCAAGTTGATTAAACTTCTTCTGATGCTCATTTATTTCCATTCTTTCATCATTCTTTTTCGGATTTTTTGCACACGGAACTCATCTATTCAGTATACAACTCTCCGATAAGATCTCTCCGCAACATATCATCGCCGTTTATATCCAGAATACGGATGTTTTTAAGCGCTGTCTTATGTTTTCGGTTCATCTCTTCCTTAGTATCTGCTTGAATCGTGAAGCCAGCCATACGATCTCCACTTTTGGTTATGCTTTCTGCCGCTTCAGCGTTGCGCCACTTGAACTGGTAATATTCTGAAATAACGCCCTGCTTCTTCATTTCCTCAAAGCCGTCCAATCTGTCGAAAACGCCAGGCCGGCAATAGAGATATTCGTTGGTCACATACTTGTTTTCGCCCTTGATTCCGTCAAAATTGGGTTTAATGCCGAGCGTAATATCAACAGCACCCTTGACTAAATCAAATCCACAGGATTTCTTAGCCAGCATGTATTTTGCACTTCCGCCGGTACGTGTACTAAACTCCAGAACACCCAGTTTATTCTTCGTTCGAATCATCTGAACAAGCAAGGGCGTGGTCGTCATTTCAAACGCTGAAGCGATCTTCTGAACTATATCTTCAATCTCGTTCATGACTGAATCAATATCATCCATCGCAGGATAGCTCCCACGATAAATGACAAATCGATCATCATCAGCAATTTTGTCACTTCGAGTCACACACAATACGCGTGCTTTTCCGTCCACCACAAATGCATCAATAGACAGTTCAACGCCATCTAGGAATTCTTCAATCAGAACTACTCCAGATTTGCTCATTGCTTTCGCGTCTTTGATTGCCTCATAGAAGAGCTCGCTGTCCATGACCTTACGAACACCGGAAGATCCATAACAATCCGTTGGTTTTACAATGACAGGGAATTCAAATTCATCAGCAGAGACTTCTTCTTCTTTTTGCAATATCATGTGTTTTGCATTCGGAATCCCCCACTGTGCAAAAACCTTTTTCATATAGGCCTTGTCCGTGACCTTATTTATCATATCCTCAGTCACATAGCAGGGCAGATTTAGCTTCTGGGAAACCTTTGCCACAGATTTAATCGCACTCTCCGAGCAAACAGTCAAAATAAAGTCAACTTTTTCCTCGATAGCAATTCTTTCAATTGCTTCTAAATCCGTAGTGGATTCCTGATAATAAATATCCGCATACTTTTTGGCGACAGGTTCTTTATTCCAGTCCAGCAGAATCGTAGTGATTCCATGACTTTTAAGTTCTTGAAGCAGGGCAATCTGAGGAAAGCCTCCCGCTAATACCATTGCCTTCATGTATATAAACCTCCCAAGTACGTCCTGCTTTTATTGTGTTATGCCCTTTATTACCTCTGGCTTGCTTGATACATCTCCCAGAGATCCGCGCACTTTATTTTGTATAAGCCGTGTTTATCGAAGAAAGCCCTTGCATCTTCATTTCTGAGAATCGGCCCACACATAATCTGCTCGTAATCGCAAGCAGGATGAGAGTTGATCTCGCAAAATTTCATACCATCTTGAGTAATGATGATATCCAAGCCCAAATAGTCCAGTGAAGAGATGTGTTGACAAACCTTAAGGATCATTTCACGCACATAATCCCAGTTTGGCAGTCTGCATTCCTTCCACACTGCGCGAGTATCAGGGTGCTCAGTACATATATACTGTCCATCCGGGCAAAAACGCTTATATCGTATACCAGTCTCATTAAACTTACCGGTTTCAAAATCGAACCCAATACCTATGCCGCCAGAACTGAGATTGCTTGCGCCACCGGAAACAGAAGAACCAAAGCGCGCATATGATACGGTGCAGTGCCATTTTACACTATCCTCATGTATCTTCTGCGGTAACTTAGCCATTATGACGCGGAGCGTACATTCACTCTCAGACCAGATTTTCGCCAGATCCTCATGCTCATGCGCGTATTCCGTCACGATATGATTTTGCAGTTGCTGACTAATCTCTTCGAACTCCTCAATACTGATAGGCTTGTTATTAACGATAATATTACCGTTATCCCATTCCCATTTCATGAACCCTCTGCCGCCGGAGGTGCCGGAGTTCGGCTTAACAGCCAGATACTTCTTTTCCCTGAGCAGGTTAATCAGAAAGTTCTTATCCTTATCTATATTTTTCGGCGCATCCATCAAATAAGTGTAATCGCCGTTGTTTTCCACATAAAGATAGTACTCGGGCATGCTTAATTCGCATCCGCTGCTGTTAAGAACATACTTTAGCGTCAATTTATCATTTATCCAGATTTTGAAATGATGATTTAAAGGGTGAATCATAAAATACCCAAAATCGGACAGATAACTCTGATAATTCTCTTCAGTCAGACCGTATAACTCAACGCGTCCAGGATAGAAGCCGCGCTCAAGCGCCCATCTCTTTGTTTTCTCGTCTGTCTGGAAAGCTTGTTCATCGTCCGCAAGCTTTTTGACAAACATACGAGCCCACTTATAATCCATTCCATATTCTCGCATCAACTGAAGTAATTTTTCATAATCAGTATTCATATTTGCGGGAAGAGGAAGATATTCAGCCATAAAGACACCCTTTCTGATATCAAATACATATCTCATTTAAACTTAAGCAGCCTGATTCTTGTCGTCCTTTTTATCGGGATAGTTTCCATGTTGGACATATCGATTCGCCACTGCTTCTTCTACGCTTTTAAAAGAATGATTATCAAGATACATATTCACGTATTTTTCCGGCACAGCAGTGGAATCAATGACCATTCCTTCTTCATCATATCCAAGAAACGCTCCGCTTTGAGACACACTGCGCTTTGCTGTGCTTTCTCGCGAGAATACCAACGAAAACATTCTGATAACCATCTTGATATCCGTTGAAAAAGAAACATTCTGCGCATACCAAGCATAATTGTCAAGACGATCTTGCCAAGCAGGAGTGTGATCCAACGCTTCATGAAAGGGACATTCCAGTCCAGGATGAACATTGTACATCGAAAGATGGCGATTATCAAGTCTCTCCGTATATGCAGCAATCAACGGTCGGGGACCGATAAAGCTCATATTTCCCTGCAAAATTGACACAAAATTAAGCAGTTCATCCAGAGAGGTCTTTCGAACAAATTTCCCCCAACGCGTCACACGTTGTTCTGGTGGGAGCAATTCTCCGTTTGCATCCTTTTCATTCGTCATGTTGCGAAATTTATAAATATAGAATTCTCTCTGGTTTTTGCCAATGCGAACCTGCTTAAATAAAATCGGGGTTCCTACATCAAAAAAAGTAATGATTGCAATGAGCAAATTAATGGGAAATGTGATAATCAAGGCCATCAAAGCCAACACAAAATCAAGCGCTCTTTTTCCGTACTTGGAATAAAACGTCTCGCGCGATTGAATTATCATCTCTTTCTGGTTCAGTTTTTCCAGTGTATCCGCCTTGATATAACCAGCAACTTCAACAAGTTGAGCTTTGGAAAAACCACAAATATTCACTCGCGCCACGGCAAGTCGCCTTCCTTCTTAAAACGCATCTTTAATAAAGCGAAGCTTCTTATTTAAGAATAATATCGCAAATCCGGTCAACATCTTCTTCGGACAGTCCCTCAAACAGAGGGAGGGTTAACACGCGCAGAGAAATGCCGTGCGCGATGGGTGTTGTGCTCTCTCCGTAAACATTTCTATAGCACGTCATATCATTGATTGCGGGATAGAAATATTTTCTGGCAAAGATATCGTTCTCTTTCAGCGCTTCGGCCACCTGATCTCTGGTTTTGCCAAGTATCTTTTCGTCAAATACCGCAGGCATATAGGCGTAGTTTGCTTCTACATCCTGCTGTGCGGCAGGAATATAGATTCCGGGGACGTTTCCAATTCGCTCGATATAGCGCTTGTATGCAGTTTCACGGGATTTGATGCTTTCGTTTAGTCTCCTGAGATTGCAAATGCCCATTGCTGCTCTGAATTCGTCCATCTTGGCATTACCGCCAAATTCAGTGACGTCTTCCGGGGAACTAAGGCCGAAATTTTTTAAAATATGCAATTTCTCCCGATATGCGGCGTCCTTAAATGCAATAGCGCCGCCTTCAATTGTGTGGAAGACCTTTGTAGCATGGAAGGAGAACATGGATGCGTCGCCGTAATTGGCAATCCCCACGCCCTTGTACTTTACGCCAAGTGCGTGAGCCGCATCGTATATGACCTTAATGCCATGTTTTTTGCCGATTTCATCAATTTTTTCCACATCGCAAATATTGCCATAGACATGTACCGGCATAATTGCAACCGTCTTATCGGTAATCAGCGCTTCGATTTTTTCGGGATCCATAGTGAAGTCGGACTCACGGATATCGCAAAATACAGGAGTTAAGCCGTTTCGAACGATGGAATGCGTCGTTGACACAAAGGTGAACGGGGTTGTTATCACTTCCCCACCTGGCTGGTTCAGCCCCATTGCCTGAATCGCCATCTCCAGCGCCATGTGCCCGTTGACAAACAAACTTAAATACGGCACGTCAAGATATTCAAGCATCTGATGCTGAAACTTTTTATAGATAGGGCCCATATTGGTCAGTATGCGGGATTCAAAAATCGGACGGATCTCCTCAATATATTCCTCAAAAGAAGGCATGGATGATCTTGTAACAAAAATAGACATCTTACTTCTCCTCATTCGTCACAAACAGGCGTCAAACTCCCATGACTTCTTAAGAAACATCATTTATCGTCTGACCAGAGCTTAATTTGAATCCATCAAACCGCGGACTGTTTATTACCTATTTGCGTACATTCTCTCGTAGTAGGTTTGATACTCTCCCGAGATGATCTCTTCCCACCACTCGCGGTTTTCCAGATACCACTTAATGGTCTTTTTGAGGCCGTCTTTGAACATGGTTTCCGGAAGCCAGCCTAATTCATTATGAATTTTGGTCGGATCGATCGCATAGCGCATATCGTGACCCTTTCGGTCGGCGACATAAGTAATCAGGGACTCGGGTTTATTGAGCTCTCTTAATATCATCTTGACGATATCGATGTTCGCCATTTCATTGTGACCGCCGATATTGTACACTTCGCCTACTCTACCGTTATGAATAATCAGGTCGATGGCTTTGCAATGGTCTTCGACATACAGCCAATCGCGAACATTTTCGCCGGTGCCGTATACGGGCAGAGGCTTGTCCGCAAGCGCGTTTGCAATCATCAGCGGAATCAGCTTTTCAGGAAAATGATACGGCCCATAGTTGTTGCTGCATCGGCTGATGGTTACAGGAAGACCAAATGTGCGATGATACGCGAGCACCAGCAGGTCTGCGCCTGCTTTGGAACTGGAATAGGGACTTGACGTATGTATGGGTGTCTCTTCCGTGAAAAACAGATCCGGGCGGTCGAGCGGCAGATCGCCGTAGACTTCGTCGGTAGAAACCTGATGATAACGCTTGATGCCATATTTGCGGCACGCGTCCATCATCACCTGCGTTCCCATGATGTTTGTCTGCAGGAAAACGCCTGGGTTCTCAATAGAGCGGTCGACATGCGATTCCGCTGCAAAGTTCACTACAATATTAGGGTGTTCTTCTTCGAAAAGCTGAAAAACAGCCTCCCGGTCGCAGATGTCCGCTTTCACGAAGCGGAAATTCGGATGATCCATTACGGATTTCAGCGTGGATAAATTGCCTGCATACGTCAGCTTGTCTATGCATACGATGCGGTAATCCGTATACTTTTTCAGCATATGGAATATGAAGTTGGAACCGATAAATCCTGCGCCGCCGGTAACGATGATGGTCATTTTATTTCACCCTCCGTATTCGCAAGTTCGATCAAGTATTGTCCATAAGCAGTCATCCAAAGTTCATCGCCAAGCCTGCGCAATTGATCCGTGTCAATCAAGCCTCTTCGCCATGCGATTTCCTCGATGCAGGACACATAGAAACCTTGTCTTTCCTGAACCGCTTCAACAAATTCCGCTGCCTGGAGCATGCCCTTCGGCGAACCGGTATCCAGCCACGCCATACCGCGCTGCATAAGTGTAACCCTGAGCTGTTTCATCTCAAGGTAAGCGTTATTGACAGCCGTGATCTCGATCTCTCCGCGCGCGGAGGGCTTGACATTTTTCGCAATTTCTACGACGCGATTATCATAGAAATACAAACCGGGAACGGCATATTTTGATTTTGGTTTTGCCGGCTTTTCTTCAATTGAAATAACATTTTTATTTTCATCAAATTCTACTACGCCGAACGAACGCGGATCATGAACCTGATAGCCGAAAATCGTTGCGCCGACATTATTATCCATTGCGTTTTGGAGCACTGAAGTTAAACCATGTCCATAAAACACATTGTCGCCCAGAACCAGACAAACGCTGTCATCTCCAATAAACTCTTCTCCGATGATGAAAGCGTCCGCAAGTCCTCTGGGATTTTCCTGCACCTTATACTGGAAATTCACGCCGATTCGATGACCGTCGCCGAGCAATTTCTCATACATCGGCAGATCTTCAGGTGTGGAAATGATGAGAATTTCCCTGATTTTCGCAAGAAGAAGAACGCTTAGCGGGTAGTAAATGAGCGGCTTATCATAAATCGGCAGCAGCTGCTTCGATACCGCCTTCGTAATCGGATACAAACGGGTGCCCTTGCCGCCGGCCAAAATGATTCCCTTCATTTGTAAACAACCCCTCTTCTCCAAGCAACACTTCTATACTCTTTCTGAACATTGCCATAACGCGGATACAATCTTCGGAAAACACACGCGCTCCTTAGGTTTCTAAGGAGCATGTTACAAATCTTTCCTAAGAGGTTCGGAAACTATACTTATGATCTTGCGTACAAGTTCAAGGCAATTCTGCTTCCAATATTTCCAACTGATTTTCGTATGTAAGCTCTTTCGCATAATCAGATCCGTATTTTTTATTAACGACCTCATATGCGTCCTTCATGTTTACCCCTCTATCGGAAACGTTGTGCGCATCTGTAGCCAAATAGTCGACCAAACGCATCTTCATCAGCTTGTCTACGAACAATTTAGCAAGCAACGGCGCTCTTTCAAGGAATACCTCGCAGTCAACCTGAATTCGGATATCAAACATGCTTTTCAGCTGCTGAATGCGCTTCGCTGCGAACCAAAGGTTTTTGTACCGCTCAATATGCGCGATAACAGGCGTGTATCCGGCGTTGATCAGATCTCTGATATTCTGAACGAACGCGTCGTAGTTAACGGGATTCTTCCATTCAACCAAAACGAATCTTGATTGATTCAATGTCGGAATATAACCTTCGTTCAACAGGCGGGTGGCAGCATCTGTATACATAATCTCTGCGCCCGGAATCACTTTGATATCGTAATCTTTCTGGATACAATATTGATTGAGCTCGTCGATAATGCCCAGATACTTCTCATAATCAAAGGCTTTTCTTCCAGGCTGGACATGCGGCGTTGAAATGATTTCACATATACCCGCTTCGTGAGACGCGTCAATCATTTGCTTTGAACATTCGATATTGCGCGCGCCATCATCAATTCCATAGGCAACATGATGATGAATATCGATAAATTTCGTCATTTCACTTTTTTCCTGTCTTGGATTCATCTCTGAAGCGTATTTTTATTTTCCGTTGTTCCTGCTCTTCTTTTCATCGGATTTGGAAATATGCTTCGCGTTTTCGAGCGCTGCGTCATTTGAGGCATAGTAGGACTTTTTGTAATAATACTTGTCTCCGTACAGGCGCTCGTTAAACTTGTTCAGAACAGAACCGAGAATCGGGCAGCCGGTTTTCTCAATCTGCTGCATGGCCATGCGAAGTTCATGATAGCTGGTTCCGCCGCTCTCTACTACAAACAGCGTACCGTCGCACACGCGGGCAATCTTCGCTGCGTCGATAATGGTTCCTACGGGAGGAGCATCCACAAGCACAACATCAAACTGCTCAGAAAGGCTATTAAGCAGATTTTCAAGGCGGTTGGAATTAAGCAGCGGCAGCGAATTGATCACATTGCGGCCGGACAGGATCATGCATGCATTTTCAATGTCCGTCTGTCCGATAATATCGTCCGCCTTGCATCTTCCGGCAAGATAGCTGGTTAAGCCGGAGTAGGGCTGACCATCCTGCGTTTTGACCTGTACGCCATAAACACCCTGCAGCGCAGATGCGCGAATATCCGCGTCTACCAGTACGACCTTCATTCCCAGATTGGCAAGAGAACGCATCAGGTTCATTGTAACAAAGCTTTTGCCCTCCTGAGGATGGCAGCTGGTGAGCATGACTTTTTTGATGTCTCCGCCGGCAAAAAACAGATTGGTGCAAAGTGTATTGAGCGCTTCATTTGCCTGATAAGCAAGGGACTCAAATCGAGTTACTTTCATATCAACCATTTAAATCACCTTCCTTTAAGCTTTTTGTCCGCTGCCTTATCATTGATGGGAATAATGGCAAGCGGAGACGCGCCGATGTACTTGAGAAGATCATTGCCGGTCTTAATCTTGTCATCACGGATAAACGCAATGAGCAGGACCCACACCGCAATAAAGACAGCTGCAATAAACCCGATAGCAAGAATCAGTATTTTTCTGGGGCTCACGGGTTCAATCGGCTCCAATGCTGTGGAAAGCGTGGTAGGCATATCCGTCAGCATGGTATCAGAAATATACTGGCCTGCCACCTCGGCAAGCTCATTGGCAATCGCTGTCGCCTCTTTGGGATCCGACGAAGTAATTGTGATAAAAAGCGCTCTTGTGTTGCTCGGATTGGTTATTTCAACCATCTCCTGAAACTCCTCCACGTCATAAGGGAGCTTCAGATTGTTGATAACCATCTGGTTTACTTCCCATGTATCAAAAACCAGCTGGTAGTCTGAGGCTAAATAAGAACCGATCTGAAAATCCGAAAGATTAACGACAGAGTCGGAAGAGCTGACAACATACAGCTGAGCCGTTGCCTCATACATAGGCGTCGCAATAACAAATGCGTATAAAGCTGCGATTAAAAGACCGACGGCCGCCGCAATCAAAACAAACTTGATCCTTCGAAGCAAGTAGCTTAAAAAATCAAAAAAATCAAATTCCGTGTCGTTCAATTCCTGGTTCATCACACTGACCTGTTCCACGAAAGCCCCTCCTAAAATCCAAAACGTATCTTCTGTTTCATTTATTCTCCATAAATAAACTCATGGAGCAATTCCTTATTTTCTTTAAACCAAGGCTTAATCAGCCATCTTCCATCATACATACCCGAGTAAAAAGCGCCGTCCGCCGGAATGCGGAATTGCTCCACTTCCTCCAGCTCCATCGCCATAACCGTGTACGTCAAATCCTTAATCATTTCACTGTCCAGGTTCGTAACAACAAGACTTAAAATCTCTTCCGTGAGACTCATAAGCTCGTCAATTTCCATATTCTGCATCTTTTCGGCAATTGCGATTAATACCTTCTGCTGACGCATTACGCGAACCCAATCGCTGTCAGAATAGCGGTTTCTCGCATAGGAGAGCGCAAGAAGACCATTGAGATGGCAAAGTCCCGCCGACTCCAGCTTTCTCTCCCCGTCGTATCTTCCAAACTCCCTCTGATAGGACCTGGCATATTGGTTGACATATTCGACTTCCTTTTGCGTAAGCTCGATGTCAATGCCGCCAATCATATCGACGAGCGTTACCATGTCGTTCATGTTGACGTAAATGTAATCCGTCATATCCAGCCCGAAATTATCATTGATTACCTGCATTGCGAATTCCGGCCCGCCGTACATATTTGCAGCGTTGATTCTATTTTCCATCCATTTATTGAACGGCACATAGGTATCGCGCATGATGCTGGTCATTTTGAGTTCGCCGCTGTCGCGGTTTACGGACACAATAATCATCGTATCCGTACGGCCATAATCCGTCCTGTCGCGAGTGTCGTCGCCAAGAAACAGGATGTTCATCCATTCGGATTCTTCTGAGATACATACGTTTAAACAAAAGCAGGCTACAAGAACAACGCAAAGAATCATTCGGCAAATCTTCATTTTCGTTTCCTCCTCAGTTATTGCTGTAGGGATCGGGTTCAACGAATGCGTTTAATACTACCTCGTTGATCTCTTGTTCGCTAAGATATATATACTTAGCCGTATTTACGTCATCTTGGTTGACGTCATTTTCAACAGCCTCAATAAAGCGGAAGGTAGGCATTCTTTCGTATTTTTCAGCTTTATCCGCAATTTTCATAATTGCGCCGCTTTTCATATCGCTTTTGAGATATTTGCTGACGTGCTCGAACAGTGCGCTCCACTGATCCGAAGGAAGATTTTCAACGTAATGTTTGGCGTATTTGAGCTTTTGCTTCGTGCCTTCAAGGTTTTCATATTCGGAGGTGTCAAAACCAGGATAATCATTCAAAACGGCGAGCCCTTCCATTTCGAACACGATATAGTGGTTCACGGCCTCATAAGGAAATATCTGATTGATCAGGAAAAGCGCATTGAGACTTCCTTCCTGCTTATCTGCGCCGCTCAAATATGCGTCGCTCAACCTTTGGACAACGCCGTCCACATCCGATGCAACTCTTTCATCCAGCTCTATAAGCGACAAGCTCTTCGCATTATCGTCCACCGCCAGAATTCCAAAGTAACCGTCAAACTGATCCTGAACCAAATTGTTAACGCAGATGATCAGCGAAAAGGTCGCCCTTTTCTTCAATCTGTAATTTACGCCTTCGTGCTCAAGAACAACTCCATCCTGAAATCTGTTTGAAAGGTCTCCTGTTACCGTTTCAGCCATGCAGGAAATGCCGATATTCAGAATCAATACAGCTCCGATTAAAAAGAGCGCTAATTTCTTTCGTCTGATTTTCATTTTTTCCATCCCCCCCAATAACCGTTAGAGAATTCTGTCCAAAAAAGCGCGAAAAGAAAGCCGGCGACTAAATCATTCGCGATTTACTCTCCCTTAACCTTCAATCAATCAGTATATATCGCATCAAGAATGCTTGTTTTACAACATACCGTGTTCATTATACAACACAAGGAAGGAAAAGTCTACGCCAAATAGGATTTTTATCCATAATTTCACGTTCAGAATCATTCGCGCTCTATTTAGAAGCTTGTAAATCGATCTTATTTCAAGAATCTCGGTCGCTTTTCATTCGGCATATGCTTATTCCGTCTGCTTCCTGAAACGAAAACTTTCCTGTTATATTTCCGCTTTTTGTTTCTTTTAGTATTATTCTATGATATAATAGAAACGATAGATTTTTATTTTGCTCCATCGAAAGGATTGAATAAACGGTATGAAAAAGGCCGAAAAGCTTAATCAGCGGAAAATGCGTCGTTTGTGGAGAAGGCACATGCTTTCTTTTGTGTGTTCCCTGTTCATTCGCGTGATTGCTGTCGTATTAATTTTTGCTTTACTGCTTGTACACAGGCTGTTTCTCGGCCCCAGCGAAACCGTTAGCAATATGCTTACCATGACGCTGCTTGAAACGAGCGCGCTGAAATTTGTGCCGCGTTTGTTCATGCGTGAAAGCGAAGTGGAAGCGATCAAGGCGGCGACGCAATTGATTGAGCCCGATGAAAAAGTAAACACAAGCCTGATACAGATTCCTAAATATGTCAAGGACGCCGATCCTACCGAGAGCGAAGGCGAAGCCGTTGAGGAGATCAAGGATATCGAAATCATTTCCGTCAGCGGAAACACCTACAAGGGGCATCTCATGATCGTGCGCGATCCTTCGCGCGTTTTTCTCGGCGTCACGAATGAGAATTTCAGCGCGGCGGGAATGAGCATAAGCGAATTATGCGAAAAATACGACGCGGTTGCCGGTGTAAACGCCTCGGGATTTTTGGATGAAAACGGCCGTGGAAACGGCGGAACGCCCATCGGCATGGTGATTTCCGAAGGAAAAATCCTCAGAAAAAGCGACGGCAATACTACAATCGCGGCGTTTGATGAAAATCACATTCTTCATGTCGGTAAGTTTACAAATGAGGAAGCGGAAGCGCTGAAGCTTCGGGACGGCGCAGGCTGGGGACCGGCGCTCATCATCAACGGAAAACCCGCCGAGGGCGAAACGAACCGAACCGGCCTCAATCCCCGAACGGCAATCGGCCAGCGAAGCGACGGCGCCGTTCTGCTTCTGGTGATCGACGGTCGTCATCCGAACAGTCTCGGCGCGGGATATCCCGATTTGATCGAGGTAATGCTGAAATACGGCGCAGTCAACGCCTGCAACCTGGACGGCGGCACTTCGTCCATTATGCACTATGACGGCAGGCGAATTTCCTCCATAGAAAACATTTCCGTCGCGCGCGAAATTCCAACGGCATTTCTTGTAAGACAGGAGGCTGAGTAGCATGGCAAGAAAAAACATCACCTATGAACGCCTTTTGAGACGCGACCGCGGATATAAATTTTATCGCTTCTTCCTCACGATTGTTTTGATTCTGGCCGGGATTGTTTTTATCAGACATGTGGATTCCCGCTTGAGCGAATACGAGCATAATCAGCCGGTAAACGTCATTAAGAGATTTATTGCACATATTGAAGCGGACGCGCAATCTCAAAGCGATGAATTCGCTTCTGCGGACGAAGCCTTTTCTGCCGTCCTCGCTTCCATCAAGGCGATCTCGAACGAGTCTTCGCTGTCCTATCGAAAAATCTCCCAGTCCCTGATCGAAGAACACCATTATCACATTTTGGCGGAAAACGAAAAAATAGCGCGCGTCGAGCTAAAAAAGCAGCCGCTTTCCAAAGGAGAGAATTTTAACCGCTGGAGCGTGTCATCGTTAAGCTTGGTTGTCTCTCCCGAGCGCATAGCAATGAATCACCTCAAGAATTTTCAAAACGGCGATTTTTCATTCATTATAGAGAACACCGACGCGTTGCTGTATCCTGCAGAGACAAAATCCGACCTTCAGAACTATCTTCTGACCTCGGTTAAGACCGACGAGCTTACCCTGACAGAAGGCGGCGCATCGACTGAAGGCCAGAAGACGTTCATGTATCTTTTAGGCGAAGAAACCTTTTTCGAGATCTCATTAAAGGCCAATTCAGAAAATGCGGATATATGGGATCTCGAAAGCTGCGTCCCCCATTTCATAAACGCGACCGTTTATGAAGCGGATATTCCCGCGAACGCGACGCTATATGTAAACGAAGCCGCCGCGTTAGATACTTGGATTAAGAGTACGTATCAAAGCGAACATGCATCCCGCGTTTGTGAGGACGTTCAAAATCCCGTCGATCTTACATACAAACACTACGAGATCCCCTTCGCCTTCTCCGAGCCGAATTTCTCGGTCAAGCTCGATAACGGCGAATCCGTTCCCTTTACGCTCACGGATCATAAGCTGTCAATATCTTCCCCCGCCATTCTCCCCGAGTTCAGCTTTTTAGAGCCGACTTTGAAGGAGGCGACTGAGCGAATCGCAAAATTTTTCGTCGGCAAAACGGAGATTGGAAATCTAACAAAATATGTAGAATACCGTTCCAGCGCATATCTTGTTTTATATGAGTACAATTTGTGGAAAAGCTTAAAAGCCGGCAGCGCCGATATGGAATCCTTTGCGATTACAGGCATGACCAAGCTCGGAGACAATTGCGTCGTCGCGGAAATCAGTGCAATGTACCGCGCACGCTATTCCGATACCAATGTGATTGATTATCCGCTCAATTACACATTATATCTTCATACCGTAAAGGGCAAATGGCTGATCTACGACTTTATCAGCAAATGATGTTTGATCGGCTTGTAAGAGGACGCCTGAAAATACCAGTCGTTTAGGAGGAAATGTACATGAAGAAAATCCGTCTTTCAAAATTTCTGGTCATGGTTATGGTTCTTCTTTCTTTGTTTCATGGTTTTGCCGCTGAGCAAACGCAAACCTATTTCGGCGTAAAGGTCGATATGGACTCAGAGAACGTTGTTTTCGAAAAGACGCGCTTTGAGTCCGCCGAAGAACTGCGGTCCTTCCTTGCGAATTTTCCGAACGCAACGCGCATCGACATCGGCTTGACCAATGTCCCGTACGACGTGCTTTCCGAAATCCGTTCGGAATACACAGAGTTTGAGCTCGTCTGGACAATGAAATTCGACAGATGGGAAGTAAAATCCGACGCTACCGCATTTTCCACTCTGAACAACGGCGATTACCGGAAATCTTCGACTACGTTTGAGTGTCTTAAGTACTGCAATAAGCTTCTCGCGCTTGATCTTGGGCATAACGAAATCAGAAACCTTTCCTTTCTGGAAGGAATGACGAATCTGCGTTATCTCATACTGGCGGATAACAAAATCGAAGACATTTCCATTCTTTCCACCATGCCGAATCTTCAGTATGTAGAATTGTTCTTTAATCGAATCACCGATTTAAACGCGCTTGCCAATATGGAAAATCTGGTCGATCTGAACGTTTGCTTCTGTCCGATCAAGGATTATTCCGCGCTTGAAACGCTGCCGCAGCTTGAAAGGCTCTGGATGTCTTCCACCAAGATAAAAAAGAGCGATCGCGAAATCATTCAAGCCTATTTCCCCGACTGCGAAATCAATTTTAAAACGAAAAACGCCGTAGAGGAAGGCTGGCGCGAGCATCCGCATTATTTCGTCATCAGGGACACCTTCCGCGGCGGCAGCTTTATTGATTGGACAGATGAAAATCTTTCAGAGGTCACGCAGGCTCAGCAATAGAGCAATCTCTATTCTTTCGCTCCTTCGCGTTTCATATCTTAATACAGGAGGTTTTTCACATGCAGTTTATTTTTCGAATTCTTGAGGGCGCCCTTATTGGTCTGGGCGCGGTGCTTCCCGGCATTTCCGGCGGCGTTCTTTGCGTAGTTTTCGGCGTATACAAGCCCTTGATGGAGGTTCTCGGCAATCCCCTTAAAAACTGGAAAAAGCATTTGAATCTCTTGATTCCCATCGTCATCGGCGTGGTCGTCGGCTTCCTCGGCATTGCCAAGCTTTTAGGCTTCCTCTTGGACCGCTATCCCGGCCCCTCGGTTTTCCTGTTTGTCGGTCTGATTGTCGGCATGATTCCCTCTCTTTTCCGCGAAGCCGGCGAACAGGGCCGCAGCAAGAATTCGTTTATCGGCATGGGCGTTTCCTTTGTGATCGTTCTTGCGCTGCTCATCTCGCTTATGTTTGTATTTAATTTAAAGATTCCCTTTAACTTCGCAGCCTGCCTCTTCTGCGGCTTCTCTCTTGCGCTTTCCATCATCGCGCCCGGCATGAGCTTTTCTACCTTTCTTATGCCGCTCGGCCTTTACCAGCCCTTTGTTGAAGGAATCGGAAATCTCGATTTCTCTGTTCTCATCCCCGTAGGCATCGGCGCAGTCGTTACCTTTGTTCTGTTTGTGGGCTCGATCAATTACATGCTCAAGCATCACTATTCCGTGATGTTCCACACGATCATCGGCGTTGTTCTTGCTGCGACCATTCTGACGCCTTTTGAAGCGGAGCTTCTTGAAGTCGCTTACGCGAGCGTAAAGGACGTCCTTGTGAACATCGGCTTCGCCGTCATCGGTGTCGTTATCGGACTTATTCTTGATAAATTCAATTCCCGCGTCAATAAGGAATAATCCTGCCCGCTGACGTCAACTTATTTCAAAGCGTCTCTTTTTGAGGCGCTTTTTTCTATAAAAAACATGCATGCCCGCTTCATCCGCTTTTTACGGTTTTAACGATCATGCATGTAGATGGCGTTTTGCACCTTGTCCGGCCTTGAATTCGGATCCGGGTACAATTCCAGTATTCTTATGTACGGTTCATCCATTTCGGCATAGTGATCCATTAACATTAGAAGCGCGCTGACCTCTTTATCCGTTTCACCCGTTTGGCGATAGGCCTTGGACAGCTTTAATCCCGCTTCATAATTGACCCTTTTGGACAGCGCCTTGTAATAATGCTCGACGGCGCGCTTGTAATTTCCATTCGCCATACAATCGTCGCCGAGCAATATGTATCCCCTCCGCGTTCCGAGACCAAGCTCCGCCATCGTTCGGTTTCCGTTGTCGGTTGCGTAGCCCCACATGAGCGTCAGAACAATGGTCGCGCTCAAAAGCAGCATGGAAACAATGGACCGCAGATATTTTTCAACAAAGTTTTCTTCGTTTTTCTTCTTTTGAGAATTCCTCGCGCTGCGGTTGGCAGGCGCGGTTTTCGTGCGGGAAGAAGAACGCCCCTTGTCGAGCGACGAGCGATTTTTCTCAGGCACGGCCTTTGACCTGTCCGGACGTTTCGGTTTCTTTTGTTCGATCGTCCGCTGCCCGCTTCTGGTTTTTCTGCGAGAGGCAGCTCTTCCGTTCGATTCGTCTTTTTCGGGAATGAAGAACAGCTGGGTGACAAACCGCGCGTCTTTTTCCTCTATTCTTCTTTCGGAAATCGAGCTTCTTTTTTCGAGAAGCTTTACGGCGGGATTCGTTTTATGCGGCGAAATTTTCTTCCCGGATGAATCCGATTTTGGAATCTTTCGCGGCTTTGACATTTCGCCGCTTTCAGATTCAGGGCGTTTCTTCTGGGGCCTGACCGGTTCGTCGTCAAAAATACTTCTGCGCTTGGGCTGGGTAGGATTCTCAAATATCGGCGTCACGCGCTTTTTTGCCTTATCGGAAGAAGGCGCTTCCCATTTGTCAGAACTCCCGAAAGCGCGCATCTCCTCCTTATTCGCCTCGTGGCCAAACAAGGTTTTTCTGCGCTTTTCATCGGGGCCAGACTGAGGCGCGACCTTCTTCTCAGGCGCGCATCTCTTTAAGGGCAAAACCGTTTCCCCCGTCTTTCCCTTCCTTTTAGGCGCGCCTAAAGCCTTTTCATCTTTGTAAAGCCGCTCCATATAGCCTTTTGAAAGGCTTGCGTCCTTTAGAGCGTTTGCATGATTTTCGTTTTTCAGCTTTCTTTCAAGATCGGCCTTTCTCAAAAGCCTCAAAAGCGCTTCCGGCGCTATGAGCCTCATTCCGCATTTGCGGCATGTTTTCTGCCCCTTCTCCGCCTTTGCGCCGCATTTTACGCAATACACCTATCGGCCGCCTCCTTTATTTGAGGATCAATCGCGCTTATCTTTCACCCTTTAGGCTCTCGTAGTACGGGTCGCCGGCAAACTCTCTTTCCGTTTCCACGACGCCGCCAAGCATCTCAACGGCGTTTCGAATCTCAAGATAATCAAGATAGGTGATTTCCTGAAGGTTCAGCGCTTTTTTCAGCGTGTCCAGCGCTCTTTCATCGCCCAATTTTCCGATAAAGGACGCATACAGCGCAATCTTGTCGGAATGCGAAATAAAGGCGGACATCAGAAGATCGTAAATGCGGTCGTCGCCGGGATAGTTTACCAAAATGTCCAGATACGTTTCCTGCGCGTTGTCGCTGACTTCTTCAAAGCGATCCAGAATCGGCTTTACGACGCCCGCGCCCATGTTTGCCATAAGCTCTGCGGCAACGTCGGCCAATTCGTCGTCTTCCTGTCGGCGGTCGATAATATCCATGCAGATTTCCATGGGCTCCTCGCCGCAGTCGATTTCCTTTAAAAGATTCAGCGCCGTCATGCGGGTCTGAATAGAATTGTCCTTATCCCTCGCCGCGCGCATGAGGGGATAAAGGCTGTGCTTGCCGAGATCTGAAATTCTCTCCAAAAGGAGATCGGGAACGGGCACCTTTGCCGCTTCGTATTCCGAAACCCAGTTCACCAACATCTGAGGATCGCTGAACTTCTCAAAATACATCGCGGGCGCGGTTCCTTCCAAAAACGCCGCCGGAGAATTCAGCCAGCGCATATAAACCTCCGGCATAGCGTCTTCCATCTGCTCGATGTTTTTGAACTTACTTTTGTTCATCTGCATCCATTTTTCAAGATATGCCGCGAAATTCGCATCAAAATCCAGAATATCGTACATAGGAATTGCTCCTTTATCTTTTCTTATCGTTCAGGAACCTGATTTATGCTGTTTCGAATCAGTCGGGCGATATACGCCGCCTGTCTCGGAGAACAGCCGTACCATCGAGAAACTGTAAAAATATCATCCTGTTTTCCCTTCATATTGAGATAGCACATCGCAAGCGCCGCACTTCCCGCTTCCGTAGAAACCATACTGACGCCAAGCGCTCCTCTTCTCTCTTTAAAAGCGCGCCAGACAAGCGCAATATCCGCAACCGGGTAATCTCTGTATCTGTCCTCCACATATTCCGCAGCATACCGAACCATCTGCTTTTCGCCAACGGAAAACGTTTCCATTGTCTCTTCCTCAGTCGGCATGCCTGCATGAACATACTCGTCGGGAAGCGTCGTTTCGATAGGTTTTCCCATAAGGGCTCTGCCCTGCATGACGTAAGAACGCAGATTCACGGAAATGTCCGGACGATCCGCAAATATTTTCACGCGTTTTTCGGATTCAAGCGTGTTCGCGCCCATCAGCGCGGAAAGCGCAAGCCGCGTAAAACGACTGTCCGGCTGATAGATTTCCCAGTTGACGATGTTTTGAAGCTCCTCGTCCGTTTCCCACAATTCTCTCAGCCGCTCGTCTCCCATGAACATGGCGTTCATGATCGTTTTTGCGCGGTTCATCATCTCATCGGGCGGCAGACGATACTGATAGGAAATATCCGCCGTTTTTTCGTTTTCACTTATACGGATAAAATACTTGCACACAGGATCCATTGGATCCATGCGTTCGATTTTTTTCCAGCCGGAGAGAATTTCGTCCCTTGATAATCCCAGACAATACGCAGATACCGAATAAGCGTGAAGCAGCGACTTGTCATAGGGCGTTTCTGCGAGCGCACGCGGTAAATGCTCGCGGATTTTTTCATGATAGCTCGATTCAAACATGGCGTTCAAAAGAAGCCTTAAATCATTCCCCTCAGCTTCTTTAAGACAAGCTTCGTCGATTGACTGATGCGCTTTTTCCTTATCACCCATCGATGCATAAATCTGCGCGGAGATACACAGCACGCGTTCTTTTCCGCTTTGGTATTTCTCAGCGCTCTCAAGCGAAATCTTTATCTCCTCCTGCGCCCGATCGTTTCGCCCCTGCAAATGCAGATTCATCGCCATCAGCGCGTGAACCTCCGGCGCGGAATCATTCATGCGTATCGCCAGACGAAACATTTTCTCCGCGCCTGCATGGTCGCCCGCCGTCATCAAACGACAAGCGCGGTCCACGCATCGCATCGCGCGAAGTGTTTTTCGGTCGGGGCGCAAAGCTTCCTTTGCGATCATGATTTCGTCAATGAGCCTTTTGGCCTCTGCTTCTCGCTCGCCCTCGCCCTTTTCCGTATATGCGCGGATCAGCCGCTCCGCCTTTGAAATATCGCCTTTGTTATACTGAATCATGCCCATGGCATAGAGGCATTCAGAAGGGAGCTTTCCCAAAAGAAGAACCTTCTCAATCGCCATGGAGGCCTGCTCATAAAGTCCCATTTCTGACAAAAGAATCGCAAGATCCAGCTGATAGCGCACATTGTCAGGCTCCTTTCTGGCGGCCTGACGCATAAGCTCGAGCGCATCCGTCTCGCGCCCGTTCTTTTTATTCTTAAGCGCGCGTTCGTGCAGAAAGCTCGCTTTCCTTTCAAATGAAACCACTTTGGAATCGAATTGGGTCATTTATTCCTCCGTCACATTCAATTCCGCGCGCTTTGCTGCGCTTGCGATCGCAACGTCGCGCAGCCGAATCAGATCCGTCTCGCTGAATACGCGGCGGGTATTGCAAAAATGGCAGTCCACCTTCGCGCCCTTTTGTTCGTTGATCATTTCATCAAGCTCTTTCGCGCCCAGAGAAATCAGCGCGCGCTCCACGCGTTCGCGAGAGCAGTCGCACTTATAGGCGATGGGCTTTCTTTCAAGAATCTCGGGCTCCAGATGCATTAGGAGCTGCGTAACCGCGCCGTCCAGATGATCTTCCTTGATGGTTTTGGAAATATCCATGAACATTCCGGCGGAAAGCTCGATGGATTTTATTGCAACCTCGGTCGCGCCCGGCATCAGCTGAATGACAAGTCCGCCTGCAGCTTCAACCGTATCCCCGACGAGCACGCCCAGCGAGACCAGAGACGGCGTCTGCTCTGAGGAGGTAAAATACATGGCAAAGTCCTCGGCAATTTCGCCGGAAACAAGATTTACCTGTCCGACATAGGGATCGCGCATACGCATATCCTTTATGACGGTGAGCAATCCTTCATGACCGACCGCGCCGCCGACGTCCAGCTTCTCGCCGCGCCGCTGAGGATCAACCTCGGGATGGGCCACAAATCCCTTTACGCATCCGTCGTTTTTTGCAACCGCCATCACAAGCCCCATCGGTCCGTTTCCGTCGATGCGGCAGGTGACGGATTCGTCTTCTCCCTTGAGCATATTGCCAAGCACGCACGCAGCCGTCAGCGTTCTTCCAAGCGCCGCTGTTGCTGTACGGGAAAGATTGTGCGTTCTTCTCGCCTTTTCGACCATCTGCGTCGAGTCAACTAAAAAGGCACGCGCCTGACCGCCCATAAGCGATATGCGCAGAATTCCGTCGGTATTCATGTTCGTCATATTCATTATATTAAATCCTTTCAAAGGGGTTATGGCTTTTTGCAAAGGAAGTACACGCGCTTGCCGCCGGGTCCTTCGCTTTCGCCCGAGTCGCCGCCGAACACGCAGATATCGATAAATCCGGCTTCTTCAAGCAAAGCTGTAATTTCCGAAACCCTATGCGCTTTTTGCGTGTGCGCCTCTGTAAAGCGCGCAAATCTTCCGTCCTCCTCCTGAACGAAGAACGTGAGATTCATCTCGATAAGGCGCGTCTTCTCGTCGTAATCGTTTGTCCAAATATATGCGCTGTCTTCCCTATCCTCGCCGTAAAGATAGGTCTGGCCCATCTTTTTAAGCTTTTCCTCATTGGAAATATCAAAAGCAAAGGGCGAAGCGGGCTTTAGCGCTTTGAACACGCGCGAAAAAAACATCCTTACATCGTCTTCTGCGATCAGATAATTCACACCGTCGCAGGCGCAGATCACCGCGTCGACTCTGGACGGAATTTCCATGAAACGCATATCCTGGCAGACAAAACGCACAGGCACGCCCCATTTGCGCGCTTTGTCCGAGGCCACGCGCAGCATGTCCTCGGACAGATCGATTCCGGTCACCTTTATGCCCTTTTTCGCAAACCTCACGGAAAGCGGGCCGGTGCCGCATCCGGCGTCAAGCACGCTCTTCACGCCAGCTTTTACGCTTGAAATCAGCTTCCAATACCATTTTTCCCAATCGTCATGATTAAAGTCATCGGTAAAACGGTCGTAGATTTCAGAAAGTCTTTCATATTTCATCAGGATTTATGCTCCCAGAAGCGATCTTCCTTCATCTGAACCTCGCAAGGCGCATCTTCCTCTTCGTCTGCATCAGGGTTATAAAGCCCCTTGTTTACCTCCGCGCCTTCAATGCGGGGATTGAGGTACTTATCAAAGCAGCTGTTGGCGAAGGACGCGTACACAAAGCCTGTCAGGGAGAAACCAACGACGCCGTAAATCACGATGAGCACGAGGAAGGAAATCTGCATCGGCACAAAGAACG
This sequence comes from Clostridia bacterium, assembly GCA_017522345.1. Lineage (GTDB taxonomy): Bacteria > Bacillota > Clostridia > Christensenellales > Aristaeellaceae > SFHK01. The sequence goes on along the minus strand of JAFWZN010000052.1, from coordinate 22,187 downwards.
TGAGGACGAAGGGAATCGCAACGGATCCGATCAGTATGAGGGCGGCAATGGGAAGGCGCGCAATCACCATGATGACGGAGTTTCTGATGAGCTGCTTAAGCTTCATATCGTAGGTGACCATCATCGGGAAGATGATTTCGTTGACCATCCACCAGACGAACATGAGCATGACCATCATCCACTGCGGAATCAGGAAAAGCGCGTTTTTGTTCGCCATCGAGCCGTAGGTTGTAAACGCTACAAAGCCAAGATACATGGAAAGGCCGTTTAAAAGGCCCACGACAAGGCCCTGCTTCCAATTGGCCTTGATGGCGGCTTTATAATCCTGCCAGATAAACGCGTGCTCGTCGCGCGCCCAATTTCTGAGGATGTACATCTGACCGGTAGAGCCAATGCCCGCAAGACCCATGAAGGGAATCATGAAAAGCAGCGTCTGGGCAATAAAGCTCCTAAAAGAACCCGAACGATAGTTTTCGTAAAGCAAATTGGCCTCAAGCGCTTTCTGCTCAAGGGCTTCCTTCTCCTCTTCGGACGTCTCTGAAATAAGCTTTTCAATTCGCTCAATTTCATTTACGTAAACGGCCTTTTCCGCAAGAAGCTCTTCCATCGTGGCGGGGCGCTTCTCAGGCTCGCCGCCTTCAACAACCGGCGCTTCCTCAACGATGACTTCACCGCCCGCTTCAACGCGGGCAATGCGCTCCTCTACGTCCTTTAAAAGGCTCTTATTCTTTTCGATATTATCATTGGCATAGTATACGTCCGCATATGCATCGTACGCTTCTCTGTATGCGCTGTACGCTTCCTTCATCTCGGCACCGCCCAGCTTCCACGCATCGTCCGACGCGAACATCATAAGTCCGTTATAGGCATACACCGCAAGAATTAAAAGCGGGATAACAAACACAACATGGAAAATGTTGAGCGCACACATGCTGCTGAAGCGCACGCGAAGGGTCGTAAAGAAAAGCTGCCTGCGCGTTGTCGGCATCTGATCGACTGTATAGTCGCCCTTTCCAGCCTTTCCGTAATAATAACTGTTCATAAGTCCGCCCATATCGGATCCCTCCAGACCTTTATTCAATGCGCACAAACGCACATATTATATTATATCATGCAAAGCAATAATTTACAATCACGCATTTGTTATACTGCCGATTCTATTCCATCAATTTTACGACAAAAGTATTTCTTTCGTATTTACAGAAAGAATTTTCTTCTCTTTGTAAGCATCTGCGCCAAAAACAAACAGCAGGCTGCCTCTGCGCTTGCGAGACAGCCCTTATCGGTTGCTTATCAGACAAGGAAAACGAGTCCGAAAACCGTAAGCACGATGACAAAGGAGAAATTATAGAGGGAAAATCTCCATATGTATTCTTTCGCGCTTCCGGGATAATGCTTGTTGTATTCGCCAAAGGTGATCAAGCTTGCAAGGCTTGCAATGAGCGTTCCAGCGCCTCCGATGTTTACGCCCAAAAGAAGCGGCGTATAGTTTTCCGTAAACTGGCTTAAAAGAATCGCCGAGGGAACGTTTGAGATCACCTGACAGGAGAACACGGAGGTAATTAAGGGATTCAGATTCAAAAGATACGAAAAGAATCGCTTCACGACCTCTATGCGCCCCATATTGCCCGCAAAAATAAAGAAGCAAACGAAGGTGAAAAGAAGCGCATAATCCACCATCTTAATCGCCTTTCGATCCAGGATCAACAGGGCGGCAAGCACAATCAGAATCGTAAGAATATACGGAATCAGACGAAATACCATGAGGATGGTGATCGCAAAAAGGACGATATAGATAACCGTTCGGTCTTTCGGCAATTTCGTATCGCCCGTATCGATGATCTTCATACTGTGCTTGGGAATCAAAAAACAGCAGACGATGATCATAAAAAGCGCAACCGCAAACGGCGCAGCCATGATTTTCATAAACTCGCCGGTCGGAATTGCATATTTCGCATACAAATACAGATTTTGCGGGTTTCCAAAGGGCGTAAGCATGCCGCCAAGGTTTGCCGCGATGTTCTGAAGAATAAACACCGCCGCAACCTCCTTGCGGTCACCCGAGGTTGAAAACACATAATATCCAAGCGGCAAAAACGTAATCAGCGCCATGTCGTTTGCAATCAGCATGGAACCAAAAAACGTGATAAACACAAGCGTAACCGCCGCAGTTCTGGAATTGCCCGCAATCAGTATAATGCGGCTTGCCAGAATCGCAAAAAACCGTATGTTCTTAAGCGCGCACACTACTGCAAGCGTACCAAACAAACAGCACATGGTTTTAAGATCCACATAGCCCAAATATGCTTTGTCCGGCGGAACGATAAACGATGTGACAATCGCCGCGACAATCGCAATGGATAAAACCGTATTTTTCCTGATAAATGCGTGCACCTTATTCAGCGCACGCACGAAAAAACCTGTTTTCAATGAATCCTGCACGAAATTCCCTCTTTTCAGGTCTTAATGAGATCAGCATATTTCGCTTCAACAAAATTCAAAAGATCGTCCGGGGCGATCAGCACCTGAACGCCTCTTTGTCCTGCGCTGACGGAGATTCTATCGGACAATTGCGCCGTTTCGTCGATAAAGGTCGGAAACCTTTTCTTCATGCCGATGGGCGAGCAGCCGCCCCGGATATAACCGGTCAGGGGCAGAAGCTCCGATACCCTGATCATTTCAATTTTTTTGTTGCCGGAAACCAAAGCGCATTTTTTCAGATCCAGCTCTTCCGCAACCGGGATGACAAACACGTTGATTCCGTTTTTGTCTCCCCGCGCGACAAGCGTCTTAAACACGCTTTCCACATCAAATCCAAGCGCTTCGGCCGCGTGCACGCCGCTTAAATCGCTTTCGTCCACATCATATTCCGCAGTATCAAAGGGGATTTTGTTTACGGCGAGCAGCCTGATAACATTTGTAATCGTCATATCCGATCCTCGATTTCGTCCGCGTCGTCATAATCGATTCTCATAAGCGTAAGCCCCTGCGCGGGCGCGGTAATTCCAAGATCAAGCCTTGACCCGCTTTCAAGCGCGCGTGCAATTGCGCCTTTTTCGATTTTTCCCGTCCCTACGCCAATCAGCGTTCCGGCCAGAATCCGAACCATATTATACAAAAACCCGTTGCCCTCAACGAGCATTTCAAGCATGTCGCCTGTGCGTTTAACCGAGACGGAATATATGGTTCTGACCGTGTCCTTTACTTCCGAACCGCTTGCGGCAAAGGGCGCGAAATCATGTGTGCCGATCATCGCTTTGGCTTCTTCGTTCATGATTTCTTCGTCCAGTTTGTACATCACATGCGCCGTCTGGTTTCTGTACATGGCGCTTGCGTGCGGCGAATTATAGAAAAGGTAACGATACTGCTTGCGCTTTGCTTGAAAACGCGCATGAAAATCGTCCTTTACGCGAAAGGACTTTCGAACTCTTATGTCAAGAGGAAGCATGGTGTTAAGCGCAAAAGCAAATTTATCCGCCGGAATCCTGCACGCGGTATCAAAATGCACGTTTTGGCTGTACGCATGAACGCCCGCATCCGTTCGGCTCGCCCCGACAACCGAAAGCTCATTTTCTCTTGTAAGCCTTCTCAAAGCATTTTCCAGCTTCTCCTGAACGCTCATTGCGTTTATCTGCCTTTGCCAGCCGGAGTAATTCGTGCCGTCGTATTCGACGATCAAACGAATTCTTCGCATGCTTTCATCCTCCTAAAATACGTTCAGGATATTAAGCGCAATTACAACCAAAAGCAGCATAAAGCTTATGCCAAACGCACAGTAATCCGCCTTTCGATACGTAAGCGGACGCATTTTGGTTCTGCCCGTGCCGCCTCTGTAGCATCTGGCTTCCATGGCCATGGCCAGCTCGTCCGCTCTTCTGAACGCGCCGACAAACAGCGGAACCAGAAGCGGAATCATCGCCTTTACGCGCTTGATCACGCCGCCGGATTCAAAGTCCGCGCCTCGCGCCTTCTGGGCTTTCGTAATTTTGTCGGTTTCTTCAATGAGCGTCGGTATAAAGCGAAGCGCAATGGACATCATCATCGCAAGCTCATGCGCGGGAAAACCGATCTTTTTAAAGGGTGTAAACAGCCTTTCAAGACCGTCCGTCAATTGAATGGGCGAGGTTGTCAGCGTCAAAAGCTGCGTGCAGGTAACAAGGAGAATTAGCCTGACCGCCATAAAGAGCGCGTTTCTGATTCCTGTGAAGGTGATGCTCAGAACCCCCCACTTCACAATCACATCGTCGCCCGAAGACAAAAACAGGTTGAGAAGAAACGTAAAGGCGACGATGAATAATATCGGCTTTAATCCCCTCACGATGAATTTCAGGCTGATTTTTGAAATTCTCATGCACAGATAAGCAAAAGCGGCGATCAAAAAAAAGCACAAAAATCCCTTGGATATAAATATAGAGACGATAAACATCAAGGTAAACAGTATTTTTGTTCTCGGGTCGAGCTTATGAATTATGGAATCGCCCGGAAAATACTGCCCGATGGATATATTGTTCAGCAAATTCTTATCTCCTTTTGAGCTTTTCCAAGATTGCAGTTTTGATCTCTTCTATGGTGTAAATGTCGTCCGGCAGATCAAATCCATTTTTATTGAGCCTTTCACGGAGCATCGACGCAGCAGGTACGCCCAGATGAATGCTTTCAAGAAGCTCTGTATGCTTAAATACCTCGCAGGGCGGTCCGTCCAAAGCAATTCTGCCTTTATTCATAACGATGATTCGGTCGCACATTTTGGAAACGTCGTCCATGGAGTGTGACACCATTATGACGGTTGTGCCCTCGTTTTTGATGTCCTTGATCAGCCTGCGCATTTCTGCGCGGCCCGCCGGATCAAGCCCAGCCGAGGGTTCGTCGAGAATCAGAATATTCGGTTTCATCGCAAGAACGCCCGCAATGGCGACCCTGCGCTTCTGACCTCCGGACAAATCAAACGGCGACTGATGAAACAGCTGTTCATCAATACCTACAAGCCTAAGCGCGTGATGTACGCGTTTTCTGATCTCTTCTTCGTCTATGCCCAGATTTTTAGGCCCGAAAGCGACGTCCTTCTCGATCGTCTCTTCAAACAGCTGGTATTCCGGATACTGAAAAACAAGTCCGACATTTTTCCGGATTTCAAGGCCGGATTTGGGCGTGGATGTATCAATTCCGTTTACAATCACTTTGCCCTCAGTAGGAAGCATCAGCGCGTTGATATGCTGAATGAGCGTGCTTTTTCCGCTGCCCGTGTGACCGATAAGGCCTATAAATTCGCCGTCTTTAATTGTCAGATTGATCTTTTCAATCGCCCTTTTTTCAAACGGCGTCCCGGGCGCGTACACATGCGCTAAATTTTCGATAGTAACCGGCACAATTCCACTTCCATTTCGTCAACGGTGATAATTCCGTCTTTAAGGTCGAGCCCTTCTTTTCTGAGCGCCTCTGCAAGCTTCGCCATATCGGGCGCTTCAAGTCCGAACTTTTCAATTTTCTTAGGGTCGGAGAATACCTCCCGCGCAGTTCCGTCCATTTTAACTCTGCCCTGATCCATGACGATCACGCGGTCGCACTTTGCGGCTTCTTCCATAAAATGGGTAATCCACAGAACGGTTACGTTGTTTTCTTTGTTCAGCCGCATGGCAAGATCGAATATATCCTGCCTGCCGCTGGGATCGAGCATGCTGGTGGATTCATCAAACACAATCACTTCCGGGAGCATCGCAATTACGCCCGCAATCGCAATTCTTTGCTTCTGACCGCCCGAAAGCATGTGCGGCGCGGCTTTTCTGTATTCCTCCATGCCGACTGTCCGAAGCGACCAATCGACTCTGCGAACGATTTCTCCGGGCGCAACGCCTAAGTTTTCGCATCCAAACGCAACATCCTCTTCCACAATCGTCGCAACCATCTGGTTATCGGGATTCTGAAAGACCATGCCGCATTTCTGACGAATTGCGAACGCGTCGTCCTCCGTCTTTGGCTGAAGACTGCAAACGGAAATCTCTCCTTCCGTCGGCTCGATTAAAACGTTCAATAATTTTGCAAAAGTGCTTTTACCGCTTCCGTTTCTTCCGAGAACAGCGACAAACGAGCCCTTTTCAATCTCGATATTTACATGATCGACGGCATACGATTCCTTTCCCTCATACCGAAATGAAAGGTCCTTCGCCGAAATAATTGCTTCCTTCATATCCTCAAACCCCATCACGGAGATATTTGCACACCACGTCACAGTAATTATAGCAAACAAATATTTGCTTTATATTGCACGCAAAAAAAAAGTTCGTTATGTCGAAAAAATATGCATAATCGCCCCGGTAAAAACATATCATTTTCCCGTACCATATCAAAAATGTACGAGGTGATACGATGGAAAATCCCAATAACCACATGACTGCCTGCGGAAAACTGGAAAGCGCGCCCGTTCTTTCACACGAGGTTATGAACGAAGCGTTTTACACGGGCACGCTGCTTGTAAAACGCCTTTCGGGTACGGTGGACAGGCTTCCGATTACGCTGCCCGGAAAACTGATCGCGGATACGCATTTGCCGCTGGACGCGCTTTTATTGGTTTCGGGTCAGGTTCGATCCTATAACAAGGTTATTGACGGTACAGGCCGTCTGATGGTAACGATGTTCGTTCAAAACGTATCCGTTACCAGCGACAACGAAACATTAAACCGCGTAGAGCTCTCAGGCGCGCTTTGTAAGCCGCCCATTTACCGCTCAACGCCCTTTGGACGGGAAATCTGCGATATGATGCTCGCAGTCAACCGCGCCTTTGGAAAGTCGGACTATATCCCCTGCATCGCATGGGGCAGAAACGCGCAGTATGCGTCCCGATTTGAAGTCGGCGACAGAATCAGACTCAGCGGACGCCTCCAATCCAGAGAATACCAGAAGCTCACAGAAAACGGCGAATATATCGTCAGAAACGCCTTCGAAGTCTCAGCGTTCACGCTTGATGCGGAGGACAAGCATCCGCAGGAACCTGTATTTGAAACCTTTCAGGCGGAAGAAACGCTTTTAGACGACAAATAATTACTGATTTTCTTGACGAAAACGCACGCGCCTCCTATAATTAGATTATCCGTATATGAAAGGCGCTGAAACTATGAAAAGCACGCGAGATCGTTTGATGTATGCTGCCTATTTCGCGCCGCGCGGCGTCGTCCGCATGGCGCAGATGGGCAGCCTTATTGCGCAAAGACACTTGGATCCCTTCGACAAATTGATCGGAATCGTTGGAGAAGCCGGAAGCGGGAAAAGCATGCTCGTTAAAGGCATGTTCCCCGGCCTTGAAATGACGAACGACGATAACGGCGTAAACGTCCGCCCTCTTCCCCTGCTCGACCCTGTAGATTCCATTTTCTACGCCCCCCACACTTATCATGTGGATATCCGCTTTGAAATGGCGTTTACCCAAATCGGCGAACTGGCCGCCGCCATCAATATGCAGCTGAATAAAGGCAGGCGCGTCGTTGTCGAACATTTCGACCTGATTCGCCCCTATCTTGGACGCAATGCGGAGCTTTTAATCGGCGTAGGCGAAGAGATCATCGTAACCCGACCGAGCATTTTCGGCCCCGAGCCCAGCGAAATTGCCGAAACCGTGTTCAAATCCATTCGCTACCGAAAGATGGCGCATACGGCAGAAGACCTTTGCGAGCGCATGTTCTGGGATGAATATCGCGACGAATATCGTCATGGAGACGTCAAACACGGTTTCATTCTCCAATTTGAGGAAAAACCGAGAGTTGCAATTCCACTCATCGAGGAATATGTAAAAACCAGAATTGCCGACAACATCCCCGTTTCATTCAAGGATGAAACTCATATTCTCTTCGGAGAAAAAGAGCATTACTGCACCGGCCCCAGAATGCACGTGAGAAATACCGGCGAAATTGAAGGCTTCCATCTTCTTCCCGAATACTATTACGATCCTGTTTCAGGCATGTATCTTCTTGTCGGCAGAGTCGGTACAGACGCCTTGCAGGACAGGGACTATTCTCATTTAAATACATTTGAACTGTAATTCAAAAGGCTCTCTTTTTACAGGAGAGCCTTTTATCATCTTTTCAGGATAAAAAACTGCCGCATTTCTGCGACAGTTTTTTGATTCCCTTAGACGGGCATTGCGTTATTCTTCTTGTCGAGAACGCTGTTGTCGAGCTTGAGCTGCTCGGCCTGACGATACTCAAAGAACTTGGGCGCGACCTGCGGGAAGAGCGCGTAGGAAAGAACGTCTTCGTCCTGCGTGTACCAGCGGGCGCATTCCTTCTTATACTTCTCGAGCTCGGGCTTGATTTCATCCGCGGGACGGCAGGTGATGAGCTTCTGGGAGCCGATGACCTTCTTGCGGACTTCCTCGTTTACGGGAGCGGGCAGACGGCCGTATTCGCCGCGCATGAGGCCCTGGGACTCCTTGGGGTTCATCTTGTAGCGCTCGCCGCAGATGACGTTCATAACGGCCTGAGTGCCGACGATCTGGCTGGTGGGCGTTACGAGCGGCGGATAACCGAAGTCCTTGCGGACGCGCGGCACCTCGGCCAGAACCTCGTACAGCTTGTCGGACTGGCCGGCCTGCTTGAGCTGGTTGATGAGGTTAGAGAGCATTCCGCCGGGAACCTGATACTTGAGCGTATTTACGTCAACATTCAGAACCTTGGTGTCGAGCGTGCCGGCTTCCTTGAGCTTGGTAGCAACCTTTCTGAAGTGCTCGGTCGCCTTGGTGAGCTCGGCAAGGTCGATGCCGGTGTCGTACTCGGTACCCTGCAGAGTCGCAATCAGGGATTCGGTCGCGGGCTGCGCGGTGCCGTTTCCGAGCGGGGACAGCGCAGTGTCGACGATGTCAACGCCCGCTTCAATGGCCTTTAAGTTGACCATGTCGCCGGTGCCGGTGGTGTTGTGGGTGTGCAGGTGAACGAGCGTATCCTTCTTAAGACCCTGCTTGAGCTTCTTAACGAGGCTGTAGGCTTTGTACGGGAGAAGGAGGTTCGCCATGTCCTTGATGCAGATGTTCTGAGCGCCCATCTTTTCAAACTGCATTGCGAGCTCTACAAAGTAGTCTTCGGTATGAACGGGAGACTCGGTGTAGGAAAGCGCAACTTCGCAGATTCCGCCATATTTGTTGGTGGCGTCGATGGCCTGCTTTAGGTTTCTGGGATCGTTCAGAGCGTCGAAGATACGGATTACGTTGATGCCGTTTTTGATAGAAAGGCGAACGAACTCGTCTACAACGTCGTCAGCATAGTGCTTGTAGCCTAAGATGTTCTGGCCGCGGAAAAGCATCTGAAGCTTGGTTTTGGGCATTGCTTCGCGGAGCTTTCTTAAGCGAACCCAGGGATCTTCATTTAAGAAGCGAAGGCAGCTGTCAAAGGTCGCGCCGCCCCAGCATTCCAGAGAGTAGAAACCGGCATTATCCAATACTTCGCAAGCGGGAAGCATGTCCTCGGTGCGCATACGGGTTGCGGCCTGGGACTGATGCGCGTCGCGAAGGATGGTATCGGTAATCATAACCTTACCCATAATATTTTCCTCCAAATTATCTCAATTCACGATCAGCCGAACAGAGCGATAAATACGCCCGCGGCTACGGCAGAGCCGATAACGCCTGCAACGTTCGGACCCATGGCGTGCATGAGAAGGAAGTTGCCGGGATCTTCTTCCTGACCGACCTTCTGGGAAACGCGCGCCGCCATGGGAACGGCGGATACGCCTGCAGAACCGATCAGGGGGTTGATGGAATTTCCGCCGGAAAGCTTGTTCATAAGCTTGGCAAGCAGCACGCCGCCGGCAGTTCCGCAGCCGAACGCAACAACGCCGAGGATAACGATCTTGATGGTGTCAAGCGTTAAGAAGGTGGAGCCCTTGGTGGTCGCGCCTACGGTGAGACCCAGGAAGATGGTGACGATGTTGCAAAGTTCATTCTGAGCGGTCTTGTTGAGTCTTTCAACAACGCCGGAAACGCGCATCAGGTTACCCAGCATCAGCATGCCGACGAGGGGCGCGGCGGACGGAAGAAGGAGAGAAACAACGATGGTAACCATGATCGGGAATACGACGAGCTCAGTCTTCGATACGGGACGGAGCTGACCCATTCTGATCTGGCGTTCCTTCTTGGTGGTCAGAGCCTTCATGATCGGGGGCTGAATGACGGGAACCAACGCCATATAGGAATAAGCCGCAACGGCAATCGGGCCAAGAAGATGCGGAGCAAGCTTCGTGGTTACAAAGATGGCAGTGGGGCCGTCCGCGCCGCCGATGATGCCGATGGAAGCCGCTTCATTGGCAGAAAAACCAAGAAGCTTCGCGGCAAAGAAAGCGAGGAATACGCCCAGCTGAGCGGCAGCGCCCAGAAGCAGGGACTTGGGGTTTGCCAGAAGGGGGCCGAAATCGGTCATCGCGCCAACGCCCATGAAGATGATCGGCGGATAGATGCCGAGCTTAACGCCCTGATACAGGTAGTAGAGAAGACCGCCGTTGGCAGTCTGCAGCGCGTGCTGCATCATGCCGGTGGCTTCATTGTAGCGAAGGGTTACATCATACGCGTCCTTACCCAGCGCTTTGGCTGCTGCAACCGCTTCTTCCATAGTATTGTAGAAAGTATAGGTCGCGTGATCCATAACGCCGCCCATGGGCAGGTTTGCAAGAAGCATACCAAACGCGATGGGCAGAAGAAGGAGCGGCTCAAACTGTTTTACGATTGCCAGATACAGAAGTCCGCATGCAACAACGATCATGGCATATTCACGCCACTCACCCGTCGCAAAGCCGGTTGACTTGGCAATCGATACGATACCGTCGATAACATTGATTTCAGGATCGCCTTCCTCAGCGGATGCGGTCTCGGCAGTAACGACGGCGGCTTCCTGCACATCTGCCGCGGGGGCAGTTTCAGCAGGCGATGCGGTTTCTGCAACTGCGCAGAACACGGCGACAAAAACCATGATCACAGCGCAGATAAGGCATCTCGCGCGGAACTTTTTCTTATTCATTTTCGTTACTCCATTTCTACAATGCTTTTGTTTTCCAAACTTTAGTTCAGAGAAACAAGCACGTCGCCGGAGTTAACGGTAGCGCCCTTCTGGACGTTTACGGAAGCAACAACGCCGTCACGGGGAGCCATGATTTCGTTTTCCATCTTCATGGCTTCGAGAATTACGAGAACGTCGCCCTTCTTGACAGACTGGCCGGCGGATACCTTAACGGCATTGATGTTGCCGGGCATGGGAGCCTTGACAGCTTCGGCGCCGGCGGGAGCGGCCGCAGCGGGCTTGGCGGCGGGCGCAGCAGCCTTGGGCGCGGCAGCGGGAGCGGCAGGAGCAGCGGCGGGAGCAGCAGCTACGGGAGCAGCGGCTACGGGAGCGGGAGCGGCAGCATAGGCGGCGGGAGCGGCTACAGCGCCGATCTCTTCAACTTCAACCTGATAGGACTGACCGTTTACGGTGATCTGAAACTTACGCATTTTAGTATCCTCCCAATATCTCAATACTTATAGACCTGCTCGGCGCGCGCGGCATTTTTCCAGCCGGCTACACGGCGAACGGAACGGATGACAAAGGGCTTGCTTCCGCCGTCCATGGCAGCGATGGCTGCGGCGATTACGGCGATAAGTTCATTGTCATCGGTAACTTCGATTTCTTCGTCAGCGGGCTCAACTGCGGGCGCGGCAACCGGAGCGGGCACGGGCGCAGGTTCGGCCTTCGGAGCTTTTTCTTTCTTTCCTCCGGTCAACTTCTTAAGAACCCAGCTGATGGCGTAAATGGAAGCAATGATCAGAATGAGGCCCACAAATACGACCGCAAGACCGATGATTGCAACAACAGCGCCGTATCCGAGATTGCTTAAAATTTCACTCATTTAAGCACCCTCCTTACAGCGGAAGATTGCCATGCTTCTTGGCGATCTTCGCCTCTCTCTTGCCGGCGAGCATTTCAAGCGCACTGGCGATCATCTGGCGGGTTTCGGCGGGCTCGATTACATCGTCTACAAGGCCCAGCTTGGCGGCGTTTACGCCGTCGGCTACGTCGTCCATGTACTTCTGCTCGAGCTCAGCGCGCTTAGCGAGAGGATCATCGGCTCCGTCCATTTCGTCGGCGAACAGAAGCTGCGCGGCGATGGGCGCGGTAACGGCGCTGATCACAGCTCCGGGCCAGGCATAAACCATATCGGAAGCGGCGCGGCTGGCGAGCGCAGTGTAGGCGGTGCCGATGGCGGAACCTACGATAACGGCTACGCGGGGCGCGGAATTTTCGCTCATAGCGTACAGAAGGGAAGCGCCGGCGCGGGCGAGCTCGCCCTGGGGCGTTCCGTTGATCTTCATGCCCTGAGAGTCAACGAAGGTGACAACCGGGATGGAGAAAGCGTCGGCAAAGGATACGAAGCGGGCAGCCTTCTTGCAGCCGTAAACGGTGAGGCGGCCTTCGTCTTTCGCGGGCTGGTTGGCTACAATGGCAACGGTGCGGCCGCCGATCTTGGCAAGCGCGGTTACCATGGAAGGCGCGAAGTCCTTATACAGTTCGACTACGTCGCCGTTGTCCGCGATATTGGAAATGATCTCGCGAACGTCTTCAATCTTTTCAATCTGATTGAAAGCGGGATTTACGCGGTTCATGTCGTCGGTTTCGGCGTATACCGCTTCATCCATATTGTTTAAAGGCAGCATCGCGATGAGCTTGCGGGCGGAATAAATGGCGTCAACATCGCTTTCAGCGGTGAGCATCGCCGCGCCGGACTTCATGCTGGCTTCTGCGCCTGCGATTTCTTTCATATCAACCTTCTTACCGGTGACGGCGGATACAACCAGAGGACCGTTTACGAACAGCTGGCCGTTTTCGCTCTGAACGGTAATATCGGCGATCTCCGCAAGAACGCTTGCGGTGCCGCCGCAGGGGCCGAGAACAAGCGCTACCTGAGGAACAACGCCGGAAAGAGCAGTGGCCTTGGCAGCGATCATGGCGTAGGCATTGAGGGCCTGAACGCCTTCACAGAGCTTCGCGCCTGCGGAATCCAGCATGGCCACAACAGGCGCGCCGGTCTTTTCCGCAAGGGACATGACCTTAAGAACCTTCTTCGCGTGCATTTCACCCACAGCGCCGCCGCCGACGGTAAAATCCTGCGCGTATACGTATACGGGGTTTCCTTCTACCGTGCCGTAACCGGTTACTACGCCGGCCTCGGCATTCAGGGCGTCAAGCTCTACAAAGCTTGCAGGATCAACCAGTGCGCCGATGCGCTCGCGCGCGGTCAGCTTACCGGCCTTCTTCTGCTCGGCAATGAGCGCCGAGTCTCCCTCGAGGATCGCTTGCTTGCGCTCGCGAACGATGGGAAGATTTCTTACCACACTCATGTTTATCCCTCCATGTAAATGATTTTATGCTATAATCCATTTACTTCCGAATTCTAAATTTCGACATACCCTTCCTTTTTCCTGCAAGGGTATGTGTTAATTTTCAAACGATATTTATTTTCTTTTTGTTACCGCAATCAATACCGGCGGCTTTTTTGAAATGTTTGCGTATCTGAAAATCAGCGCGTCAAACTGCTTTTCGTTGAGATTTTGCGCCCATTCGGTGAGCGCCTTCAATTCCTCGTCGCCCTCCTGATGCCCGGGATATACGCATATGGTCATAATTCCCCCGATTTTCAGCATCGAAAGCGCCTGATTGACAGCCGAAAGCGTGGTATCGCATTTTGTGCGCACGCTCTTTTCAAAGCCCGGAAGCCATCCCAAATTAAAAACAGCCGCATCCACCATGCTTCTAACGGTAAGTCCGATATTCTCATGTCCCTTCAGATACAAACAAGCGCGGTGCAAAAGGTTTTCATCCTCAAGCCGCTTTTTTGTGTTTGCAATCGCTTCCGGCTGAACGTCGAATGCGTACACCTTTCCCGTCTCCCCGACAAGTTTTGCAAGCCACACCGTATCATGCCCGTTTCCCATGGTCGCATCAATAACTTTTGCGCCTTCTGTCAGATGGCTTTCTATAAACGCTCGCGCCCATTCTCTCGCGCCGCCCAGATTTGCCAATGGCCTCACATCCTTCCAGTATAATTATACATGAAAGCGTAAAAAAAGGAAATGCCCTAAAGCATCTCCTTTTACAAAATTTTGCTTTATTCAATTTCGCTGCGGATCATTTCAATGACCTGATTCTCGGTTAAGGGTTTGCACAGTTCGCAAACCTGTTTCATATCCACATGCAGCGCCTGATACAGCGTATGAATGTACTTGTCACCCGTCATGTGCATGCATTCAGCGGTCGCATGATAGTTTCTGCTGTTGACGCCGTAATATACGGTAACGCCCTTTTCATATTCGTACAGCGCAATTCTTTCCTCATCCAGAATCTCGCTGTCCTTTACATACCTTAAGTCGTTTTCCAGCATATAGTCGTAGCAGACAGTCGATTTGCATTCGGCGCAATAATTGTAGCTTCCGTTGTATACGTCGTCAAACGGCAAAACCTTGTACGCGCCGGGGGCAAACTCGAGGCATTCGTCGGTGGTATGCGCTCTGTTTTTTGTATCCACCCACAGGTAGTTTGCGCACTCCATCATTCCGAAGGAAACGACGCCGCAGGAATCGCAGACCTTCTTATTTGCGCTCTGCGCTTCCTTAAGCGTGTGAGATACGGCGTTCATCATGCCGGAGCAATTGGTCTTGGCATGATAATAGGTGCCGCCCTGCGTATAGAACACCTCCGCAAGCGCAACGTCCTTGATTTCGGGAAGGACAATGGGCGCTTTTGTGGGCGCAGGCGTCGGCGTAGACTCGGGCGTCGCAGTCGGCTGAACGGGCGCGGGCGTTGTCTGAACCTCAGGCTCTTTTTCCGTCGCCTGATTGGAAGGCGTCACATTGAGCCCGCCCATATCCGGCGTTGCGAGCATGACGGGAACGTTCGTCTCCTTCCGGCTGGGCGTGTAGTCAATCAGCGATTTAAACTTTTCAAGAAGGAGCTTCGGAAGTTCCACCTTTACCGCATACAGATTTTCGTCGATTTCAGAATAATACTTAAGCGCTTCCGACGCGACCCTTTCGTCGCTAGCCTCATAAAGCTTGGCGGCGACCTCCTTCACGTCTTCCAAGCCGCCCTTGCTCCACTCAGTCACCTTCTGAATTGTGTTTCCGGTGTATCCGTCCACCTTTTCAAGAACGATGCGCGCTTCCTTTTGGATTTGAGTAATCCGGGGGTTGCCCGTATCGTAATTGATGGCGAGAATCATAAGGCCCGTGAAAACAATACCGGTTACAATCATAACAAAAAGCTTTGCTCCGGCGCTCCAGCGGATTTTTCTGGACCAGAGGAAGAAGATTCCAACCGGGAAAAGAACAAGAAGAAGGATAAGCGTCAAAATCACAAAGCCGACGCTTGATCCTTTGGGGCGGTTTCTTCTGTTTCTGCTCCTGTCTGAATCGTAGCTGTCATAGGGAGAACGCTTCTCGGAGCGCTCCATGATATCTTTTCTCTTCATATGAACATTATAACCCTTTTTTCCGTATGTATTCTGTCTATAAGAAACGGCTCTGTACGTCGCCTGCATACAATCACCTTCCTTTTGATAAGCAAAGCAGATATAAAAGCCATTTTATTGCTTGAATTATAGCACAATACGATAAATATTACAATAGTATTTCAATTTATGTACAACATTTAATATTCTGAAATTGAAACGTCTCCGCCTGATCCTTTCTTGACAGACGGATAAAGCCGTGCTACCATTTTGGAAGAACGATAAAGAAGGTGGATTTTATGATGAAGCTTCCATACGACAAGGCTGAACAAATCGTAAAGAATATGTCCCTCAAACAGAAGATCGGCCAAATGATTATGGCTAGTATCGAAGTAACCGAAATGGACGAGAAGACCAGCGCGTTTTTGCGTGAAAACTACGTCGGAAACATCATTCTTTTCGGAAAAAACTGTGTAAACCGCGCTCAGCTTGCGAACCTCAACCGCCAGATTCAGGACACGGTTTCTTCCTATACCGGCGGGGTGCAGGCGCTTTTATCCATCGACCAGGAGGGCGGCCTTGTAACCCGCATCCGAAACGGCGCAACGGTTTTTTCCTCCGCTGCAGCCGTTGGCGCAACGGGCGATCCTGATCTTGCGTATCTGATGGGCCATATCATGGGCAACGAGCTTCGTTCGCTCGGTATTTCCTATAACCTCGCCCCGGTTCTTGACACGGACGGAAGCCGCGTAGGAAAAATCCCGAACCGCAGAAGCTTCGGCGCATCGCCCGAAATCACGTCCGCTTACGGCGGCGCGTATGCGCGCGGTTTAAGAGACGCAGGCGTCATCGACACGGGAAAACACTTCCCCGGCTGCGGCGACAGCCCGGTCGACACGCATTTCGGAACGAGCATCGTTCACACCCCTCGCGAAGAAGCCATGAAAATTTCCGTTCAGGCGTTCAAGCAGGTCATCGATGAAGGCATGCGTTCTTTGATGATCGACCACACCTGCTATACCGGCCTTGATCCCGCCTGCATTCCCGCCAGCGTTTCAAAGCCCGTTATCCACGATCTTGCAAGAAAAGAGCTGGGCTTTGAAGGTCTCATCATCTCAGACGGCATGCAGATGCTTGCCATCAAGGATGTATACGGCGCGCCCAAGGGCTGCGTCATGGCAGCAGAAGCCGGCTGCGACCTTCTGATTGTCGGAAACGGCGGCGACAATGCCGACCCGGACGGTAACGACGTTCAGACACCCTGCATTCAGGCGATGCTTAAGGCGGTTGAAACCGGTGAGCTTTCCATGGAGCGCGTAGACGAATCCGCAAAGCGCATTGTCGCCTTCAAGCTGATGCTCGGCGACCTTTATCCCGAAAAGGGTATTGAAACCAGAGACTGGAGCGCTCACGAAGCCTTCTCCCGAGCGCTTGCCAAAATGACGGTCAAGGTTCAGAAAAACGATAACGACATGCTGCCCCTCCCCGCCGGCTCCCTGTTCCTTGAGCGCGTTTCCAAAGCGCGTCTGGGTGTGGAGGAAGGCGACAAGCTGGTAGAAGGCTTCGCGCCCATGGCCGCGCGTCTCTTAAACGGCACGGCTGTAGAATTTACAGATCGCCCCGATCTTTCGGCGCTTAAGGGACGAATTGAAAATGCGCCCGCCGTTGTTTTCTCCGTCGCCAGCCGCATCGAGGCAAGGGATCTTCTTGAAGAAATCAAAGCCGTGTGTGAAATGAATAAAAACACCTGCTTTGTATGCCTGGACGTTCCCGAGGCTGCCAAGATCGTTGATTTTGCAAAATGCGTCATCACAAGCTACGATCAGACCGTAGGCGCAATTCGCGCCGTGTGCGACCTTCTAAAAGGCTGAAAGCATAAAAAAAACAGAGAAGACGTCCCGCAAAGTAGCACGGGGCGTCTTCTCTGTTTTCGCTTATTTTCCTATGCGCGGTATTCCTTGTAGATCTCGTTCGTCTCAAGATCAATCCATCGGAAAACGCCTTCGGAAAAAGTTATAAAGCTGTGCGCGCTTCCCTCCTTGGGGATGGAAACGGACCCGGGATTGATATAAACAAATCCCTCATGCTCGGCGCATTTCGGAACGTGCGTGTGTCCGCACATAAGGATTTCATGATTACGAATCGGGGGCGGCGCATCTTCGCCCGCATGGTGCCCATGCGTTGCATACACCGTCACGCCGTCCAGATACAGATAAGCGTAGTCGCCCAGCGCCGGAAAATCCAGCATCATCTGATCGACCTCCGCCTCGCAGTTTCCGCGAACGCACAGGATTTTATCCGCGTATTCGTTTAAAAGCGCAGCGACCTTTTTGGGCGCGTAATCCTTCGGAAGATCGTTTCTCGGACCGTGATAAAGAATATCGCCTAAGAGAATCAGCTTGTCGGCCTTCATCTCGTTAAACTTCCTTATCAGCATCTCGCAATAATAATTTGAACCGTGAATATCGGATGCGATCATCCAGCGCATGACTTTTCTCCTTCATACAATCGTTTTTTAAGGATATCTCCGATCGTTTGAACCGTGATTTCGCGCGTATGAGCGCGGTTTTGCGCGCACACTCTTGCGTCTTTTTCTCCGCAGACAAGGCAGCTTCTTGCGCTTCCTCCGACCAAAAGGCGCGAAATCTCCTCCCCCACCTCCGTCATCACGTCCGCGTCGATGAGATCGCCGAATCTGCTTTCTTCTTCAAAGCGAATTAAAAGCTTCTTGATTTCCCTTCCTTCGCCAAGTACGGTAAAAAGCGCATACGGCCCGTCTGAAGAGGTGAATTCGCCTTTTAACAAAACACATTCAAACGCGTTTTTCAAAAGAGAGAAAACTTCTTCTCTCCCCTTTGAAAGCGCTTTTTTTCCGTCTTGCGAAAGCCGTAATTCGCTCGGCATGCGCAGCGTCAAAGAGACGACGCATCTTTTTTCATCTTTGGCATACGCACGCTTTAGATTCCATCGTTCCTCGCGCGCGCTTAGAATATCGTTTAAATCCATTTATTCCACGCTTCTGATTTCATCAATGATCGTACCGTCTCTGTATTCAACCTTGGCCACCACGCGTCCGCCTTTTGAGATTTCCTCGGGCGTTCCGGTCACGCGCTCAGCCAAATTCTTAAGTTCGGAAATATCGAAGACGGGAAGGCCGCCCTTTACAAGACGACGCTTCAGTTCCTCGCGCTCGGGATTGACGGCTATGCCCCTCTGCGTGACCAGAACATCAACCGTGCTGCCCGGGGTAGATTTCGTGTGAACGCGGTCAACCACAATCGGAAGGCGCGCCCGGTACAGGGGCGCGACGATGATAGCCAGCTTTGCGCCCGCCGCGGTGTCGCTGTGTCCGCCGCTTCCGCCCATGATGAAGCCGTTTGAATCGGTGTGTACGTTTACGTTGAAGTCGAGGTCGACCTGCGTCGCGCCTAAAATAACCGTATCCAGATGATCGACGCACGCGCTCTTTACGCCGGGCGACGCATACCTGCTTGCGGAAACCTCGATGTGGTTCGGATTTTCGCGGAGCGACGCTACCGCGCCAAGATCAAAGCACTGAACGTCCATCAGCTTTTCGAAATAGCCTTCCTTCAGCATATCGACCATGTAGCTCGTGATGCCGCCCAGACCGAATGAGCCTTTTACGCCCTTTTCGCGCATAATGGGCTTTAAAAATTTGGTGACGGCAAGCGACGCGCCGCCTGCGCCGGTCTGGAAGGAAAAGCCGTTTTCAAGATAGCCGGAATGCCTGATGACATCCGCCGCAGTCTGCGCGATTTTGAGCCCGACCGGATCGCGCGTGATCTGCGTAGTGCCCGAAACAATGCCCTTCGCGTCGCCGATTTCATCTACTTTTACAACGAAATCAACGTTCGTTTCCTCAATAGACGCGGGAGACAGCGGATACGGCATCAAAGTATCTGTGATGACAATGGTTTTTTGGGCGCACTTCGCGTCCGAAACCGCGTACCCCATCGACCCGCAGGCGGATTTTCCGTAAATACCGTTGGCATTTCCGGCAGCATCTGCGCAGGGCGCGGCGACAAAGGCAATGTCGATTTTGATCTTGCCGGTCTCAATGGCGTTCGGACGCCCGCCGTGGGTTCTGAAAATGACAGGCGTATCCATAACGCCCTGCGTAATGGCTTTTCCTACCTTTGCGCCCATATAATTTGTGCCGAGGCGCGTGACCACGCCGTTTCGTATATGGTCAATGATGGGCGCGTGTACGTCGAAAATCGAAGACGCTTCAACGCCAAGATCGCGAACGCCCATCTTTTCGGCTTCTTCGAGCACCATGTTGAGTACATAGTCGCCGTTCCTCAAATGATGGTGGAAGGAAATCGTCATGCCGCTTTTGAGACCGGCTTTTTCCATGGCTTCACGGAGCGTAGAAACCAGCTTACTCATTTTCATATCCTCCCAACCCCAATATTTTTGCCGTCTCGACCACACGCTTTGCGCGGTCCACGATGGGTTTGTCGATCATCTTTCCGCGAAGGGACACGGCGCCTTTTCCGAGGCGAATGCCTTCTTCAATCGCCATTAATACCTCATAAGCATAGTCAATTTCGGCCTTGGTGGGGCTGAACGCCTTGTTGATGCCCGAAACGTGTCTGGGCGAAATCGCGGCTTTTCCCGTAAATCCCATTTCACGCGCGAGAAACGCATCTTTTTCAAGCCCTTCCTCGTCGTTTACATCGGTAAAGGGCGTGTCGAACGCCTCGATCGCCGCGGCGCGGGCTGCATTTAATATGCGGCCTCTCGCGTAGAGAATCTCGTCGCCTTCCTTCGTTCTGTGCGCACGAAGATCGGCGGAGTAATCCTCCGCGCCCAAAAACAGGCCGAATACGCGTTTGCTTGCTTTTGCGATCCGAAACGCGTTTTCAATGCCCTCGGCGGTTTCGATCAGGGGAATGATCTTGATTTTTCCTTCTTCAAGGCCGTTTTCCTTTTCAAAAGCGGTCAATCTTTCGGCCAAATCCTTTATGTATTCTTCGCCGTCCACCTTGGTCGGCATGATAAAATCGGGCTTGAGCGGCACAACCGCTTTGAGATCGTCCAGATAATAATCCGTTCCCAAGGGATTTACGCGAATGACGAGCTGCGTGTTATAGGAAAGCGCCCTGACCGCATTTCTCACAAGAATTCTGGCTGCATCCTTCTGATCGGGGGAAACCGCGTCTTCAAGATCCAGAATAATCGCGTCCGCGCCGTGAACGTCGGCGTTTAAAAGCATGCCCGGGTTGTTTCCGGGGATGAAAAGAAGGCTTCTGATCATTTTGCTTCCTCCTTGAGCGCGCGAAGGATCGCCGTCTCGGTGCGCGCCCTGAGCGTGCATTCCACCGCGCCCTTGTCCCTTACCCAAACGCGCGCGTCGTCGATTTCGTATTCGTCCAAAACGCTTTTGACCGCGCTTTCAATTTGTTTTCCGAACTGGCGCATGACGACGCTTTCAATCGCGATTTCAACGTCTCCCTCGCCCGGCTCAATCAGAATCATGGCGTCGTTGGACTCCATCGAACCCGCCGCCGCGCTTTTACTTATTTTCATATTTTTTCATCCTTTCGATGATTTCTTTTCCTTCTTCTGTATCTAAAAATGCCCGCGTGGTTTCGGTTAGAAGCGCATAGGCCGCCTTCGTTTTCCCATCCGCCAAATATTTCCTCACGCGGGACGCGCTGATCGCGCATTCGCCATCCGTCAGCCGGTCTGTTTCTATGACGCGAATTCTGAGCGGCTCTAAAATTTCCTTCATTTTGGCGTTGTAGGCGTTTGTCGCAGGGTCAAAGGGCTCTGAGCCCGCAAAGCGCATTTTTATATTCAACGCAGGCGCAATATAACGCGCAAACACTTGAACGTCCAGCCCCGCCTGCAGCGCGGAGATTTCGCTTGCATCCTTGATAAAATACGACGGGAAGGTTGCATGCGAAAGAATATATTCGCTTCCGCGATGGACGACAACGTTTTCAAGATCTTTAACGCCCTGCGAAACAAGCTGAAATCTCACGCCAGCCGGAAACGCGCTTTTATCCTCTTTGACCATGAAGATGTGAAGCCTGTCCACCTGTTTTGCCGCCTGTTCAATCAAGTATCTGTGACCCAATGTGAAGGGATTTGCGTTCATGACGATCGCGCCGTTCACGCCGTCCGATTTGTATTTTTTTAAGGACTCAGCATACGCGTTTATATTCTTCATGCCGCATTCAAGAAGCGCGACGGATTTATATTCAGCGATTTTCCGAAACGCGATTTCCTCAAACGAATGCGCCTTATCGCTTGCCGTGAACAGAAACAAATGTGTTTTCCCGCTTAAAAACGCGTCCTCGATCATATTGGAAACAAGCTTTGTCGAAAGACCCGCCGCGCGGATGGATGCATCCACGCATACATATTTGACGACGTTTCCGCAAAGCGCGCACGTCGCAAAAATACCCTCCTCGTCCTTCATCGCAAGGCATCTGTCCGGGCTTCCCTCCCAGCGAAGGCCGTTTCGTTCAAGAAACGCTTTCAGCTCCGGATACATGCCGAAAGGGAGCCATTCCGCGTGCGCGTTTTCCGTGCGCATATCCTTCATGCCCCCTTTCAATCAAGTATTATACGCCACTTTATCAAAATTCGCAAGACAATCGAGAATATTGTTCTATCTTCAAATACGTAAAACTGATCTTGGTTGAAATTTCATCCGATATCCTGTATAATGAGTAAATCTCAGATAAACGGAGGATACCGATTAT
>JAFWZN010000011.1 GCA_017522345.1 Clostridia bacterium | reverse complement strand
CATCCTTGCTGGATTGTTATATACTGCTCGTGTTGTATTTTGTTCATTGCAATTTCATTTTACAACAAAACAGAGCTTTCTTCCACTTTCCCAGTGGTTGAAAGCTCTGTTTTTTTCTCCGGGCTGTTGTGCAACAGCCCCATGATTTTATGTCGTTTTTCTTACGCCCACCACATGCCGCCGTTCTTTTCGAACATCATCACGCGCTTAAGCATGTCAATGGCCTTGCCGAGTCCCTCGGGAACGCTCATTAAGCTGTCCTCATGCTCGATGGAGATCATTCCGTCGTAACCGACCATGCGAAGGGCGCTCATGATATCCTTCCAGGTCTGCTCGTCATGTCCGTAGCCAACGGAACGGAAGATCCAGCTGCGGTTGATTTCGTCGCCATAGTGTTTCGTGTCCAGAACGCCGTTGACCTTGGTGTTGATCTCGTCGACCTTGGTGTCCTTGGCATGGAAGAAGTAGATGGCGTCGCCCAGATAGCGGATGGCGGCAACGGGATCAATGCCCTGCCAGAACAGGTGGCTGGGATCGAAGTTCGCGCCGATTTCGGGGCCGACGGCGCTGCGCAGTTTCATCAGGGTTTCGGGGTTGTATACGCAGAAGCCCGGATGCATTTCGAAGGCGATCTTCTTAACGCCGTGGGCGCGAACGAATTCAACTTCCTTTTTCCAATAGGGAATGAGAACCTCGTTCCACTGATAGTTGAGAATTTCGGTAAAATCGTCCGGCCAAGGGCAGGTGACCCAGTTGGGCGTTTTGTCCTCAGGAGAGCCGCCGGGGCAGCCGGAGAAGGTAACCACCGTGTCAACGCCCATCTTCTCTGCCAAAAGCACCGCGTTTTCAAAATCCTCGTGGAACTGGCGGGCGATTTCCTTATTGGGATGCACGGCGTTTCCGTGGGTGGAAAGCGCGGCGATTTTGAGGTTGTACTTATTCAGGGTTTCAAGCATTTTTTCGATCTTTTCGGGATGCATAAGAAAATCCTTCGCATCGCAGTGCGCTTTTCCCGGGAATCCGCCGCAGCCGATTTCAACCGCCTGAACGCCCTTCGAAGCCAAATACTGACAGGCCTCCTCAAAGCTTCTGTCCTGAAGAAGAACGGCAAATACACTCAGAGTCATAAATTGTATCCTCCTGTTTTTTCTTTGAATGCTTGTATTATACATGATTTTACCATTCTGTTCAATGGATTTTTGAATTGTATCCGAGTTTTAATGGTTTCATCTTTGACGGATGCGCGCGTTCGTGTTACAATAGACACGATTCTTTGTATCTTGGAGGAACGAATTTTGATTTGTCCCAAATGCGGAGCCAAAATAAAAAAGGATATGGATCGCTGCCCGAAGTGCGGACTTGGAACCTTGGTTACGGACAGCGCAAGGCCGATCGCGGTCATCCCTCTCAGGCAATTGATTCTGCGCGCACTGTTTGTGTTTTTAGGCATTCTGGTCACGATATGCGTAATCACGTTTCTGGGCGTTCGCATTCACTATAATAACGAGTCAAAACGCATCGAAAAGAAATACGACAACCATGTGGTTGAGGAAATCGCCTACGACGACGGCACGGTCGGACATGCAATTTCCTTCTTTGCGGAAGACGGCGACGCCATCTACATCGAGGAGCTTCGCGAAAGCTTTATGGTTGTGGGAAACGTCGCGCGCGTGGAATTCCCGGACTATGTCTGGTTTGATATTGATCCTTCAAACATCGAAAGCGCGGACATCAAGCTTTCGCCCATCCTGATCCGGGAAAACGGCGAAAAGATCAAGCTTCCCGCCTTCTCCATGAGCATTGCCGTTCCCGAAGCGCCCATCAAAATCAATTCGCCCGCGCAGGCATACAACAGGGTCGTTACCTCCATCGTGGGCATTGACTTAAATGTCGTATACGGAAGTCAGGTCATCATCAACGGCGAGGACGTTTCCGACCGCGTGGACAGAAGCGGCGGGCTGAGTTTGAACCTGAACGTGTACCCGATCGGCGAAAACAATATTTCCATCATCGTTCGAACCGACCAGCATAAGGAAGCCCGGCGCGACCTTGTATTCTACCGAAATGAAATGGCGATCAATTTAGAGCTTGATCCCTCCGTAGGCACCTCAAGCCAGCTTGCATACATGACCGTTTCCGGCAAAACCGAGCCCGGCGCGTGGATTGAAGTGGATACCAGCCACGACACATCCAGCGTCAGGATCAATCAGGAAAGCGGAGAATTCTCCTTCCGCGCGCGCTTCTCCGTGTTCGGCGACAACTTAGTCCGATTCCGCGCCACCAAGGAAGGAAAGCCCGACAGCGAAATTTCGTTCTATGTAAGCTATCTTCCCGCCAAGGCGGAATATTCCCGAAACGCCTGGGCGATGGACTATCAGCAGCTTCGCCTGATCTACGAGCAGTGGCATGGCCGCGTATTCCTCTGCAAGGGCAGAATCGTGGATATGTATTACGAGGGCGAAACGCAGTACAGCGTTATGAACGTGGGCAAGGACGAAGAACAGCTCATCATCCTTGAAAACCAGTCCGACGTGGGCTCCTTGAACGTGGGCGCATATTACGAGGTCTATGCGGACGTTGCGGGAAGACTTTTCTACAAGTCCGGCTATTGTCCGCACCTGATTGCCAGATACGCATCCATTGTGGTCAACAAATAAGCCGATTTAAGGGGCTTTTGCAGAAGCAAAAATCTGCAAAAGCCCCTTGTTTTTATTTGTGTCCTTTGCTTCTGTAGCTTCCGCAGCAGCTTTCATCTGCAGCTTTTCCCGTGCAGGCGCAGCCGCAGGGCTCAACCTGAATGGCGTTCAAGGAGCAAAAGTCCTTGTCTTCCATATGAAACTGGCAGCTTTCCACGCGGCAGCGGATGGAGCTATTGGGCGTTTGATGAGACATAATCTTGTCCTCCCTATGCTTTTTTTGCGCTTTTTTCGCGCAGAAAGTAGTATTCTCATTTACATCCGATCAAATTCATCTGATTTTTCCCATCCGGCAAATCAAGCGCATTCGCGTGCGCGCAGCGTATAAACAAGGGCGATTCTGCAAACGCTTGTTTAGAGAAAACAAATTGGGAGGAAAACCTTATGACCATCGGGCAAATTGTCATATTGGTCGCAGGCGCGCTGATTGCGTTCGGCGTTTGTCAAAGAGTGCTGGACAAAATGCGCTTAACCGACCGTCAGGCGCTTATCATTGCGTTTATTCTTTTTGTCGGCGGATTTTTGCCGAATATCTCCATCGGAAATGTAAAAATCAATTTAGGCGGCGCGGTCGTCCCATTTGCCTTGAGCGTATATCTTCTGATTCGCTCTGACACCGGCTACGAGCGCGTCCGCGCAATTCTGGCTTCCCTTGCATCGGCGGCAGCCGTGCTCGCGCTTGCCAGATTCTTTCCGAACGAGCCGGAAGCGATGCCGTTTGACATAAACTACCTGTACGGCTTAACCGCAGGCGTGATTGCCTGTCTTCTCGGGCGAAGCCGCCGCGCAGCGTTCATCGCAGGCGCAATGGGCGTTCTGCTTGCGGATATTACGGAGGGCGCAATCCTGAATCTGTCCGGCGTTTCCCAGACGCTTATCCTGGGCGGAGCGGGCGCAATGGACGTAATCGTTCTATCAGCCGTCACGGCGGTTCTGCTGCGCGAGCTTGTCGGAGAATTTCTGGAACGCTGCGCGCGCGGCGCAAAAAAGGTAAAATCAGGAGGAAAAAGCAGATGAAGCTCATTCGAATCGGCCTTTTTATCGCGCTTGCTTCGCTTTTTGCCTGTTCAGCAGCGGCGGAATCGGAGGAACGCGTATACACGCTTTTCGATGAAGAAGGAACGCGCGTCACCTCTCGCATGGGCGCAATGTATGTGGGCGACGAATATATATCGCACGATAACATCCTTTACGAAATCGTTTCCGTGGACGATGAAAATTCAAAAGCAACGGCGAGACGCATAGGTCCCGAGCCGGAGGTTTCCGAAAAAACCATAAAGGCTCTTGCAGAGCAAAGGAAGCTGATCTGCATGTATTCCACGCATTCCGATGAAAGCTATATTCCGGGCGACGGCGATTATTCCCTTGATAAGAACGCGGGAATCTATGACGTAGGCGAGGCATTTCAAAAGCACCTTGAATCGCTGGGCTATGAAGTGGAATATTCGAAGGACACGTTTTTACCCCACGACGCAGGCGCATACCGCCGTTCCCGCGCCGTTGCCGAGGACTACGCCGAGCGCATGCCCGCCGCCATCATTGATATCCACAGAGACGGCATCTCAAAGGACGAATACGAAACCACGGTAGACGGCGAGGAAACAAGCAAGGTGCGCCTGTTCGTCGGAAAAACGAATCAGAACGCCAGTGAAAACAGGGCTTTTGCAAAAAAGCTCAAAGCAATCGCGGATGGAAAATACCCGGGACTTGTGAAGGACATCTTCATCGGAAAAGGCAATTACAATCAGGATCTGTATCCAAGAGCAATCCTGCTTGAATTCGGAACGCATGAAATGGATAAGGATCTCGTCATCGGTTCGACAGAATACATGGCCGAGGTCGTGAATACGGCGCTGGGCGGAAGCAAGGGCAGCGCAGCCAAGGCGGAAACGAAGGAGGAGAAAACCGCTTCCTTCAAAAGCGCCGGCGTCATTATCGCCGTGGCGGTCGCCGGAATCGTTGTTTTTGCCCTCTTCTCCACGGGATCGTTCAAAGGCGCCGGCGAAAGGATTAAAAAAACCGCCGGAGAAATCACCGGCGGACTGTTCAAAGGAAATCGCAGAAAGTAGCCTTTTTTTCAAAAGGGTTTATCGGCGCAGGCGTTCGGGACGGGAAACCGTCCCCTACATATATCTTCAAAGGCATTTCACAGGAACCGTTTTTGTTTACTGCTCCTTTTTGCTCTCAACGCGCTTCACGTATTCGCCCGGCGTCATGCCGTACAATTCCTTAAACGCCACATAGAAGGTATGCGCGTTGTTGAATCCGGCGTTAATGGCAATATCCACAACCGGAAGATCGGTCTGCGTGAGCGCCTTAGCTGCGTCGCGGCACCTGAGAATGTTCACAAATCTCGGAATGCTCACGCCGATATTCGCTTTAAAAAGATGCGAAAAGCGGCTTCTGGAATAGCCGAAATGCGTGGCGATGGATTCCACGCTCAAAGGCTGCGTATAGTTTTCGGATAGATATCTCAAAACGTCCGACATCGCGCCGGATTTTATGCCGCTTCCCGTCTGCCTGAAATCGGCATGCTTCATGACATAGCCAAGCAGCGAATAGCTAAGTCCTTTTCTCATAACGGCGTCGTCTTTATATTTCAAAAGCATTTCCATCAGCTGCTTAATGGTTCCGTCCTCATCCGATATGACCGAGGATTGAAAAACGCCGCCGACAAGCTGCTTTTGAACAGACGGCGTTTCCGCCAGCGGGATAATCGCAACGATTGCATTCATACAGTCATCCTGATAGGAGTGAACGGTATACGAGCCGCTGATTAACATCTGCCCCGCGTGCGCAGTGACGCTCTTTCCGCCGATAACCGCGCGCGCGCTTCCCTCCAGAAGATACGCAAGCTCTACGCTTGAATGGTAGTGTGGAAGAAATTTAAGTTTTTGGGAACTCCAAACCGCCGTACACGCCATATCATCTCTGTGTTTTTCAAAAAAATCCGGCATGCATTCACCTCAATACAGCACAAATCGTCACAAAACTTGCGCCAAATCATATACATATCATATTGTCAATGTGCTAAAATGTCAATAGCTCTAATTTAAATTCAATAATGGAGGTATGTACTTATGGCAGGCGATTCCGTACTCAGCCAAACCACGCAGTCCGTAAAGGAAGAAAAAAAGACCTTTGAAAAGAAAATCAAGGTCGGCATCATCGGCACCGGCTGGATTGCCGAGGCGCACATCGAAAGCTATCTTCAGATGGAAGACGTTGAAATCGTCGCCGCTGCAGACCTGATTCCCGGAAAAGCCGAAGCGTTCATGGAAACCTACGGCGTAAAGGGCGTTCGCTTCTACCCCAGCCACAAGGAACTGATCGACAACGAAAAAGACCTTGACGCGGTCAGCATCTGCACCTACAACACCGCCCACGCCGAGCCCACCATCTACGCGCTCGAGCATGGCGTAAACGTTCTTCTCGAAAAGCCCTTCACCGTAACCCTCGAGGAAGCGGTCGAAGTCTGCAAGGCCGAGAAAAAGAGCGGCAAGCTTCTCTCCATCGGCTTCCAGCCGAGATGCGACGTCAACATGCAGATGATCAAGAAGATCGTCGAATCCGGCGTTCTGGGCAAGATTTATTACATCCAGACCGGCGGCGGCCGTCGCCGCGGCATCCCGAACTCCACCTTCATCGAAAAGTCCACCGGCGGCATCGGCGCTCTGGGCGACATCGGCTGCTATTCCCTCGACATGGTATTAAACGCCATCGGCTATCCCAAGCCCCTGACCGTTACCGGCTATAAGAGCGCATACTTCGGAACCAATCCCGAAACCCAGTATGCCGACCGCTTCCACACCGCCGAAGAGAACGCGGCCCGCTTCTCCGTGGACGATTTCGCCGCCGGCTTCATCCGCCTTGAGGGCGACATCGTTCTCGACTTCCGCATTGCATGGGCCATGCATCTGGACACCCCCGGCGACACCATCATCATGGGCACTAAGGGCGGTCTGCGCATCCCCTCCACCGAGTGCTGGAACGGCACCGTCGGCGGCGAGATGACCATCTATCATGATCTGGCCGGCGTACAAATGGAAGAAAAGGTTCCGATTCTGAAGGACGACGGCAAGGGCCTGTTCTACAAGAAGGTTCGCTCCTTCCTGGACGCCGTTGTAAACGGCGAGCCCGCGCCCGTTCCCACCAGCCAGATTCTCTACAATCAGGCCATCATCGACGGCATCTGCAAATCCGCCGAGCTCGGCCACGAGATCGAAATCAACATTCCCGAAATCTAACCATTCATTAACAGAGCAAAGAGGGAGCGCAGCTCTCTCTTTGCTCTATAATTTTATTTGAACATAGGTTCAAATTGATTTTAGGAGAAACATACATCATGAAGACAGGTCAATATCTGTGGGAAGCAGCCAAAAAAGAAAACCGCCGCGCGCTTCCGATTTTGTCGTTTCCTGCCGTTCAGAAAATGAATATTACCGTTCGCGAACTGACGTCAGACAGCGCCCTTCAGGCTGAGGCTATGAAGATTGTTCACGACTTGACGCCCGATTCTCTGGCTTCCGTTTCCTTCATGGACTTGTCCGTTGAAGCAGAGGCGTTCGGCGCATGCGCGCGCTTTTCGGATGACGAAGTTCCCACGATCACGGGACAGCTGATTTCGGACGAAGACGGCGCGGA
Source organism: Clostridia bacterium (assembly GCA_017522345.1). Taxonomy (GTDB): domain Bacteria; phylum Bacillota; class Clostridia; order Christensenellales; family Aristaeellaceae; genus SFHK01. The sequence goes on along the minus strand of JAFWZN010000011.1, from coordinate 16,610 downwards.
TGCGCTCAGCGTGCCCGAAGTCGGCGCGGGCAGAACCGGCGTTTATGTCGAAGCCATCCGCAGGGCAAAATCACTCATCACCGATAAGCCTGTTTTTGCCGGCTGTATCGGCCCGTATTCCCTCGCGGGACGCTTAATGGACGTTACGGAAATCATGTATCTGCTCTACGACGAGCCCGACGCGGTTCACACTGTCCTTGAAAAGGCGACGGAGTTTTTGATTTCCTACATCTCCGCGTTCAAAGAGGCGGGCGCGAACGGCGTTGTGATTGCAGAGCCGCTGGCGGGCTTGCTTTCTCCCAAGATGAACCGCGAATTCTCGTTTCCCTATTTTGAGAAGATCGTTAAAAGCGTTCAGACGGACGAATTTTCCGTCATCTATCACAACTGCGGAAACACGGTCATGGACCTGCTTGACGACATTTTCTCGTTAAACGCCGCCGCATATTCCTTCGGCGACTGCCTCGACATGACAAAGGTGCTTGAAAAAGCCCCCGAAAACGCGCTGTGCCTCGGAAATATCAGCCCCGCAGGCCAGTTCGCGGGCGGAACGCCGGAGTCCATCCGTAAAGAAACCGCCGCCCTTTTACAGGCGGCGGCCGACAAGAACAACTTCATTATTTCCTCCGGCTGCGATATTCCGCCGCAGGCCAAATGGGAAAACATCCTGTCCTTCTTTGAGGAGGTCAAGGCGTTTTATGCCTAAGCCTTTTTACAAACCATAAAAAATCGGTGCGTGCGCCCGGAGACAGAGCCGTTTTCAGCGATCTGTCTTTGGGCGTTTTCAATTTGCGCAAGATTCCTGTCCACGGAAAAGCCGCTAAATTCCCACTCGATGATGCGCGCAAACCATACAAGCGCGCCGATTTCATAAAAGCGGATGGAGCCGAAATGCTCCCCGGCTTCCTCTACAATGAATCCCGCCCGTTCGAATTTTTCCCGCGCGGCTTCAAGCGTCTGCTGCGGGAAAGGAACGGGCGCGTTTTCACTCAAAAGCAGCTTCACCAATTCCCGGTCGTTGTGCGCGCCCACCTGCTGAGTGATAAACAGCCCGCCTTTTTTCAGAACCCGCGAAATTTCCATTGCGTTAAAATCGCCGTGGCGGTTGATCACCATGTCAAACGACGCGTCTTCAAACGGAATCCTGTCCGCATTTCCCTCTTTAAAATGAATGCCCAAGGGCGAAAGCGCGCTTTTGCAAAGCTCCGCGTTCGGCTTGTACCCCTCCATCGCATACGTGTTTTCGTAAGGATGGCCAAGCGATAAAAGAAACTCTCCGCCGCCCGTGTCGATGTCCAAAAGCTTCATATCCGGCGCGAGGCGCGAAAGGATTTCCGCCCTATATTCCCACGGAAGATCGTTTTCTTCCTCATACCGCCCCCCGATATGCGAAAAATCCCAGCCATGAATCTTCGCGCAGGCCTCTTCCTCTTTTATGTGTCTGTATAAATCCGAATCCATCTTCGCCTTCTCTTTCTTTTTTCTTTTATTATACTTTCTTATCCGTAAAAGTAAACCGCAAAAGCGAAATTTATAGATAAAACCCTCTATCATTTTTCCTATTCTTCGATTATAATAGAATCATGAACGCCTTATTATGAAAGGAGCGATTTTCATGTCCGCTTTTGACGCCCTGAAAGGAAAAATTGCCCCCCTTAAAGATATTCTTTCCGCCTATCCCGATCTTTGGGAGATCTTCGAGCGCTGCTTTTTAAGCACCATCGAAACCACCGTCAAGGAAACCGAGACCGACACCTTCGTCATCACCGGCGATATCCCCGCAATGTGGCTGCGCGACTCGACGGCGCAGGTGCTTCATTACATGAGATTTGCGGATGACGCAGCCGTTTCCAAAATGATCGCGGGGCTTCTCTCCCGTCAGGCCGACTGCATCCTGCGCGACCCCTACGCCAACGCCTTCAACCGCGAGGAAAATTCCTTTAAGCCCTACAACGATTTCCCCCGCGCAAGCGACTGGGTTTGGGAGAGAAAGTACGAAATTGATTCCCTCTGCTATCCCATGTGGCTGGCTGAAAAATACGTAAACAAAACCGGGAACACCGCCTTTTTAAGCGGCAATTTCCACGAGGCCATCAAAACCGTTTTGAAGGTCTTTGCAACCGAGCAGAATCACGAAACGAGCGACTATCTTTTCATCCGCTCCGACTGCCCGCCGTCGGACACTTTGTCTCACGAGGGCAAGGGCGCGCCTGTCAAGGTTACCGGCATGACGTGGTGCGGCTTCCGTCCCTCGGACGACGCATGCGTGCTGGGCTATCTCATTCCCTCAAACCTCTTCGCCGTGCGCGCCATGAAGAGCGTTCAGATGCTTTCAAAAATTCTGGACGATCAGGAAAGTTATAAGGAAGCGAAGCGCCTTGAAAAGGAAATCGCACAGGGCGTAGAGGCCTATGGAAAGGTCAATCACCCCGCTCTCGGCGAAATCTACGCCTATGAAACCGACGGCTACGGAAACTACGTGCTGATGGACGACGCAAACGTGCCCAGCCTCTTGGCGCTTCCCTACCTTGAAGTTTGCGAAAAGGATGATCCCCTCTACAAACGCACCCGCGCATTCGTTTTAAGCAAGCACAATCCCTATTATTACGAGGGCGCGCTCGCCAAGGGCGTAGGCAGCCCCCACTCCCCTGCCGGCTATATCTGGCCCATCGCCCTGTGCGTTCAGGCCATGACCGCAACGGAGGATGAAGAGATCGCGCGCCTTGTAAAAGACCTCCTCTCTACCCACGGCGGCACAGGCTTCATGCACGAATCCTTCGACCCCAACAAGCCCGAAGACTTCACCCGCCCCTGGTTCGCCTGGGCAAACAGCATGCTTGCCGAAACCATCCTGCGCCTCAACGAAGAAGGAAAGCTTGAAAAAATCCTCGAAATGGCAAAGAAACTCTGATTTATACAAAATGAAGCCGCTTCCGATAAAAGAAGCGGCTTCATTTTATAAAACCATCCGAAAGCCTTATTCCGTCATCGTTACAACGCCGCTTTCCGAAAGCGCGCGGAAAAGGCTCATACATTCGTCATATGCTGCCGAATAATCGCTTTTTCCTTCCTCCATGGCGACAAGGCAAGCGATTTCCCATACGTTTCTCCTGCCGTTTGCCCAGTAAAGCGGACGATGAAGGTGGGTGTTCCAGGCGGTTTCAAACCTGCGTCCGCTCAGAGGATCAATTTTGTCAAGCGTCATGCACCCATCTTTTATGCGTGTAACGTAAATATTCAAAATGTCCTTCGGCGTCTCAGGAAGCGAAAAATCACATAAATTCAGACAAGATGTTTCCCCTCCTAAAAACGCCTGCTTTTCCGCCTGCATGGAATGGATTTTTGCTTCCCAGAACGTTTTTTCAAGCGCCGTCCTTGCATGCTCTTTCATGCGTTCAGTATATTTATACTCGCACGGCAGATCCGCTTCATCCTGTGCATTTGAAAGCGCTTTGATCATTTCAAAAACGATCCACGCATTTCTGCGCATAACGCTTTCCTCTAAGCGCTCAGGGGTATCCATGGAAGAGTGATAGCTCTTTGCGGGCTCGGTGATCAGGGCGACCGTCGGCATATGAAAGCACGGATCGCCCAGCATATTGTCAGTTGCAATGCCATACGGACGGCTCTTATGCTCAAAATCGCCAAATTCTTTTGCGCTTTCGACGATTTCCTCAATAAGGTCGTCCAGAAACGACCAATTAGCAAACGGCGAATGCCATACGCCCAAGGTGGCGTTATCGATTTTTTCGGTTCCCACCATATCGGCGACAATGCACATTTGTCCTTTTCTATCCGGATGCTTCAAAAGATAAGCGTTCGATCCCATGCATTCCTGACCGAGCGCAAGCCGAATGGTTCTTTGCGGTTTTTTCGCCTCTCCGCGTCTGATCATATCCGCATAGATATTCATGCATTCAAGCAAAAGCGCGCAGCCCGAGGCATTGTCGTTTGCGCCGGGTTCATAGAGATGTCCGTAAAGAAAAATCTCGCCGAGCTCGCGCTTTTCGCCCAGAATCGCGCCCGAAACAACCGGAACATAGCCGTCAAAAAGCTCCGTATCCACCTGCGCGTGCAGCCTGATTTTTTCGCCCGCCTTCAGGCGCTTTCTTAATCCGTCTCCCCTTTCGGGTGTAATGCTGAAGGCAAACAGGTTCGTATCGTTTCTCTCGGGAATAAATTCAACGTCCCACCTTGAAACGCCCGTCATCTCTTCCCGGGATTCGCGAATGCCTTTATACATCGGGAAAAAGTCCGACAAAATCCCTGCCGCGCCGAATTTCAATGCGTTGTCCCTGATGCTTGCAGCGCTTTTAGAAGTAAGCAGCAGTTTTCCCCGCATCCACTCGTCCGGCGCAAGCCCGTCCGCATCCACAACTTCTGCCCAAATGCCGCCCGCAGGCGTTTTTGCGCTTCGCATGCTCAGAGAGCACGGGTTTTCATCATAGTCGGCAATGATTTCTCCGTCTTCATATGTAAGGCGCGCGCCCTTCACTTCCCAAGCCTCGGGGATTACCCATTCGGCATATCTTGTGCGTCCGTCGGCATGCGCCTTGAGCACTTCAACTTCTTCAAGGCCAATATCGCGCATCGTCTTTTCGACGAATTCGCCTGTTTTCAAAAACGCGCTGTTTGTAAGCCTGTGGTCGTTTTCCCAGATCCCGCGCGCATAGGACAGGCATCTGTCCCAATTGAATTTGTCAAATGCGTTCATGCTTCTTCCTCCGAATCAAAAACGGAATATTCGCAGACGCGCGGGCGAATGGGACACTCAAGGCAGCCCGGATGATCGGAAATACCCTCTAAAAGACATTTTTTGACCACTTCAAAACAGTCGCGCACCCTAAAGAAGGTTATTTTGCAGCTTCCGAGCATAGCCGTCTTTTCAAATTCGGCCATCATAGGCGCATATTTCGCCGGATCATTGATCGGGCAGCTTTTTTCGCGCCAGCTCCATGTGCGGGCGCGCTTTTTTGCACCGTCTTCGTCAATGACGTCGTATTCTTCGCCCCTTGGATAAAGACACGGCGCATTCGTTACGGTTTCGACATAATGGTGAAACGTGTTTCGGTTATAGCCAACACCCAAAAGAAGCACGCATCCGTCATGCTTGTACAGATAGTCAAGCGGCGAACCTTCGCCTACGGCGGGCGATTTTTCGTGCGCAGCTGCAATTTCTTCGGCGTCTTTTCCATATATGGCAAAAGCATGCGTGGGATTCATGCTTCTTTTTACGCCCTTTCTTTTTCTGAACGCCTCCGGAATTGCGCCGTTTATCGTGGGGGTCGAGCGTATGTCGAATACCTCTCCCTTCTCATACGGAGCGCCATGATTGAAGCTTGGAAAAATGAGCGTTCCCTCGGTCACAACATCCATAAGCGCATCCACGACAGCTTCCGCGCCGCCCTCCATGAAGCCAAAGCTCTTCAGCGACGAATGCACAATGATTACAGAATTCTTCTGAACGCCAATAAGCGAAAGTTCCCGCGCCAGAGTCTTTCGATCCATACTCATTCCCCCCCTTGTAGTTTGTTAATATTATGCACGCTTTTATAAATTTGTCAATTCCTCGATTTTACAGCAACAAAAAATCTGTTTTATGTATGATTTAGCAATTGACATAGAATAATTATTGTGTTATAGTTACATTGTCGATCAAAATTATCAATCTTCCATTTGACGGTATTATTTGTTATCAGAGCCTGCTGCATATGCCGCACATGCGACAAGAACGCCGTCAAATATTTATATCTGCTGGAGGTTAACGTTAACCCTAACATTTAAACCTGCATTGTAAATGAAAAGAGCTGTGCATATATGAAAAAAGTCGTCACATTAAACGATATCGCTAAAGCCGCAAACGTATCCATGAATACTGTATCCAAGGTGCTGAACGGAAAAGGCGCCATCAGCGAAAGCACCAAGAAAAAAATTCTCGCCATCGCCCGAGAATACGACTATCATCCGAACATTATTGCCAGAACCATGCGCGGCCTTGAAAGCCCTTTAATCGGCGTTGTCGTCAGCGATATGGAAGATCCTTTCTTCGTAAAGGTTATCAGCGGCATTGAACAGCGCGCTTGGAAGGAAGGCATGTCCATCATCATCGGCAACTCCGCTGAAGATCTTGAAAAGCAGCGTCTTTGTATCGAAAATCACCTGTCTTATGGCTGCAGGAACATGATCGTAATGCCGGTCAACGAGGATCCCGCGCCCATGCGCGCGCTTCAGGAAAAAAACATCCGCCTCGTGCTTGCCGACCGTCTCGTACAATTCGAAGAAGAGTTCCACAGGGTTACCGTAGACAATAAAAAGGGCGCGTTCGACGCATGCGAATACCTGATCGGCATGGGGCACGCCAAAGTAGCCATCATCAACCAGCAAAGCATCGTCACAACCGAAACCGACCGTACGGACGGATACAAGGAAGCCCTTAAAAAACACGGAATTCCTGTAAGGGACGAATACGTTCGTCTTGCAAAAAACGAAGAAGAAGCGGCGCAGGCGGCGGCTCAGCTTATGCGTTTGCCCGATAAGCCGACAGCGCTTTTTATTGCGAAGGACAGGCTTTCCCTTCACGTTGTGCGTGCGCTTAACGAAACCGGCGTAATCATGCCGGACGATTTATCCGTCATGATCTACGGCTGTCCTCACTGGTCGCAGACCTTCCGCCCGTTTTTCACCTGCATGCAGCGCCCCATCAAGGAAATCGGCGTAACTGCGGCGGAAATGATCATCGACATGATCCAAAACGGCACGGACCAGATTGTTCATCAGAAATATTTCAGCGCCTCCCTCATGGAGCGCGACACAGTAAAAAAGCTGAACTGACCGAAAGGCGGCGAAAAAAATGCGCAGTTTGACGCTCACGGAAGTTGCCCGAATCGCACGCATGTATCTGGACGGCGATCGGGTTGAAACGCTCCTTCTGGACAAAACAGGCCATGTCGACTACGATTTTGAGTCTTTCAACGTCGTCAAAGCCTCGCTTATGAAGGCCGAGCGCATTCATCCGGAGCTTAAGTATTCCTTAATTCTATGGACGCCGCGCGCCGGAAAAATAAATGTGGTAGAGCCCATTGTGTGCGCAAGCGTCCTGCCGGTTGAAGGCTGGCGGGAAATAAACGCAAATGAAAGCCAGATTAAAGCGCTTTCGGGCGAAGAGGGCGTTCCTTACGCGCGGGACTGCTCCGCCTCCACCTATTTCCCCGTGTACAATTCCGACCACGAAATCGTGGGCGCGCTTGAATTTCTCATCATGAACGACGAAGCAAACGACATATGAGGAAGATGGTATGAACGCATATTTACTTTCCGACCTTGTGAGAATCAACGGTGCAAACGGATTGATTCTTGAAACCGGCACCATTCCCGAGAAAATCTCCTCTTTGAACCTGATCGCGCCGCGCGGCGGATTTTCAAGCTTTCAGATCATTGTCGAAAACGCGGACAAGGATGCGCTTTCAGCAAAAGCCGCATGCAGCGATGCAAGCATCCAGATCGAGCTTTTTGAGGAATGGTTCATTGAAACAGACGACTCCCTGACGCCGGACTGCCTTGTTCCGTTGAAAGAAGACGGATCTCTTTGGGCAAAACAGCTTCTTCCCAAAAATATCGCCTGCATCTGGGCCGACGTATTCGTTCCGGCGGAAGCAAAAACCGGCTCAAATCCCGTCTCTGTTATTCTGGAATGCGTCGGCAAGCCCAAGACGCTTTCGGTAAACCTCATGGTTTCCGAAACCGTTCTGCCCGAGACAGGCCTTATTACCTGCGACCTGAACAACTATGCCGACGCCATTTCGCCGCAGTATCCTTCCATGCGCGAAAATCCCGACCGATACAGAGACGGAAGCTATATCGCGCTCGAGCATGAATATTATAAAATGGCGCGCGAGCACAGATCGCTTTTCCACAATCTCCCCTATCGCCATTCCGGCAAGATCAAGGAAGGCTTTGCGCCCATTCTTTCCGGCGAAGGAAAGGACATGCATGTTTCCGATTGGTCGCTGTTCGATAAGCATTTCGGCCCGCTTCTTGACGGAAGCGCGTTTGAAGATTCACGCGTCAGCAAAAAGCCGGTTGAATATATGTATCTTCCCTTCCATCTCGGCTGGCCCGCCAGCTACGAAAAATGGGGGAAAAAGGGATACAGGACCGAGTATCGGAGAGTTTTGAATGATTTTGTCCGCCATATTGAAGAAAAAGGCTGGATGAAAACGCGTTTTGAGCTGTTTTTGAATCATAAAAAGGATTACCGCTTTTTCCCTTATACAGCGGATGAAATCTGGTATGAGCACGACGAAGAAGTCATGGACAGGTGGTATGACGTCATCAAGGGCGCATACGAGGACACCAAGGCTTCCGTAATCGTCCGAATCGATTCCTCAAACTATTTCGGCGTTCACCACAACAACCACCGCTTTGCCGAATACTGCAAGCTTTGGGTCGCGGGTGAGGGCATGTTCAACTGGTACCCTGAAAGCGTAGACGCTTTTAGAAAATACGGAAACACGCTTTGGATTTACGGCAGCGTGCTCCACGATATGCGAACAAGCCTTTTGTCCCTGTATCAGTGGCCAATCGTTTGCATGATGACGGGCGCGGACGGATTCTGCGTGTGGAACACGACGGGCGCAGGCAAGGATCCTTTAAAAACGCCCGTTGGAAACGGAACAGAGCTTCTGTTCTATCCGGGTGAAGCGTTCTTAATCGCAAAACCGCTTGCGTCCATCCGCTTAAAGACTTTAAGAAACGCCATGCAGGCCGCCGAAGCCGCAAAGGTGATGAACAAAGAGGACGTACACAATTTTGTAAATAATCTCTTTGATAAAAACGGCGATGCGGACTGGTGGCGCGAAAAGCCTGATTTCATCGACACGCCGCCCCGTTACTGGGATTTCGGCGAGGCGTTTTCAAAGGCCATCGTTCCCCCGCTCTTTGTCGGCAAATCTCCGTTTTTGGCCGCCGAGTTCCGAAACGGAATTTATTCCGGCCTTAAGGTTAACGATAACCCCAGCGGTTACAGCGGTTTCCGGTATTATTAAGTGAACGAAGCACCGGAGGTGAAATAGATGAATTTCAATCTGGAACAGGGCGTACCGATCAGAAAACAGTTAAACCGCTTCAAGTGGTATTATCTGATGATCCTGCCCATACTTGTGTGGTACATCATGTTTTCCTATGTGCCGATGTTCGGCATTTCCATCGCGTTTTTTGATTACAATGCCTATCAGGGATTTGCCGGAAGCCAATGGTACGGCTTTCACTGGTTTGAGTACCTTTTAGACGACCAGCTTCTGAGAATTGCGTTTGTAAACTCACTGATCATCAATTTGCAGTGCCTGATTTTCTCCTTCCCCATGCCGATTATTCTGGCGCTTCTTTTAAACGAGTGCCGCGCAATCAAGTTCAAGCGCACCGTTCAGACCATTTCCTATCTTCCGCACTTCATCTCCTGGGCCATCGTCGGCGGCCTTGTGTATTCGCTTTTGTCCCCCTCTTCGGGCTTTGTCAACACCGTCATAAAAGCCTTGGGCGGAGAGCCGATCTACTTCATGGGCGACTCGCGCTACACGCGCTCGATCATTGTCATTTCCGGCATCTGGAAGGGCATTGGCTGGGGCTCGATTCTGTATCTGGCAGCCTTGACCGGTATCAACCAGGAGCTGTACGAAGCAGCCACGCTCGACGGCGCGAACAAGCTTCAGCAGGTATGGCACATCACCCTCCCCGGCATCTCCCACATCATCAGTATGCAGCTCATTTTCTATTTCACGGGCTTCTTCGATGTAGGCTTTGAACAGACCTTCAACCTCGTAAACCCGGTTACCTACGACACCGGCCTTGTTATCAGCCTTCTTGTATACAATAAGGGCCTTAAACAGGCGCAGTTTGAGTTTGCAACCGCCGTAGGTCTTTTGCAGTCGATCATGGGTATGATCATGCTGGTTACCGCAAACGGAATCACGAGAAAGATTTCCGAAGACAACTCTTTGTTCTGAGAGGAGGGATTTCAATATGACACAGCAGCCTGCAAAGCTCAAAAAGCACCGCTTCTACAAGCGAATGACGCGCGGCGAAAAGATCTTTCAGGTATTCAACTACATTATTCTGACCTTACTTGCCCTCGTCACCTTCTTCCCGTTTTATGTCGTTATTATGAAATCCTTCGCTCCGCCCGAGGACTTTTTGGGAAACGCCGTCATCTGGTGGCCCAGCCGCTTCATGGCTGACTATTACGGCTTCGTTCTCGGAAAAGGCTCGGAATTCATGCAGTCGCTCAAAAACACGCTGTATTTCGTGTTTGTTGGTACATCCATCAACATGTTTTCCACCTTTATCGCCGCCTTCGTTCTTGCGCAAAAGAGGCTGCCGTTCAGAAATCAGATCACTTTTGTCATGGTATTCACCATGTTCTTTGGCGGCGGCATGATCCCGAGCTACCTGGTCTCAAAAGCCTATGGCCTTCTGGACAGTATGCTGGGCCTGTGCATCATGGGACTGCTCAGCACCACCTATGTATTGTACTTAAGAAACTTTTTTATGACCATTCCGGCCGAGCTTCTGGAATCGGCGCAGGTGGACGGCTGCCCGGACTACAAGCTGCTGTTCAAGATCATTCTGCCGCTTTCCCTCCCGTCGCTGGCCACCTTCACCCTTTTCTACGCGGTCGGCCAGTGGAACATGTTCACCGGCGCGGTTATCTATCTTTCCGATCCCAAGAAGCTTCCGCTTCAGGTATATATTCACAGAATGGTATCCGCAATGACCATTACGGGCGACGCGGAAGAACTGAGAAACCTTTACGAAAGCGGCTATCAGCCCCCGGCGGACGCACTCAAGGCAACCGCCATCGTATGCTCCACCGTTCCGATCGTTTGCGTCTATCCCTTCCTTCAGAAATACTTTGTAAAAGGTATGATGATGGGTTCCCTGAAGGGATAACCAATTTGAAACCTTTGCCTCAAAGGTATTGGGGCTTAAAAAAAATAAGGAGGACTGACCATGAAACGCTTACTCACCCTTCTTCTCACGCTTGCAATGCTGTTCACCGGCTTTGCATTCGCCGAATTCGAAGAAGAACCGACGGAAATCGTTTGGTTCTGGCGCGAAGGCGGAGACATCCAGCTGCCCGAGGACAGCTACATCGTTCAGAAGGTTCTTAAGGACCTCAACATCAAGTATGTCCACGTAACCTCCGTCGGACAGACCCCCGAAGAAAAGCTCACCATGCTGCTTGCTTCCGGCGAAGTACCGGACATCATCGACAGCTATGGCGACAAGACCACGGAACTGCGCGCGGACGGCGTTATCGTTCCCCTGGACGAATACATCACCCCCGAGCGCGTACCGCACCTTTTCCAGAATGTAAAAGAGTTCTCTGCTGCGCTGGAACTGATGCGCCGTGATGACGGCCACATCTGGGCCATCCCCGCGACCTTTGCTTCCCTCGCCGGCCCCACCCCGTGGATCCGCTACGACTGGCTGGAGAACCTCGGCCTTGACGTACCCGAGACCATGGAAGAACTCAAGGACGTTCTCATTGCTTTCACCTATGACGATCCCGACGGCAACGGCGAAGATGACACCTGGGGAACCAGCTACGGCGGAATCTACAACGGCATCAGCACCAACATGGGCGGCGGCTGGGGTACCTGGTACCTGACTGAAGGCGGCGTAGAAATCGGCTTTAAGACCGAACAGGTTGCCGAATACGTTGCATTCATGCGCTCCCTCATCGCTGAAGGCGCCTGCGATCCCGAAATCCTCGATCCCAACGAACTCGGAAACGGCCATGGCGACAAGATCGTTGCCGGTAAGATCGGCTTCTCCTTCGGCTATTGCTCCACCACTCAGGCTGAAGATATGAGAAAGCTCAATCCCGAAGCCGACTGGCGTCCCATGAAGACCCCCAAGGGCATCTATGATCAGGGCTACCTCCCCATGGACGGCATTCTCCGTCAGGAATACTGCATCAGCCAGAAGGCCGTTGACGCCGGCAAGATCGACGCCATCCTCGCCCTTCTCGACTACATGTGCAACGACGGCGGCGACGTAGTAAACATCGATTACGATGCTCCCTACTGGGAGGTCAGCTACGGCGAGCGCGGCGTCAACTGGGACGTCACCGAAGACGGCAAGTTCGACTATAACGGAACCTATATCGAAGAGATCAAAGCCAACAACGAAGGCAAGGACTACCTCGGTGGCCGCTGCCGCAGATTCCGCACCATCGGCATGCAGGCTGCTGTTGATTCCAGCCGCACCCCCGAAGACAAGGCGAACAACGACTTCATCAACAGCCTCCCGCTCATGGGCTCCATTCCTCAGGTACCCGGCGCGCCCATCTACGCTGAAGGTATCGTATTCCCCAACGAATACGTCGAAGTCATGAAGAGCCTTGACAGCCTCTGGGGCATCTACTATAATAAAGCTCTCCTCGGTCAGATCGACGTATATGAAGGCATCGAACAGTTCCGCGAAGACGCCGTAAAGGCCGGCTTCGAGGATGTCGAGCCCATCATTATCGAAATGTTCGAGAAGCTCGGTAAGTTCTAATCCTTCAAAAATCGTGAAGGTGCTTGCAAAGCACTTTGCGGGCATGCGTCTTCTCGCGCATGCCCGCTTTCCCAATTTATATAAAAAAGGCGTGAAAACAGATGAAAGTGTACCTTTCCGTTCCCGATACCGCCATGTGGAAAACCTATTTTCCCGAAGCTATGCTTGAGGAGCTTCACAAAAACCACGATTTCAGGCGGCAATCCTCCGAAAATCTAACCAAGGAAGAATGGGTGCGCGAAATCGGGGACGCTGAATGCGTGATCACACATTGGTGCACGCCAAAATTCACTTATGATGTGCTTTCCGCCTGCCCGAATCTCAAAATCATCGCCCATGCTGCAGGCTCTGTCGCAGGCGTATGCTCAGGCAGCGTGTTTGAAAAGGGCATTACCGTCATAACCGCAAACAGCATAATGAGCAAATACGTTGCAGAAGCCATCTTGGGCCACCTGATCACCAGTCTACGAGGTAATGTCGATCTTCATATGCGCATGCTGTCCGGCGAAACCTGGCCGAAGGAGAAAACGCCCAGCAAGTCGCTCTTCCGCGCAAAAATCGGCTTTATCGGCCTTGGCATGGTGGGCAGAAACCTTTTAACGCTCCTTGAACCCTTCGCGCCGGAAGTCGTCGTTTTTGATCCCTATATAAAGGAAGAAACGCTTTCCCAGTGGCCGTTTTCACGCCTTGCCTCTTCCATAGACGAGGCCGTGTCCGGCCGCGACGCCGTCACCATTCAGGCCTCCAAAACAAGGGAAACCTATCACATGGTGGATCAGCGCGTTCTTTCCCTCATGGCTGACGGAACGCATATCGTCAACTGTGCACGCGGCGCATTGATCGACGAAAAGGCGCTTCTTGCACAGCTCGAAAAGGGCCGCCTGTACGCAACATTAGACGTATACGAGGATGAGGATCATCCCGCGTCCATTCCCTTCAGAAACGCCCCCAACATAACGCTTTTACCCCACGTGGGAGGCGCGCCGTCAAGAGAAAACATGACCCGCGCCATCATAGACGCGCTTTACAAGCTTGAAAAAGGCGAAAAAACCGGCCTTGAGATTACTTACCGGCAATTCACACTCATGACGCACGAGACGCTTTGACCGCTTCTATTCACAACTGCCGCACCAATTCATACAATGGAAAAAAAACCATCGGGAGAGAAAACACAATGATCGGATATACCACACCCGAAAAAGCGGGGATCTCCGCTTCCTCCATTGAACGCTTTTTAAAGGAATTAAAGCGCCGCGGCTTAAACATGCACTCTGTTCTCATGCTGCGAGGAAATGATATATTCTTTGAAAAATACTGGGCGCCTTTTCACAAGGATATGCCCCACAGAATGTATTCTGTCACAAAAAGCTTTGTTTCAATTGCGATCGGCTGCTTATCAGACGAAGGAAAAATCGATTTGGATGATCCCATCATCTCTTATTTCCCAGACAAGCTCCCGGAAAATGTGCCTGAGCTTCTAAAAACGCAGACCATTCGCCACATGCTGATGATGTCAACCTCCATGTACGCAATCAATTGGTTCAAGGAAGGCGTTTATGACCGCACAAAATTCTATTTTGAGCAAACGCCAAACCGTCCCGCCGGAACGCTCTTCGACTACGATTCCACCGGCTCCTATATCCTTGGCGCACTGGTTGAGCGCGTAAGCGGCATGAGCCTTCTTGATTACCTTAAGAAAAAGATCCTCAACAGATTGGGCGGCTTTGAAAACGCGCATATTCTGAAATCGCCCGACGGCGTATCATGGGGCGATTCAGCGCTTCTTTGCACCCCCCGCGCGCTCATGAATTTCGCACGCTTTGTAATGAACAAAGGCGTTTGGGAAGACGAACGTCTTTTAAGCAAGGAATACCTTGATGCTGCGACAAGCTGTCAGACAACCAATGATCTTGAATGCAAGCGCGCCCACAACCACTTTGGCTACGGCTACCAGATCTGGATGAACGAACAAAACGGCTTCTCCTTCTTTGGCATGGGCGGCCAGTATGCCGTATGCATTCCGAAAAAAGATTTCATTTTTGTCTGTACCGGCGACAATCAATACAATGAATACGCCTCTGAAATTCTCTTCAGAGCCATATTCGATATCCTGATTCCAGATAAGAAGGACGTCAGCATCGACAGCGAGCTGCCTTCAGCTATGGGAAGCAAGCATTCAGAGTTTGCACGGAGCATTTCCGGTAAAATCTTCCCCTGCGAAGAAAACGAAATGAAGATCAAATGGTTCCGTTTGGACTTTGCGGGCGATGAAGGCGTATTTGCCTATGAAAACGCACAGGGCAAAAAGACGCTTCCCTTCGGTATGGCGAAGAATGTTTTTTCTCAATTCCCTCAGCTTGGCTATTCCGACGAATACGGCAATGTTCATGATGAAACCGGCTTCAAATATCGCTGCGCAGCCTCCGCCGGCTGGATTGAGGAGAAAAAGCTTCAAATCCGCATCCAGATCATCGACCGCTACTTTGGTTCCCTCGTTATAACCTTCGGCTTCCGCAACGAAAATACCGTTTCCGTTCGGATGATCAAAAATGCCGAGGACTTCCTGAACGAATACAACGGCTGGATGTACAGCCAAATAAAATAAAACCGTATCCCCGTTTTGCCAAAGACGAAGAAGCGTTTAGACGAAAGGAGAGGTATCTTTGCTTACATATCCGCCCGCAGCCGACAGCCATGTGCACGCTTTTTATCCGAAGGACGATATGTATAGAATTCTTGATGAAATGGTTTCCTTCGGTATTACCGACGCGGCGCTTCTTGCCATCACCTATCTTGATGCAAAGATCGACAACAACATCATCTGCCTTCACTATAAGCAAGACTATAAACGCATGTGCCTGCGCGTCTTCGGCGGCCTTTATTACGACAAAGATATCCAAATGCCCTTCAAGGATCAGGCTGAGCTGCTTCTTGAAATGGGCTGCGACGGTATAAAGTTTCTTGAAATGAAGCCAACCTATAATCTTCATGTCGGTCGGTCGCTCGATGACGCGATATACGACGATATGTTTGATATGCTTGAGTCGCGCGGCATTCCAATGATCTGCCATGTCGCCGACCCGGCCGTCTTCTGGCATAAGGATCTCATGGCGCCGCACGCAGTCGCGCTCGGCTGGTGCTATGAGTTCGATCGATATAAGCCCCAGCAGGAATACTTCAATTGCGTCCTGCGTCGTCTGGACAAAAACCCCACCCTCAGGTGGAGCTTCGCGCATTTCGGCTACTTTACAGAGCAGCTGGATACGTGCTGGAAAATCGTTGAAAAATATCCGAACGTCATGTTCGATACAACCCCCGGCTGGGAAATCTACGTGGATTTCGCAAAAAACATCCCGGCATGGCAGGAATTTTTCACAAAGAACAACCGCCGCATCATGTACGGAACCGACACATCAAACCAATGGTCAAACGAATATGTTAGAAATTTAAACAAATCCGGCGTCGCCCTCCTCTCTGCGTCTCCCGCTGAATTCCCCATTCCCCACTTTCCCGAAGCAAATATGCGCGGCCTTGCACTCGACGAAACCTCTCAAAAGCGGATCCTGCGCGAAAACTTTCTGAGTTTTGCCGGCGCTGCCCCGAAAAATGTGAATCTTCCGCTCCTCAAAGAGCACGCGCAATTCATTCGATCCATCGCTGAAAAAAACGCGGACGCCTCTTGTCTGGCTTCCATTTATGAATTTCTGGAGCATGCATAAGTATTCGCGTGAACAAGCATCTCCATAATACCAATTGATATCCCTCGTACTGTTTTTTCTGCATTTATCCTCGTAAAAGCCGCTTCATCCTATCAACCTCATAATCAAAAACAGCCCCGTCATTCAGGATCACTCCAAAATGACGGGGCTGAA
Source organism: Clostridia bacterium (assembly GCA_017522345.1). Taxonomy (GTDB): domain Bacteria; phylum Bacillota; class Clostridia; order Christensenellales; family Aristaeellaceae; genus SFHK01. The sequence continues at coordinate 180 of JAFWZN010000011.1, read as the reverse complement.
ACTATCTAACAGTGATTCAAAGTTCGCGCAAATCTATGCTTACTTCTGCGCTTCTTCAACCGCAACGGCTACGGCTACGGTTGCGCCGACCATGGGGTTGTTGCCCATGCCGAGGAAGCCCATCATCTCAACGTGCGCGGGAACGGAGGAGGAACCTGCGAACTGCGCGTCGCCGTGCAT
>JAFWZN010000051.1 GCA_017522345.1 Clostridia bacterium | reverse complement strand
TCGACGTCGAAGTCGTCGTCATCCTCGTCATAGGAGACGGTTTTTTTTCTTCCGAAGCGGCGAGCGGGCTTTACATCCTCTTCGTCGTCCTCGTCGAAATCTTCTTCGTCGTCATCTTCGTCTTCGAAGTCGTCGTCCTCGTCGTCGTCATCATAGGCGGCGGACTTTTTTCTTCCGAAGCGGCGGGCAGGCTTTACATCCTCTTCTTCGTCGTCCTCGTCGAAATCTTCTTCGTCGTCATCTTCGTCTTCGAAGTCGTCGTCCTCGTCGTCGTCATCATAGGCGGCGGGCTTTTTTCTTCCGAAGCGGCGAGCGGGCTTTACTTCCTCTTCCTCGTCTGCGTCGTCTTCAAAATCTTCGTCGTCTTCCTCCTCGATATCCGGCGCGTTGGCTTTTCTTCCGCTGCCGGAAGCGGGCTCTTCGTATTCCTCGTCGTCTTCTTCGTCTTCATACACGGGGGCGTCTTCGTCCTCGTCGTCCTGATGGACGAATTCGTCCTTTTTGGACTTTTTCTTCATGAAGCCGAAAAATCCGCGGCGGGCAGGCTTCTGCTCCGCTTCGTCGTCCTCGTCTTCGTCGTCCCCGTCTTCTTCGTTTTCTTCTTCGTCGTCCTCTTCTTCGGTTTCTTCGTCCTCATCGTCGACAGCGGCAATGATTTCGTCGTCTTCCTCAAAGAGTTCCTCTTCCTCGTCTTCGTCGTCTTCGAAAATTACGGAAGCAGAGGGCGCTTCGGTTTCCTCTTGCGCTTCGTCTTCGTCGTCTTGTTCTTCCTCTTCGTCTTCTTCGTCCTCTTCAACGACTACCGGCGCGGTTTTTTTACTGCTTTTGCGAAACCAACTGCGGATTCCGGCCTTGGGCGCGGGTTCTTCTTCCTCCTCGTCGATTTCGATTTCTTCTTCGTCGTCATCTTCCTCGATGAAGTCCGCCGGCGGGAAAACCGCTTCTTTTTTTTCTTCGGCGGAGGCTTCCTCCGCGCGCTTTCTGACGGGCACAAACATCAGCGTGTCGCCGATCTTTTCATCCTCAGGCTCGGAGAAGGCTTCTTCCTCATTGACGTCTTCGTCTTCGATTTCCTCTTCCTCAAAAACGTCGATGGGGGATTCGGTTTCTTCCTCCTGCGCCTTTAACTGATCGAGTCGTTCTCTTTCTTCGCGCTCGGCTTTTTCTCTTAAAAGACGTCTTTCACGTCTGGAAAGCGTGGCGCCCTCTGTGGACAGCACATCTTCATTCAAATTCTGAAGGTTTTCATCCATGCCGCCATCCTCCTCATGTTCGATGTAGTCTTCTTCGCCGGCTTCATCGGCGGGGATTTCTTCGTCCGTTTCCTCGGCCCAATCCGCTTCATCCTCGGCGTCCTGCGCGTCGTCCGTCCAATCGTCCTGATCGGCGTTATCTTCTTCGGCTTCGGCCTTTTCTTTTTTTCCGATCAGACGCTTGAATCCTGAGAGGAAGCCCATTTTTTTCTTGGGCGCTTTTTCGATTTCTTCCTCTTCCTCTTCCTCGTATTCTTCGGCGTCCTCGTCAAAAGCTTCTTCGGTTTCTTCTTCGAAGATTTCTTCGATCATGTCCTCGGTAATAATTTCATCTTCATCGTCGTATCCCGCGTCGATCGGCTCTTCCGCTTCTTCGATCGTTTCTTCCCCGGCAATTTCCTCTTCGCCTTCTTCGGGAAGGATTTCCTCTTCGCCTTCTTCGGGAAGGATTTCCTCGTCTGCCGCGTCTTCGATCATATCGTCGTCCACTTCAAAGGCGCTTTCGTCCTCTTCGACGTCCCAATTTTCGCCTTCATCGGCCTTTTTGCGGGAGAATATGCCCTTGATTCGATCGGAGAAAGAGGCTTTGGGCGCGATTTCCTCTTCGTAGGCTTCCTCACCCTCGTAGGCTTCTTCGTCCTCGTAGGCTTCCTCGCCCTCGTAGGCTTCCTCGTCTTCGTCCGTTTCCCCGCCCTCGTAGGCTTCTTCGGCTTCTTCCTGATCTTCGGCTTCTTCGTAAGTCTCGTCTGCGTCCGACGCATCGATAACCTCGGCTTCCTCCTGTTTTCTGCCCTTGCGGTTTGAAATCAGGCCGGAGAGCTTTTTTCCGAGGAAGCTGAGACCTGCCAGAGGCACGTCCTGATCGTCCTCGTCGGACTCATCCTCGTCATAATCGCCTTCGTATTCGCCTTCGTCGATTGATTCCTCGCCGTAATCTTCCTCTGCGGCGTCGTCTTCCGCCACCGGCTGCTCTGAGCGGGCCAGACGTCTTTCGCGGCGGCTGGAGCCGAAAGCTGAACCGACCTCCTCCGCTTCCTCGCGGATTTCTTCGGCAGGGATTTCCTCTTCCTCATATACCGCTTCCGCTTCTTCTACAGGCGCGGGACGCTTGACCGATTGAGGCAAACCGACGTTGTGCTTTTCAAAAAGCTTCAAAAACGCCTCGGGCAGATCGTCCGTGCGCCGGCCCTCCTTGGTGCGCTTTTTATCCATTGCGCGTTTATATTCCTCATAGCTCATTTCGGGAAGATTGTTTGTGCTGTTGTACGCCATTTGTAAACCGCCTCTCAAAGCGATGTATTTTCATCTGTTTCTTTAAACGTTTCCACGCGAAGCCAAACCTACGCATAAAACAGGCGAAGTATATATAGTCTACTTTTGCCCATTCAATACCTATGCCTAATTATTATAACACAATTTCTGTTCTTGGCAATACCTTCGCTCCGTAAAAACTCATATTAATTGTAAAATTTGTCATACTTCTGTAATTTTTCGAAGAGATACGCATCCAATGAAGGCAGACGGGTTTGGAAAGGAGCGATTTTGAATGCTTCAGATCAAATGCGCGAAAACGAAAAAAACGAAGGGAGTTCTGATCTGGCCGGCCTCGATACGGCGGATGAGGGATGACGCGCCGGACGATTTAAGCCGGACGCCGACGAACCTGAAGGATGTGTTTAAAAAGCATGCGCATGTCAAAAAGACAAACATATCGGAGGAAGAAAAGACATAAGTTTCGGTAAGGAGGGAGGCGTGTTCATGGCAAAGAATGATTATCGCCGCCAGCTGATCATGCTGCGCGGGCTTGAAAAGGGATATGGCGGCCATGCGCGGCTGGAAAAGCGGGTGCTGACCGGAAGCATGGACTTTGTGACTACGTCGGCGCAGCCGACAGACGAATTGGAGGCGAGCTTTTTAGGCCAGTGGGGCGGAAAAATGCGCGTTCAGACGCTTGGAAGGCTCAGGGACGCGCAGCGCGGTCAGAAGGCGCTTTTAGCCAATTTTGATCCCAGAAACATAGCCGGAATGGAGCTTGACAAGGTGCAGGCGGCGGTTGTTTCCCGCGTGGATAACGGGATGAAAACACCCGTCATGTACGGATGCATAAACGGCGTATGCTCGCTTGATTGGACGGCGATTGTTAACGCGCTGAACGAGGAAGCGAGCCTGGGAGAAACGCCGATTCCGGAAAATATGGTCGAGCCGCCCGCGGTCAGCTACGCGCCGGTTCCGGTGTCAGGCGAGGCGCAGAATTATGAGCAGACTCCGCCTGCACAGGATCCACCGGCTTCTTTGGAGCCTGCGGAGCAGACGGAGGCGAAAAAAAGCGCCGCCTCCTTTTTGGATGTTGATATGACGAGGCCGTGGCCGGAGGATATTGAAAGTCTCAGGCTTCTTTTCATGACGCTTCCGAGATATGAACCCTTTGACATGGACGGATATGTGTTCATCCGCGCAAAAATGGCGGATGAGACGAACATCGACCATTGCGCCGTGGGCGTTCGCGCGGAAAACGGAAGGATAACGAGCGTGTGCTATGCGCTTCCCATGCCCTATACGCCCGAGCCGCCGGCAGGACTTGAGGAATACATGTGGCTGGGCGATACGAAAAACGGCTGGTGGGTCACGTACGAGGATATTAAGAGCGATTCATAGAAAAATGCCCTGTTCGCAAAAAACGTTCATGCGGACAGGGCGTTTTTTATGCGTTTTCGTTTCTTTTGTCGATGAGGGATGTGATGTCGTGGGTGAGCTGGGGGATCATTTCAAGAAGCTTCTGCGCCGGCTGGTCGCATTTCGCGCTCAGCATGCGGATCGAATCCTTGTTGATGACCAGAAAGCCCATAGGCGACACGCTCACGCCCGCGCCGCTTCCGCCGCCGAAAGGCAGAGACGCGTTCTCGCGCTCCTGACGGGGCGCATTCACTTTGTATTCCGCGCCGCCGGCTACAAAGCCAAAGGATACGCGCGAGATGGGAATCACCGTGCTTCCGTCCGGCGTTTGAACCGCTTCGCCGACAACCGTATTTACGTCCACCATATCGCGGATGCTTTCCATGGTTGAATTCATCAAGCCTTCGATCGGGTGTTTGTCCATAAATCAAATCTCTCCCTTAATGCAATTGCGGCGTGCTTCAGGGCCGCAATCATAATATGCCCTGCCGTGACGCTCAAAATGCCCGTGATCTCCATATTTGTTCGTCCAAGCGCAAAATCCGCCCGTGTTTCGTTTTGAATATGAAGCGGCTTGATTTGGGATAATGCATTAAGCGCTGCAAAGGCGAGCGCGGTATGCATTGCGTCTTCAAACGACACGACGCCGCTTAGAAAGATCCTTTCGATTTTTACGCGCTTAATTAAATAGGTAATAACTTTGAGAGAGATTCTGCGCGTGCGCTTGTTTTTTCTGCTTTTTATGCCCGAAGCCCGAAGCTGCGCTTTTTTAACGGCGTTTACATGTATGCCAATGCCCGCGCCCGTGCCGAAGCCGGACGGAGATAAAACGATGACTGCGTACACGGGCGAGAGGACGATTGAGAGAAAAATCCACGCGCATGCGGATGCGAACGCCCACCAATTCCAAATACTCATGCTTCTATTGTGCCCTGAATGAGCAAAAAAACACATTTTGGCATAAAGTTTCCTCTGCGCGCATAGAAACGGAGCGTCGGGAGATACTACCCGTAAACGCCCGAAATTCGGCGTCCAAAAAGGAGGCAAAACCATGCTTGACAACACTTCTCTGGTTATCACCATCATCGGAGCCATCAACTGGCTGCTTGTAGGTCTTTTTCAGTTTGACCTTGTCGCGTTCATTTTCGGCGGTCAGGCAGCCACTGTTTCACGCGTGATCTACACCATCGTCGGCATCGCGGGTCTTTGGTGCATTTCTCTTCTTTTCAAGGAAAAGCTGCCCGCGCGCGACGGAAGAAAAGGCGAATAACGGTTATACCCCCCGATGACCTCTCCGGGAAAAATTCCGGGGAGTTTTTTTATGCGGATTGGAGGGAAAATGAAAACAGGATCGAATCTTTCCTATATAAAGGAGGGATTTCTCCGTGAATGCAGAGGATAAGCGCGTCATCCGAGAGCTTGCTAAAAGGGTGAGCGAGATTTCAAAAATGCCCGAAGAGGATAAAAAAAGAGACCTGTGGCGCAGACACACGTCTTTAAAGGGCGCTGTTCCCCCTGTTTTTGTGTCGCCTGAAGGCTCGTGGGCGGAGATTCTTCCGCCGGAGGCGCTTTCGTGCGAAGATGAATTCGCGCGTGAAATCGAGCTGGAGCTCAGAAAGCGCATTTTCCGCTTTGAGGTCATAAAGGACGACACGCCTGTTGAAAACATCTTTGATTTTCCGGTTTCGTGGATTCCGATTAACGAAAATTGGGGACTTGACGTCGTAAGAAAACCCGCAAGCGGGCGCGGAAGCTGGCGGCATGTGGCGGTGATCGAGGATTTAAAGGATTTTGACAAGCTCACCAAGCCGTCTCTGGACGTGGACGAAAAAGGCGCTGAACGCAAACGGCAGATGCTGATGGACGCGGCGGGCGATTGCCTTAGGGCAAACGTCACAGGCATCAAGATATTCGATTTTCATATCGCGCACATCTATGCGGATTTCCGAGGGCTTGACAATATGCTTTACGACCTTATCGATGACGGGGAACGCGTGAAGGACGTATTCGAATTTTTGGGCGAGGGGCTCATGGGGCTTGTAAAGCAGGCGCAGAGCATGCATCTGATTCAAAGAAACGACGACCATACCTATCATTACACCGGTGGCCTCGGCTATACCTGTGACCTTCCCGAAGACGGCGAAAACGGCGCGGACACGCAAAACGTATGGGCGGCTGCGGAAGCGCAGGAGTTTTCCTGCGTGTCGCCGAAGATGTTTGCCGAAACCATTCTGCCCGTCGAGCGAAAGCTGCTTGAGCCCTTCGGCTTAAACGGCTACGGCTGCTGCGACGATCTGACCGAGAAACTGGATTCGGTTCTCACGATCAAAAATCTGCGCCGCGTGGCGGCCTGCCCGTGGGCAAACCTTAAGAAAATGGCCGGGCGGCTTAAAAAAGATTACATCCTCACATGGAAACCCAATCCGGCATATCTGGCGGGCGAGGTTTTCGATGAAAAAGCCGTCGAAAACTATATGACCCAAAGCCTTTTTGATGCAAAAGAGGGATACCCGGAAATTATATTGAGAGACACGCATTCCGTAAGGAACGATCCTGTGCGATTTGGAAAATTTGTTGAACTTACGCGCCGGGCGATTGAGAAGGTTTATGGATAAGAAAAGCGGCTGCCGCAGACGATGATTGTCTTCGGCAGCCGATGGCTTTTTGGAACATTACGACCCTGCCGACTTGTATTTTTTTACGCCGAGCCGCCACAGGGCGTATGTCGGAACAAAGAAAACAGGGGCCAATAGGGAAATCAGCCCATACCAGACGGAATCGGTTCTTCCGATTAGGTATTGAAGCGGGTAGTATTGAACAAGCGCGTAGGGGATAATGTAGGTGCAGATTTTAAGAAGCGCGCCGCCGTACACGTCAAACGGGTACGAGCCGTATTCGCGCGCGCCGTAGGTCAGTATGTTCACAAACTCGATGCCTTCGAGCGTGAAAAAGCATATGGCGGCATGCAGAAGAAAAAGGGAGGAAAACAGAAGCGTTCCCGTTGGGATCATGAGAAACAGGACGAGCGCTTTTGCCGCCGTCCACTCGATGCCGGAGGCGCAGATACCGATTATCAGCATGATCGCGCTTTGAACGACGATGCCGATTCTTCCGAATTCGATCATCTGACACATGACCTGAAAGACGAGGCTTCTGGGCCTTAAAAGCAGCCGGTCGAATTGAGCGTCCTTGATGATCACCTGCATGGAATCAAACCCGCGGAAAAACATCTCCGCCAGCGCAAAGGACAAAAGCGTAACGCCCGAGGTCAAAAGAATCTCGCCCAGCGTGTAACCCTTGACGACATGGAAGCGATCAAACAGGAACACAATGGTCAAAAAGGTGGTAAAGGAAGTTAAAAATCTTCCGAGCACGGAGAAAAAGAACGACCGTTTGTACGCCATCCGGCTTTTTAGGTGCATGAGGAAGAATTTGAAATACAGTTTCATTTTGTCATCCTCCCGCAACCATCAGTTTTTTCATGCCGCGCCTTTGAAGGAGCATGCCGACGAGTGTAAGCGCAATCAGCCAGAAAAGCTGAAGGAGCATGATCTTTCCCGCCTCAATTCCCGTGATGTTCCCGGAATAAATCCTCAGCGGCGCGTTCATCATTGCGCCGAAGGGGGAAAGCGTAATGATTTTCTGAAAAAACGCGGGCATAAAGGGAATGGGAAGCAGGCCGCCGGTCAAAAGCTCGGAGACGGGCGTGAGAATTGCGCGGATGCCGTCTGCGGAGACGGTATAGAAGCAGGAAAAATACACGATCATGGTGAAGGCGACGGTGACGCCGAGGGTCAGAAAGCCCGACAGCATAAAAAGCGCGAACGTGCCTGTGCTTGGCGGAAGCTGCATGCCGATGGGAGCGGGCAGAAGGAACGCAACCAAAAGAATCGGCCAGAAGCGAAGCAGCGTTTTGCTGACGCGCACCGCCGCCGTTCTTGCAAACCACATAAAATACAGATCCGCAGGACGCACAAGCTCGTATGCGACGTTTCCGTCCAGTATACTTTTGAACAGCTCCCCCTCAAACGTCCATGTGTTAAACAGCATTAAAAACGCCTGTCGAAGCCAGATATAGGAAACGAGCGATGAAAGCGTCATGGGAAACGCGTCCGCGTGCTCGGAATAAAACGCGCGGTACAGCTGAATCTCCATAAAGCCCCAGAAAAATTGGGTAGCCACGCCCGCGAGCGCAGCGGTTCTGTATTGAAGGGAATGAATCAGCCGCATTCTGAAATAGGAAAAGTAGGCTTTCATTTATGCCTCGCCTCCCGTAATTCCGTACCTTCTGTACAGGTGGAAGGCAAGCTCGTCCAAGGAGGCGTAGTCGGGCTTGATCTTTTTCACATCCTCAAACGCGCCGTCCATTAAAATGCGCCCGTTTCCGATCAACAGGATGCGGTCGGACAGCGCTTCAACGTCCTGCATGTCGTGGGTGGTTAATATGACGGTCGTTCCCTTTTCACGGTTTAACTCCTTGATAAACGCGCGGATGGCGATTTTGCTCACGGCGTCAAGGCCGATTGTCGGCTCGTCCAGAAACAGAATTTTGGGATCGTGAAGCAGAGACGCTGCGATTTCGCACCGCATGCGCTGCCCCAGGGAGAGCTGACGCGTGGGCGTTCGAAGGAGCAGCTGAAGATCGAGCCTTTCCGTGAGCAGGGAAAGATTCCTTCTGTAAACGGCGTCGTCCGTTTTGTAAATGTCCTTTAAAAGCTCAAACGAATCGATCACAGGCACGTCCCACCAGAGCTGGGTTCGCTGTCCGAACACAACGCCGATATCGGAAACGTATTTTTTTCTGTGTTTCCATGGAATCAGGCCGTTTACGGTTACTTCGCCCGAATCCGGGGTAAGAATGCCGCTCAGAATCTTGACTGTGGATGATTTTCCCGCGCCATTGGGGCCGATGTAGCCCACGATTTCGCCGGGATTTACGGTAAAGGAGATGTTGTCAAGCGCCGTAACCGTCTTGGTTTCGCGCTTTCCAAGCGCCTTTACGGAAGCCCAAAAGCCCGCGTCTCGCCTTGAGACGCGGTATGTTTTTGTGAGGTTTTTTACTTTGATCATGGCGTCCTCCTGGTAGTTATACGAAAAGTATCTTGCCAAGCGGCGAAACCGCGGTTAACGACGCCGCGGTTTCTGTCCCGCGTAAAAACGCGGGAAAACCGTTGTTCCTGAGAGGATATCGTTTTTTCATTGGGACAGATACGCTTCCCTTTTCCGAATGCGGGGGACGGAAAAGGGAAGCGGCGGAAACGGGATGAATGATAAGGAAATGGATTATTGGGCGCTGAAAACGTATTTGGTGGTGGAGGTAAAGGGTTTTTCGGGCGTGATGACGGCGACGTCAAAGCCGAAAGCGCCCGGATTGTTGATGGAGTCGGGTGTGAACTGCGTTTCAAGGCACAGACCCTGGCGCTTTTTATAGTAGCGTTTTTCAGAAGCGTTATAGCGGCTCAAATGATTGCCCGCATAGAACTGAACGGCGGGCATATCGGTATATACCTTCATGATGCGGCCCGTTTTTTTATCCGTCACGCGCGCAGCGAAGCGAAGGCCCGTCTTTTCGCATTTTTCGCCGGTCAGAATAAAGTTGTGATCGTAGCCCGCGCCGTATTTCATCTGCTCGTCTGTTTCTTCGTGAGCGTGTCCGTCCTTGATTTTGACGGGGCGGCGCAGATCGAAGGGAGTTTCGTCAACCTTGGCGTTTTCAAGCGGAATGCAGTCCGCATCCACGCGGGTAAAGTAGTCGGCGAAGATTTCCATTGTCTGACGCTCGATGGAGGGAACCTTCTTTGCCGAAAGGCCGCCTAAATTGAAGTAGGTGTGGTTGGTGGGGCTTGCAAAGGAGGGCGCGTCGGACTCGATTTTGTAGTCGATGGTCAGCGCGTTTTCATTGTCGAAGGTATAAACGACGGTCGCCTTGAGGTTTCCGGGAAAGCCGGTTTTATCGCTTGGGAAATCGGCTTTTAAAGTCAGGCGAGCGCTCTTTTCGTCGGCCTCGCACTCGGCGTCCCAAAGAACGGTGTGGAAGCCGAAGGAGCCGGAGTGCAGAAGCGTTTTGCCGTTTTCGTTGGCCGTGAAGGCGTATTTCTTTCCGCCAAAGGCGAAGCCGGCGTTTGAAATGCGGTTGCCGACGGGGCCGATCAGCGCGCCCAGATAGCCGTCGTTTTTGACATAGCCTTTGACGTCTCCAAAGCCCAGAACGATATTGTCCAGATTGCCCTTTTTGTCGGGCGTTTCGATTGCTACGATTGCGCCCGCGTAGTCCGTGATCCTGACCAAAGCGCCCAAAGCGTTTTTAAGGGTATAAAGGCTGGCTTTTTTGCCGCCGACCTGACCGAAAGGCTCAACGCGAATATACATATCTGTCAACCTCCGCATGCTTTTTTGTGCTTTTATTATACTCGTTTATACAAGCAAAATCAATACTTGGGCGGGGGCTAAACTGCGATAATGCTTGACACATTGCATAAATACTGCTATTATACAGGTGGATATACGATCCGGGAGGCAAAATAATATGCAAAACGGAAGATTTGGTCCGATTGAGACGAATGATAAACCGAAAAAGAGCTATCGCGTGGATTACAATCGCTTGATTACCGTGATTATGATCGCCGTAATCATCATTTTGGGCATTGTGATCTGGAAGGACGCGAAAAAAGAGCCGGAGGAAATTCCCGGCCTTCCGCAGACGGCGCTAACCGCCGCCGGCGCGCCGGACGTCCTTAATCAAACCGATGAAAACGTGTTTTCTCCCGAAGAATTAAGACCCGTTGCCGAGGAAGAGGGACTGCTTCCCGTTTTCAGACGCGCGAACACGAGCGAAAAGAAGGTGGCTATCGTCGTGGACACGTTTGATAACGCCGGGCATATCGACACGCTTTTGGGTCTTGCGGGAACCTTCGGCGCGAAAATCACATTCGTTCCGACGGGAGTCGAGCTAAGGCAGCATCAGGGCGCATGGGTCAATGTCGCCTTTGCCGGACATGAAATTGAAAATCACACCATGGACAACACGCGCCTGAGCACGCTGGCTGACGAGGACAAGGCGGAAAATATCCTTGAGCAGACGGAGATTCTTAAGTCCATTGTCGGAAGCGACTATTCGCCTCACTTTTTAAGCACCAATGATTTAGAGGACGACGCGGACGCATTTTTGCATTCGTGGCTGGCAGGAAACGGATACCTCGGCATTCTTCGCTGGGACGAGCGTGTGCCCTCCTCCTTTGACAAGGTGGTTCCGGGTGCAATTCTCAGCTATCCTCTGACGGACGCCGGCATGAAGGCGCTTTCAAACGCGATTCCGATTCTCTCCGAAAACGGCTATCAGATGGTCACGATGAACGAACTGTTTGACTATCCTGACAATATGCGCTCATCGCCCGAAACGGCGGGATGATTCAGCCGGAATACGCGAAAACTTGACATCGCCTCATAATATGCGTATAATTACTACGATAAAATCACGGAGGATTGCGTATGTATACTTATCGCACGAAGGGTACCTGTTCTTCTCAGATTCTGATTGAGATGAACGGCGATATCATCGAAAAGGTTCAGTTTGTCGGCGGCTGCACCGGAAACACTCAGGGTGTTGCAAGGCTGGCGCAAGGCCGCAGGATCGACGATGTTATCGACCTTTTAAAAGGTATTCAGTGCCGCGGCGGCACGAGCTGTCCCGATCAGCTGTCCCGCGCGCTTGAAGAAATCAAGGCGCAGAACGCATAATGGACAGAGCCGGAAAGAAATCTGCGTCAAGCAGAGAGAGAACAAGAGCGAATACTTTTGAGCGCACGCGTCCCCGGCCGGGGCGCAGAAAAAGCTCGTATTCCAGAAATATGTCCTCTCCCAAGACGATGCAGGAGGAAAAAAAGCGTCTGTATCTTTTGATTGCGCTTTTGGTTGTGTTGCCGCCCGTGGGCGTCGTCTGCCTGTGGCGCGGTGGCTTTTTGCGTCTTCCGTACCGTGCTGCAGCAACTGCAGCGGCGTTTTTCCTTATGTTTCTGTATTTCAGCTGGATGATTCCCGAAAAAACGCCGGGCACGATTCAGCCGGAAATCAGGCGTCCCGACGCGGTTACGGAGTATTCTCCGTCTTCGTCCATGTACAGCCAAACGGACAACGGATAAGGCGTAAACAGGGCAATTTATGATTGCCGATTGATAGTTAGGAGGAACGCGGATGTTCTGCTCCAATTGTGGCAAAACGCTTAGAAGCGACGACAACGTTTGCCCGCATTGCCGTGCGGCGGTCGGTGAAAGCCGCTTTGAGGGCCAGCCTTACACGGGCGCACAAATGAAAACCAAGCCCGGCGAGGCGGTTCGTTTGCCTGCCAACCACACAAAAACTACTTATATGGGCGTAAATTCCGCGGCGGAAAGCGAAGTGGACGCCCGAACCACCTATCGCGCGACGTCAGATAAGGTGTATTCCTACGATGAGACCGAGCCGGACGGAGAGGTCTACGACGAGGACTTTGCGCGTAAAGATGAAAACGCGCTGTCTGAGGCGGAAATCCCGGCGGACGCCGATGAGACCATATATGACGCGCAGGACGAGGATCAGTACGAGACGGACGCTTACGACGACGCGGCGTATGCCGATGAGGAAATGAGCGATCTCGGCGATCCCGAATACGAGCACGCCATTGCCGAGGACGAGGGCTACGAAGCGTTTGAGGACGAAATCCCGTTTGATGATGAAGAGGAAGAAAAAACCTCAAGGCGCGAGCGCAGAAACAAAAAGCACGCCGCCAAGGAAACGGCTGACGATGAAGATCAGGAGCTGATCGCCTCTTTAAACGACGAGGAGCTTGAGGAATTGAAGGAAACGCTGAATCCCACGAAGAAGAAGGGTAAAAAGCCGCAGGGGAAGACGCGCAGAAAGACGGAAGAAGAGCTGCTGGACGAGGAAATGTTTGAGGAAATCCGTGCGCGCGATCTGAATCTGGACGACGAAGAAGCTTCTGTCGATATGTCCAAGTACGCGCAGTCCGGAAGATACGACAAGCCAGCAGAGGAGGAAGCCGCGGCTGAAAAGGCGAAGAAAAACAAGCCCGTCAAGAAAAAGAAGGGCTTCATGAAAAAAGACGTGTTTTCCTTCCTTAAAAAGCGTGAAGAGGATTTTGAGATCGATGAAATCGAGGACGAGGCGTTTGAAGAGATGGACGAGGAAAACGCGTTCAATCTGAACGATCTGCCCGAGATGGACGAAACAAACGCGGAAGAAACGGAATATGCGGATGAAGAGATTTCCGATGAAGCGCTTGAAGGCATTGAGCTTAACGAAGAGGAATTGGAATTCGACGAAAGGCGCAAAAAGCTGAGCCCCAAGGCGATTGCGATCATAAAGTACGCCTGCGCGGCGGTTATCGTTGTGGGCGTATTGGTCGGCGTGATCATGGGCCTTAGCTATATCACCGAAAAAACCAAGAAAGCGCCGATTGAGGGCGTAACGTATGATCTGTATTTAAGCGGTATTGAGCTTATGCAGTACCGCGCCAGCGACAGTTACCGCAATGAAATCCTGAGCGCTTACGACGGCATGGCCTCCAGCATGATCGCCATCACAGCGGGCATTTCTTCGGATCTGGATGCAATTTCCAAGATGATGCCGAGCGATCCCGATGTGAACGACGCGCGGTTCATCGACGCGCTCAAGACGATTCAAACCAGCATCAATAACTCCATTACCAACGATATGCTCTCTGTTTCCGACGCCTCCAAGACGGCGGAGGTAAAGGAGGCGGAGTCCGCTGCCCGCTGGCAGAGCGTGCGCGACATGGTCACCGTGCTGACCGGCGCAACCTCCACCGCGCAGCTTGACGCCATCATCAAGGGCGAACGCGTTGAAGTCATTCAGCAGACCACGCCCGAACCCGCAGCGACCAGTACGCCCGTGCCTTATACCACGCTTGCCAAGGGCTCCGAGGGAAGCGCGGTTCGAAAGCTTCAGACGAGGCTTGCGGATCTGGGCTATCTGACCAGCGAGATCGACGGAAACTACGGCAACAAGACCAAAACTGCCGTACAGCTGTTCCAGAAAACCGCAGGTCTTGAAGTGACCGGAATTGCCGATGCAGACACGCAGATTGCGCTTTATGCAGACGATGCGCCCAAAAAGCCCTAACGAATGGAAAGCCGCTCCTTTTTTCGGGAGCGGCTTTGCAGCCTTATCAGAAAGGAAGGAACTGCCTTTGAAGCCGATTGCCGCTTTAATCTATGATTTTGACAAGACGCTCTCGCCCAGAGATATGCAGGAGTATTCGTTTCTGCCCGGAATCAACGTAGAGCCCGAGGTTTTCTGGGGCGAATGCAAAAAGGTGCAGGACGAATACGACATGGACAGCGTGCTGGCCTACATGCTGATGATGAAAAGAAGAAGCGCGGGCACTCGTCTTTTAACGCGCGAATCGCTTGGAAAGCTCGGTCAGGAGGTCGAGTTTTTTCCGGGCGTTGAAACATGGTTTGACAGAATAGGCAGAATCGGCGAGGAGATCGGGGTGACGGTGGAACACTACATCATTTCCTCCGGCCTTCGCGAAATCATTGAAGGATCGCGTATTGCGGACGCGTTCAAGGCGGTGTTCGCCGCAAGCTTTGTGTACGGCGAGGACGGCATCGCCGAATGGCCCGCTACCGCCGTTAACTACACCGCAAAGACGCAGTATTTGTTCCGCATCAATAAGGGAATTCTCGATGTAACCAACGACCGCGACCTAAACGGCTTTACCCCCGAATATAAGCGCCGCGTGCCGTTTGCCAATATGATTTATATCGGCGACGGCTTAACCGACGTTCCCTGTATGAAGATGACAAGAACCAGAGGCGGAACGTCCATCGCGGTGCACGCGGACGGACAAACGAATTTGAGCGACAACATGATTCTGCAGGGAAGATGCGATTACGCGGTTCTTGCGGATTATTCCGAAAACAGCGAGATCGAAAATGTCGTTACGAGCGTTCTTCGCAGGATAAAAACCAACTGCGATTGTCTGAGCCTGCACGAGAAGCAGATTGAGCGCGCCACCGACCGTGGCGGAACGCCGGAATGGCTTTTGCAGCTGAATATGGACAATACGGATCTGGAGTCGTGATTTCACCGGAAAAACATAACAGAGCTTGTCGCCTTTGTGTCGGACGACAAGCTCTGTCTTTATTGCCGGATTGTTTTACGAATAGTAGGTGAGAGAATACTCGTAGTCATAATCCCAGCCGCTGTTGTAAGGAAGATCGCTTTCCAAAATGTCAATCTGGAATACTGTCGTGTCTCTTGTGCTCAGCGACAGCTGCCTCAGATCCGATTGATCCGCCGACCACATGCCGATGGCATTTCCGAAGTCATCATAGAAGACGATGTTGAAATAGTCCAAGGAATCAATGTCGGTGAAGAAAGAATTGTTTCTGATTTCGAAGGTATAGGTGTTGTAGTTCATATTTCCGCTGTAGGTGCCTCTATGAATGTAGGAGTTGATGACCTCCAGCTCGGGTTCGTGATTCAGCCCGAAAACAACTGCTCCGATGATGACGATGAGCGCGATTGCCAGAATTCTTATTTTCATGAGTAAGTCCTCCTTTGTTTTTATGGGCTCATTATAGCGCGGAGGACTATGCTTTCTTGAAACAGGTTTCCGAAATTTTTCTTTCGGGCTTTACTCACCTTATGCGGATCCATTTATCGGTCTTGATTCGCTTAGTCATCACGGCGGCGCGGATGATCCATTCGATCAGCTGACCCAGCCATACGCCCTGAACGCCCATTTTGAGGGTGATGGCGAACAGGTAGCCCGAGGACATTCGGCCGCAGGCCAGGGCAATCAGAGAAATGACGGAAGTGAAGGAAGCGTCGCCCGCTGTGCGCGTGGCTGCCGGGATAATGTAGCCTTCGCCCCAGAGAACGGGCATGGGGAGCGCGCCGATCATGAGAGAGATAAATATGATCGGGCGGGCGGCTTGAGAGGGCGAATAGAGGTTGAGAATGAGAGGCGTTAAGGGCATAAGCACGACGATTGCAAAAATCATGACCCAGCGGCCGGCCCAGATGAGATCCTTGGCGTATTTGCGCGCAAGTTCGATGTGCTTTGCACCCACGCACTGTCCGCAGACCGTGCCCGCCATGGCGGTCATGGCGTAGGCGAAGGCGTAATAGAGGTTAAAGATGGAGGCTGCGATGGAATAGGCGTCAAGCTCGGCGGTGGGGAGGTGCGATAAATATCTTTGCACAAACAGCATGCCGCCCTGAAAGAGAAGCTGTTCAAAGGCGAAGGGAATGCCCAGCACGCGGATTTCCTTTATGATGGAGAGGCTGAAATGGAAAAAATGCTTTACGCGCATATCAACGCCGTTGTGGGGCCTGAACAGCCAGATAAAGCCGAAGATCATACCCAGAATGCGCGCGGTCAGATAGGAAAGCGCCGCGCCGAGGGTGGCCAGATGCATGTGATTGATGAAAATGAAGGAGAAAATCAGGTGGGCGACATTGATGACAATGGTGAGGACGAGAGAGCTTTTTGCATCACCCAGGCTTCTGAAGGAGGAAAACAAGACGTTGAAAACGGCGTACACGGGGAAGGAGAGCACGTAGACCTTCATGTAGGTAACGGCGCTTGAAATGACAATCTCCTCTGCATCAGGATAGAGGAACAGAATCAGCCTTTCCGCGCCTATGTACAAAAGGAATGCAAGCAGCGAGGATACGATCAAAGAAAGATTGGCTGCCTGACCGATGGCCTGACGCACGCGCTCAGGGTCGTTTGCGCCCTTTGCGCGGGCGACCACGATTGCGCCGCCCATGCTGATGGCGGAAAACAGCGCATATGCCAGACTTCCGATGACGTTGACCAGCATGACCGACGCAGCGGCGCCTTCATGGGACGAGGAAACCATGGCGGAGGAAAGCATGCCGATAATGAAGATAAACAGCTGATCCATGACCAGCGGAAAAAACATATTGCGCAATTGCTCATAGGTAAACTGATCGGAGTCGAAGCGTTTTTTCAGGTGATTTTCGATGCGTGAAAACATAAAAACCAAACTCCTTTTGCCGCTATAAAAGGCGGCTTCTTTTTTTGAAAAAATATTCTTGAAAATCCGTTCAAAGAATGTATCAGCACAATTATACGATTTTGTTTCGATTTCGTCCCGCAAGAAAACGGGGTGTTTTCTTATGTTTTTGAAAAGAAATGGTTATTGCGCGGCGTGTAGAGGAATAAGGCCAGTTTTTTATACCATAATGGCACGCCGACAAACAAGCCATATGCTTAATCGGCGGGCATCGCATTCATTTGGAATGGAGGAAAAAAGGTATGACCGAAAACATCTTTGCGCCGGGGGAAGGCGCACGCGCGGCGGGAGCGCCGGATGCGGGGCGTGTGAACGAGCCGCAGGACAACGAAAAAGCGGATCAGAGGAAAGCGTATTTTGAAAATCTGATCCGAGGGGAGTACAAGCAGGCATTCGATCAGAGGGTTCAGAAAATCATCGACAAGCGCTTTCGCGATATGCGCATCCTCAAGGAGCAGGCGGCGAAAATCAAGCCGGTTTTGGATGCGCTCAGTGAAAAATACGGAGAAGCGGACGCGGAGAAGCTTGTGAGGATTTTAAAGGATGAAGCGCCGCAATTCAGAAGCGGTCTTGCCGAAAGACAAAAAGCCGCTTTTGCAAAAGCCATGAAATGGCGCGAAGACGCCGAACAGCTTCGTCAAATGAGCCCTGAATTCGACTTGGCAGGCGAAATGAAAAACGCCGCGTTTACGAGCCTTTTAAAGGCGGGCGTGGACATGAAGACGGCTTATCGCGCCATGCATCAGGATGAAATTCTGAATTCCGCCGTTAAATATGCGGCTGAAAAAGCGCGCGATCAGACGATGAAGGAAATGCGCATGCACGCTTCCCGTCCCGAGGAAAACGGCGCGGGCGGGAGAGGCGGCGCAAAAATGGCGCCTCTGGGTGTGAACAGCATGACGCGCGCCGAACGCGAGGAAATCGAAAGACGGTGCGCCAGAGGCGAAAAAGTGTATCTGTCTTAAAGGAAAGGAAGAAAAGTCATGGAAAAAATGAAGCTTCAGCTGTTTGCCGCAAACACCACCGAAAGCGCGGCCCCCGGAAACAACCTTTCGGCGGAAATGAAAACGTATTATGAAAAGCGTCTGATCGATCTTGCCGAGCCGCGCCTTGTGCACGACCAGTTCGCAGATAAGTATCCCATTCCCGCGGGCGGAGGCAAGACCATTGAATTCCGCCGCTACGACAGCCTTGAAAAGGCGTCAAAGCCCATCACCGAGGGCGTAACTCCTGCCGGAAACAGCTTGAATGTCACCGCCCTTACCGAAACCGTTATGCAGTACGGCGACTGGATTCAGTTAAGCGATATGCTGGAAATGAGCGCCGTGGACAACAACGTCGTTCAGGCGACGCGGCTTCTGGGCGCGCAGGCCGGCAGAACCCTCGATTCCATCACCCGCGACGTGCTGGCCGGCGGAACCAACGTAATTTATGCGCCCGACATGACGGACGGCGAAAAGACGGAAGTGAGAAGCCGCGCGGAAATCACGGAAAACTGTCGCCTGACCGCCGACCTCATTTTCAGGGCCGCCGCTCAGCTCAAGGGTATGAACGCCGATCCCATTGACGACAAGTATGTTGCGATCATCCATCCGTATGTCGCCTATGACCTTATGAGAAGCGAAGAATGGATCGACGCGCACAAGTACGCGACGCCCGAAAACATCTACGCCGGTGAAATCGGGCGCATTGCGGGCGTGAGATTCGTAGAAAGCACCGAAGCCAAGATTTTCAGAGGCGCGGATCTTTGCGATTCCTCCCGCACGCTCACCGTTTCCTCTTATTCCGGAAGCGCCGCCGTTACGCCCGCTGTCGGCGAAGGATCGACCTTCATGATCACCGTTTCCGAGAAGCTGACCGCCGACAGAGCGCAGATGCTGATCGGTCAGAAGATTCAGATCTGCTCTACGGAAACCGGCGCGAGCATGACCGGAACCATCAAGGGCGTTCATCCGAACACACGCTATATCTTCCTTGCGGAGAATCCTGCTTTCACGCCTGCCAGCGGCGATATCATCTATCCCGGCGAGGGCGGCAAAGGCGGCATTTCCGTATTTTCCACCATCGTTCTGGGCGCGCACGCCTACGCGGTTACCGAAATTGAGGGCGGGGGACTGACGCACATTGTAAAGCAGCTCGGCTACGGCGACGACCCGCTCAATCAGCGCTCCAGCGTCGGCTGGAAGGCCACTAAGTGCGCCAAGCGACTGGTGGAACAGTACATGGTGCGCATCGAAAGCGCTTCTTCCTATTCTGCAAACGCGGCGGCCAACTGAGAAAGGAGATTGGTAACATGGAAAAGAAAATGGTCAAGGTTCGCCTTTTTAAGGACAACCAGAACTATACCGGCGATGTATTCGTATCGGTCAACGGTGAAAATTATCTCATCAAGCGCGGCGTGACGGTGGATGTTCCCGATTACATCGCGGAGGTTCTTGAGAGCTCTCAGCGCGAGGACGAAAACGCGGTTTTGCGCATGGAAATGGCGGAAAGAAGCTTTTTGGAAAAATCCAAAGCCATGTAAAACACTATTTTGCGGTCGCGGCCTGTCGGCTGCGGCCGCTTTTGAAAGGCAGGAATCAACAATATGACGGTTAAAGAGGCCATTGAACAGGCGGATTCGATGCGTCCCAACATGTGTGAGGACGCCCAGAAATGTACGTGGCTTACGGAACTGGACGGACGCGTCATAGCGGAGATCTTTGATGCCCACGAGGGCTTTGAGGGCATTTCCCGCCCTGCTTATGTCATCGGAAACCGCTTGGAAGAGATGCTTGCGCCCGACCCCTATTCGGTCATGTATATTTATTGGATTTTCATGAAGATCGATTTTATGAACGGTGAATTCGACCGCTTCAATAACGATGCGATCATGTTTAACACCGCCTGGCTTTCGTTTTCCAATCATATCAACCGGACGCATGCGCCGAAAAAACGCGCGAAAATCGAAAACGTATAATAAAGGAGATATGACATGCAGCCGGGGCTGAAAACCAATAAACGAAAACGAACGCATTTGTCTGCGTTCAAGGGCTTATGTCTCAGGCGCGTAACGCCGGAAGGGTATTTTCGGGATGCGGAAAACATTTCTTCCTCGGAATACCCGACCATAACGCTGAGAAAACCGCGCTCCATTATCAACGAATGCGCCGACGTTTACGCCATGTATGCGCATGGAAAAATCTGCTGGCTGTGGGGCAGCACGCTTTTTTACGGAGAGGAAGCGGTAGGCGAGCTTACGCCGGGCGAGAAGATGTTTGCCTCTCTCGGCGCAGATATCGTGATTTACCCGGACAAAAAGCTTCTAAACACCCATACGCTTGCGCTTACAAGCCTTGAAAACGAGACGCATGCAAGCTCGGCGCGCGTTTTCTCCTGCAGTCAGGACGGAACGAAAACGCCGGGCGCAGGCTTTTCGAAAATTGAAGCCGCAGGCGTCGGGCTGGGTTTTAAGGAAGGCGACGGCGTGACGGTTGCGGGCCTTTCGGGCGCGCTTGGCGATGGAAACTACATGGTGCAGGCGGCGGGAGAAAATTATCTCATCGTCGTTCATGCGCAGGATCCGGATGAGGAAATAACGGGCGAAATTTCGATTCAAAGAAAAGCGCCGGATTTTGACTTTATCTGCGCGCTTGATAACCGCATCTGGGGCGCAAGCACGACGGATCATAAGATCTGCGCCTGCAAGCTGGGCGATCCTACGAACTGGGAGGTGTTTCAGGGCATCTCTACCGACGCGTATCAGGCGATTGTGCCGTCGCCCGCGCCGTTTACCGCATGCTCAAGCGATCTTGGAAGCGTCGTCTTTTTTAAGGAAGAGGAGATTATCCGCGTGTTTGGGAACAAGCCGTCGAACTTTCAGGTGACCTCCTACAAAATGCCTGGCGTGGAAGCAAATTCGTCCAAATCGATTGCGTATCTGGAAAGCGCCGTTTTGTATAAGGGTCTTACAGGCGTGTATGTGTATGACGGCGGCATTCCCGAAAACATTTCGGCATTCTTAGGCGATAACCGCTATTCGAACGCCCGCGCCGGCGCGGTCAACGGGAAGTATTACGTTTCCATGCTGGATGAAACGGCGGGCGTATACCGCTTGTTTGTGTACGATATGCGTTCGGGCGCATGGTACAGGGAAAGCGCGCCGGAAATTAAGCATTTTGCGCGCTCGGGAAACGAACTGTATATGTTCGGCGCCGACGGCAAAGCCTACGCCGTCAACGCAAGCGGATTGTGGTATAACAAAAATCGGATTCCCTCCACACAGATTTCCTTGAAGGAGCAAAGAATCCAGTGGTATTTTGAGACGGCGCCGATGGCGCTGTGCACGCCTCAAAGGCAGTATGTGACAGCGCTTCACGTGCGGTACTCGCTTAAGAAGGATGCGAGTTTCAAAATTGAGATGAAGTGCCGTGAGGATGCGGACTACCGAGCGGTCGGCGAGTTTTCCGGGGAGACGGGGGAAAGAGGCGTAACCATTGACGTGCCCGTCCGAAGAAGCGATTCGATTTCCCTGCGCTTTTCGGGCACGGATGAAGCGACGATTTTTTCCATCGGAAAAACCTTTATGGAAGGGAGCGACCGATAAATGGCTTTTTATATGCGTTCTCCCGTGTATACGCCCAACGACCCGGTCAAGTCCGTCAAACAGCTTCATTCATGGCTCTACCAGCTGAACGAAAATCTGAAATTTATGTTCAGTAATCTCGACAGCGACAATTTTACGTCTGAATTTTCCGCCTGCTTCTCGGAGGAATCGGTGATGAAAACACAGGAAGAAATCAAAAAGCTGGACGAGGCGCTCCGCGAAATGAGCCAAGAGTGCGCATGGGAAACGCTTGCGCTCAGCGGATTTTTTGCAGGCGGCGATCAGGATGCGCCAAGAATACTGAATCTGGGCGGACAGGCGTATGTGGCGGGCGAGGCGAGAATATTAAGCCCGCTTTCCGCAGGATCAAATGTAATTCTCGCGCAGCTTTCCCAGAAGCACCGGCCGCGAATCAAGCAGGAATCTTTCTGCCGGTGGGGAAGGGCTTTTTTGATTCTGACTGTGCATGAAAACGGCGAGATTTCCGTTTTCAATCCGCTGGATGAAGCTGTTGATCAAAATGCGGCGCTCTCTTTTTCATTCTCCTATGGCCTGTAAAGGCACACAATAAAAAGGAAGGTATGAACTTATGTCTTATTTGAACATGAAAGTCGGTATGAGCTCGGACGAGGTAAAAACGCTCAAACAGCTTCTTCGCGGCGCGGGCTATACGTTAAGCGACGACGATCTTTTTGACGATCAGACCTATAAGGCCGTCACAGATTACCAGACGGCCAACGGCATTGCTCCGACCGGCGAAATCGGCGCTTCCACCTGGGCGAAGCTTGCCGGAAGCATTGTAAACGCAATTCCGAAGGAATTGGATACGGCGGGAAAGGTTCAATTTCTTGAAAACAATCGTCCGAAAGACTATGCGTCCGAATACACGAAGAGAATTGATGAAATGGTGAATCAGGTTCTGGCAAGAGACGATTTTTCCTATGACCCCGAAAACGACCCCGCGTATAAAAAAATGAAGGACGAGCAGGTTTACCTTGGAAAGCGCGCCATGAACGACGCGATGGGCGCGGCGGCTGCGCTTTCAGGCGGCTATGCAAATTCGTTTGCCGAGACGGCCGGTCAGCATGCCTATCAGGATTACATGGCGCAGCTGTCCAACGGAATGGACGACCTCTATCAGCTGGCGTTAAGCGCGTATGATGCGCAGACAAGCCGCATGGAAAATGAGCTCAAGGCGCTTACGGAGGCGGAGGAGAAGGCGTACAAACGATATCTGGATGATGTTGCGCAATACACGGACGCGCTTGAGTATTACTATAAAAAGCTTTTGGACGACCAGGAGCAGGCCAACTGGCTTTTGAAAAATGAGCCTTCGAAGTCTTCCGGCAGCTCGTCCAGTAAACCCTCAAACAGCGCTGAAGCCAAAAAGGAGGAGAAACAGGCGCCGGCCAATATCCTTACGCCGTCTGAATTTTTAAGACGAAAAATTGCCGGAAGCAAGGATGTTTCTGCTTATGCCACCTATTCTGACTACTCAAACGCCATGAAAAAGAAATATTCATAAATAACAAAACCGTCGGCAGCATAAAACTGTCCGACGGTTTAATTTATAAAACGGTTCTATGCAAACATAATAGAAAAAATAAAAATTTTTGGATAAATATAATTTACTATTGCATTTTCTTGTGTGTTCGTTTATAATACATATACTTCATCTGTTATATACAAGAAAGGAATGTGGCCATGGAACTGACAAAGAAAAAGCAGAAGTGGTTCAAAAAGGAAGATATACCGCTTCATCTCATGGCATTGCCGACGCTGATCTGGCTGATCATATTCTGCTATCTGCCGATTTTCGGTTTGATTATGGCGTTTCAGGATCTGAACATCACAACCGGTATCCTCGGAAGCCGCTTTGTGGGTCTTAAGAACTTTGAGTTCCTCTTTACCAGTACCGATGCATGGGTTATCACGAGAAATACAGTCTGCTATAACCTCGTATTCATCGTTCTCAACATGGTGTTTGCGGTTACGATGGCGCTTCTGCTTTCGGAAATTCATTCCCGCCTTATGGCCAAGACGCTTCAGACGATTTACATGCTGCCATACTTCCTTTCCTGGGCGGTCGTCATGATCGTTGTTTCTGCGTTTCTCCATTATGACTATGGCATGATCAAAAAGCTTTTGGTCGGCCTGGGCGTTGTGGATAAGGGCATGGACTTTTATCAGCAGCGCGGTCTGTGGCCGTATCTGCTTGTATTTATCAACGCCTGGAAGGGCGTAGGATATCAGACGGTTCTGTATCTGGCTGTTATCTCCGGTATTTCCCACGAATACTACGAGGCTGCGGTTCTGGATGGCGCGACCAAGCGCCAGCAGGCATGGTACATCACCATTCCTCACCTGCGTCTGGTTATCGGCATTTCCATCATCCTCGCTATGGGCAACATCTTCCGCGGCGACTTCGGCCTTTTCTACGTTGTAACCAAGGACAGCGGCCGAATTTACCCGGTTACGGATGTTATCGACACCTACATCTATCGCGCCCTTACGAGACTGTCCAACGTCGGTATGGCGACGGCAGCGGGCATGTACCAGTCGGTGGTCGGCTTTGTGCTCATCCTTACGGTGAACGCCATTGTCAACAAGATCGATCCCGACAGCGCAATGTTTTAAGGGGGTGCGAAAGACATGGCAAAGACGAAGAAACTCAAGGGCGATTTCAATCGCTTCAATCGCATCACTCCCGGCTGGAACGTGTTTTTCTCCATCGTTTTAGGTCTCATATCCCTCTTGATGCTGATTCCGCTGGCGCTGGTGGTCATCGTATCCTTCTCCTCGGAAATGAGCATTTCCTTAAACGGCTTTTCCTTCTTCCCGACGGAGTGGTCGCTTCAGGGCTATACGTATCTGGGTCAGATGGGCGATCAGATTCTGGCCTCCTACAAAATCACCATTGCGCATACGCTTTTAGGTACCATCATGAGCCTTGCGGTCATGTCGATGTACGCCTACGTTATTGCGCTTAAGAACTTTAAATTCAGAAGAATTTATACCTGGGTGCTGTTCTTTACGATGCTCTTCTCGGGCGGTCTCGTTCCCAACTACATCATGAACGTCCGCTACCTTCAGCTGGACAACACCATCTGGATTTTCCTTCTGCCGAGCCTTGTTTCCGCATACAACGTAATCATTCTGCGCACATTCATCCTTTCCACCATTCCGGATTCTCTGTTTGAAGCGGCGCGCATCGACGGCGCGGGTCATTTCAGAGTGTTCGTATCCATCGTTCTCCCCCTGTTCAAGGCGGGCCTTGCGACGATTGCGCTTTTCAACGTGGTCAACCGCTGGAACGATTGGTTTACCGGCATGCTCTACATCAAGGACGCTGACCTTACGCCCCTTCAGACCCTGCTTAAGAACATTCAGGACAACATCGACTTCTTAAAGCAGAACGCGCAGGTTGCGGGTACGCCGGACGGCCTGGAGCTTCTGGACAGCCTGCCGGATCAGAACCTTCGCATGTCCTGTACCATCATCGTCATCGTTCCCATCCTTTGCGCATATCCCTTCTTCCAGCGCTACTTCGTGCAGGGTCTGACCCTCGGAAGCGTCAAGGGATAATCAAACTTTGTGCCCTATGCGGCTGGGCCGCTAAAAATATTAAGGAGGACAACCCCATGAAGAAACTGTTGGCAGTCGTTCTGTCCATCATGCTCGCGCTCTCTTTCTCTTCCTTTGCGGTAGCGGAAGATCTCGAGTACTGTGAGTTCGATTGGTACATCGGCTCTAACCCCCCCACCGATCTTCAGATCGTAAACGACGCTCTGAACGAGTACATTCTCCCCATCCTCAACGCGAAAGTAAACATCACCTACATGACCTCCGCTGACTGGGTGGAGAAGATGGGCACCATGCTCACCTCCGGCGACGACATCGGCATCGTAGGCTTCGGCTCTCAGTCCAAGTCCGACTACGTTATCGAGTCTCAGCGCGGCGCTTACTATCCCCTCACCGACCTGTTCGCTGAGTATGCCCCCGGCACCTATCAGCTCTTCCCCGAGTCTGTTTGGGAAGGCATGAAGATCAACGGCGAGATCTACGGTATCCCCTCCCTCAAGGACAACGGATACTTCATCTCCTGCATCTACAATGCTGACATGATCGAAGAGATGGGCATTGACATCAATGACTATCAGCACTCCAACTTCCGTGAGCTCGAAGACCTGTTCTACGAGGTTAAGGAATGGCGCGATGAGAACTACCCCGAGATGGCCGAGTATCCGATCGCTTGGGCGAACAACCTCATCTACCCCTACAACTTCGCTTTCGAAACCTTCCTGAATGACTCCTACCTGGCTGTTGCCAACATCGATGGCATCATGGACCTCGAAGGCTATGACTCCAACACCATCGTAAACTTCTACGACACCCCCGAGTTCCTCGAGTTCTGCCTCCAGAAGCAGCGCATGGTTGCTGACGGCATCTATCTCTACGATGAGACCGACAGAAGCGACCTCCGCAAGCCCGCCAACGGCGTATGCTTCTTCACCGGTTGGGGCTACACCAACATGCAGGAGCACCTCCATTCCGAGGAGTGGACCTCCAAGATGATGATGGCTGACGTTATCTGGACCGAGACCAACAACTACTTCTCTGCCGGTACCGCCATTTCCGCCAACTGCAAGAACCCCGAGCGCGCTCTGATGTTCCTCGAGCTCGTTAACACCGATCCCTTCGTCGCCACCATGATGCGCTTCGGCGTTGAAGGCACCCACTGGATGAAGACCGAAGACGGCGACATGACCTTCGACTTCGAAGGCAGCCGCAACGCTGATGTCGGCAACCGTGGCTACTACTACTGGTACAATGCCCCCGTTGGCAACCTCACCATCGTTAACGCGCCCAAGTCCCTCGTTGGCGAAGACAACATCATGATCAAGAACATGATGAAGTACAACGAAGAGTGCATCGTTCCCGCCCACCTCGGCTTCGTATTTGACACCGCTCCCGTTGTCAACGAAGTTGCTGCCTGCACCAGCATCGTTCTCGAGTATCAGGATGACCTCGTAAACGGCCGCTGCGCCAGCCAGGAAGAGGTAGAGAAGATCGTTGCCGAGTTCCGCGAGAAGCTCGCTGCCAACGGCGCTGCCGAAATCGTAGCTGAAGTTCAGGCTCAGGTTGATGCTTGGATGGCCGCGAAATAATTCGCTCGTCAAGCTGACTTAAAAGCTAAACCAAAGACCGCCGTGTTCGCACGGCGGTCAGACCATCAACAAACCTCTGGGTGAGGCATGGAGAGGGAGCGCACTCCCTCTCCATTTTCAATCGATTTTGGCGGCATGTACGGCAAAATCGCGCGTTTTCATAAAGCGCAGCGACTGAAAACGCTTCCCCTTTCCGATCCCCGCCCGGAAATTCCGAAGAATTTCAGGGGATCGGCCCCTCTCATCAAAAAAGGCACTTTTTTGATGACTTGACCGCCGTGTTCGCACGGCGGTCTTTTTTACGAAAAACAGGGGTTCGTGTTGCTTTTTTATGGCGCATGCTTTACAAATGCCAATAAATGTGATAAAATTTGTAATATGAAGAATTGTGTTTTGAGGTCTAATCCCCATCGCGCGTTCAGCGCGATCATGCGCAGGGCAATTGCCTTCTGCGTACTGTTTGCGTGCCTTTTCCCTCTGTCTGCATTTGCGCTTGAGATTCCCAAATTCGTAACGAGAATTGAAAACGGTGCTTTTATGGGTGATAAGTCCCTTAAAAGCGTCGTAATTCCCGCAGGCGTAACCTATATCGGAGAGGAGGCCTTTGCCGATTGCCCGAATCTTACCAGTATCAAGATTATGGGAAAAAACGTCACCTTCGGCGAAAACGCGCTGGGCAGGCTCGGCGAGGATAGAACCGTTACCTGCTATAGCGACACAAACGTATACACCTATGTGAAACGCTATGAATTTACCTTTGACCCGATCGACAAAAAAGCAACGACGCTGCTCGCCTACGCCGATACGCTGGTTGGACGTCCTTATTCTGAAATGGATTGCGTCGAATTTGTCAATAAATGTTTTAAAGACGCGCTTGGTATGAAAACAGGCGCGGCGACGACGAATGGCGTTGAAGGCTGGAGAGTAGGTCATACCAACTTCGGTGAACTTGAAAAGTACAACAAAAATGCGATGAAAATCACGAAGATCACTGATCTTCAGCCGGGCGATATCATTTGCTGGAAAGAGGACAACAAGGATTATTGCACGCACGTCGGCATTTATGTAGGCAAGGGTACGATCAACGGAAAGCAATATTCTTCCGGCGTGTTTATCGATTCCTCCAATGGCGCCGAAAAAGTTGACTATCGTCTTATCCCTGCCACCGGCACCGGCTATTACACCCGAAATTTCATGTTTGCGTGGCGTCTTATTGATTTTTAATATAGGAGCATCTTCATGCCAGTCAGAATCCCGGACAACATGCCTGCTGTTCAGGCACTGAAAAAAGAAAACATCTTTGTCATGACGAATGCGCGCGCAAATCATCAGGACATAAGACCTTTAAAAATCGGCATCGTCAATCTGATGCCGATTAAGCCTGTTACGGAGACGCAGCTTTTGCGGCTTTTAAGCAATACGCCCCTGCAGGCCGAAATCACGTTCATAAGAACAGGCACCTACACGGGCAAAAATACGGATATTTCTCACCTTGAAACGTTCTATACCACAATTGATGATGTAATCAATAAGGGCGAGAGATACGACGCTTTCATCATGACGGGCGCGCCGGTTGAGAAACTGGATTTTGAAGACGTTCTTTACTGGGACGAGCTTAAGCGGCTCATGGATTGGATGGACGAAAATGTGTATTCCTCCATGTTCATCTGCTGGGCGGCGATGGCTGCTTTGTATCACCATTACGGCATACCCAAATATACGCTTCCCAGAAAATGCGTGGGCGTTTTCCCGCACAAGGTTATGAATGTTCATCATCCCCTGACGCGCGGCTTTAACGAAACCTTCCTTGCTCCGCATTCGCGCTATACGGAGGTTCGCAAGGAGGATATCAGTGCAGTAAACGACCTTGAAATTATTGCTGAAAGCAATGCGGCGGGTGTGTATATCGTTGCTTCCCAAAATGGACGCCGCGTGTATGTCACAGGGCACGGAGAATACGATGTGGACACGCTCAGAAACGAATATCTGAGAGACACTGCGCAGGGAATTACCGATTCCTTCCCGATCAACTATTTCCCGGAGGATGATCCCGAAAAGGAGCCGGTTATGCGCTGGAGGTCGCATTCAAGCCTTTTGTACATCAACTGGCTGAATTATCTGGTTTATCAGAACACGCCGTACAACCTTTCAAATCTATAGAAACAAGCGTCCCGCAAACGATAATCGGTTTGCGGGACGCATTTTTGTTGGAATAAACGAAAGGAACAATTGCGGGTTTAATTAAATGATATTAAGGGCCTGCCGGATGTCGGCAATCAGATCCTCTGGATTTTCAAGACCGCAGGAAATCCTGACAAGACCGGCCGGCACGCCGGCAGCCTTCAGCTGTTCGTCCGTCATCTGACGATGGGTGGAGGTGGAGGGACAAAGGCAGCAGGTGCGCGCATCGGCGACGTGGGTTTCGATGGCAGCGAGCTTCAGCGCCTTCATAAAGCGGCCTGCCGCTTCGCGTCCGCCCTTCAATTCAAAGGATACAACGCCGCAGGAGCCGTTCGGCAGATACTTGAGCTGGCGGGCATGGTAGGGATCGTTTTCAAGATCGCAGTAGTGCACGCATTCGACCTTTTCGTTGGCGTTCAGGAATTCGGCGACGGCTTTTCCGTTGGCGCTGTGGCGCGGCATGCGCACATGCAAACTCTCAAGGCCGAGATTCAGAATAAAGGCGTGCTGCGGGCTCTGGATCGCGCCGAAATCGCGCATCAGCTGGGCGGTGCACTTGGTGATGAATGCGCCTTCCTTGCCGAAACGCTCGGCGTAGGTCACGCCATGATAGCTTTCGTCAGGCTGAGTCAGGCCGGGGAACTTGTCTTTATGCGCCATCCAGTCGAAGTTGCCGCTGTCAACGATTGCGCCGCCGACCGCTGCGCCGTGACCGTCCATGTATTTGGTGGTGGAATGGGTGACGATGTCCGCGCCCCATTCGATCGGGCGGCAGTTGATGGGCGTGGGGAAGGTGTTGTCCACAATCAGCGGAACGCCGTGCGCGTGAGCGGCTTCGGCAAACAGCTCAATATCTAAAACGGTCAGCGCGGGATTGGCGATGGTTTCGCCGAAAACGCACTTGGTGTTTTCGGTAAAGGCTGCGTCCAGCTCCTCGCGGGTGCAGTCGGGGCTTACGAAGGTGGCGGTAATGCCCATGCGAGCCATGGTGACGGAAATGAGGTTGAACGTTCCGCCATAGATCGCGGAGGAAGCCACGATATGGTCGCCTGCGGAACAAATATTGAAAAGCGCAAAGAAGTTTGCGGCCTGACCGGAGGAGGTCAGCATGGCGCTGGCTCCGCCCTCCAGCTCGGCGATCTTCGCGGCAACGTAATCGTTGGTGGGGTTCTGAAGACGGGTGTAAAAATATCCGCTCTCTTCAAGGTCGAAAAGCTTCGCCATATCTTCGCTGGTGGCGTATTTCCATGTGGTGCTTTGATAGATCGGAATCTGGCGGGGTTCGCCGTTTCCAGGGGTGTAACCGGCCTGTACGCATTTGGTGTCGAGGCGATAATCGGACATGGGGAACTCCTCCTAAATATGTTGTACTTAAAACACAAGGTCGAAAATGCCGTCACCCGGCAGAAGCTTTGAGAAGATTTCGGCGGCTTTCTCTGCACCGTTTGCTTTCACGCATTCGCGCACGGCTTTTGTGCCTTCGTCGTCGTTTTCATAGTCGAATCCGGCGCGAATGGCTTTGGAAAGCGCGTAAGGCGCGCGCCCATGCTTTGCCGAGAGCCTTGCGGGGCCGACCAATCGGTCATATGCGCCGAGCTTTCTTTTCGTATCTGCGCCTAAACGCTTAAGATCGTCCTTGATATACGGGTTTTCCAGAAGGCCTACGATGGTCTCGCGCCACAAGGACATTTCTTCCTCGTAAAATCCGTATTCGCCGATAAGGCCGAATGAGGCTTCTTCAAGCGCGGTCAGAAGCGTTTGGCGCACTTCTTTGTCGTTTACCGCGTCGAAGGAGGTTTCTAAACCTTTTTTGAGCCCCAGATAACAGATAAGCGCGTGCGCCATGTTGAGGGTATAGAGCTTTCTCGTTTCCTCTTTTGCTACATCGTCCGTCAGCCGCAGGCGGGGAAGGACAGGCGGAGGGCACTTTAAGCGGTTTTTGTCAATCGCCTGCTCGTGAAAGCCGTTGTTCCAAAGGGCGAGGGGATCGTTTTTTTGAATGGACTCGGGCGCGACGGGCGATATGCACATGGCGAAAATGCCCGTTACGCCGACTTTTTCCTTGAAGTACGAAAGCGCTTTCGCGGACAGACGCGCCTCAAGAAGAGAAATAAACCATTCGTCGGGCGCGGCCATGTTGACGTTCATCATGACGTCCATGGGAAGATGCGCCGCGTTTTTTGCACGGAATTCAATGAGAGGGGCAATCTGATCCGCAACCTCAGGAAGCTTCGGCGCATGCACTGCGATATCAAGCATGAGTCCTTCGGTGAGGAAAAGGGCTTTCAAGGCATCCTGATCGCTTGTGTGGAGGGCGGTAAAGCCATTTTCGATGATTGTTTGGGTGATTCCGTCCTTTGTGGCTTTGTGAATGGCGTATTTTTTAGCGGCGTTTAAGCGATCAATAAGCGTTTGATCGATATCCACAAAGACAGTTTGCCAATCCTCATGATTGAAGATATCCGCTACGAAGCCGCGGCCAATGCGGCCTGCGCCCCAAACGACGATGGCTCGTTTCAAAGAAATCATTCCTCCAGAAGAAATTTATACTGCGCATCGCACAGCGCGCGATAGTGACCCTTCTCGTTTTTGATAAGCGTTTCGTGCGTGCCGGCTTCCGCAATATTTCCGTCCTGAATGACCATGATACAGTCGGCGTTTCGGATGGTCGACAGGCGGTGCGCAATGACGAAGCTGGTGCGTCCCTTCAAAAGTTCGTCCAGCGCCTTTTGAATGAGGATTTCGGTGTGCGTGTCGATGGAAGAAGTTGCTTCGTCCAGAATCAGGATCTTGGGATCGTTTAGAAGCGCTCTGGCGAAGGAAATCAGCTGCTTTTGTCCAACCGACAGGCTGCTTCCGCGCTCGTTGACTTCCGTTTCGTAGCCCTTTTCCATCTGCATGATGAAGTCGTGGGCATAGACGGCTTTAGCGGCTGCGATGACCTCGTCGTCCGTCGCGTCTAATCTTCCGTAACGGATGTTGTCCATGATGGTGCCGGAGAAAATGAAGCTGTCCTGCATCATGACGGACATCTGTTCTCTTAAGGAGCGCAATTGTACGTCCCTGACGTCGTGCCCGTCCAGCTTGACTGCGCCGCCGGTTACGTCGTAGAAGCGGCTGATCAGGTTGACGACCGTGGATTTTCCCGCGCCCGTCGGGCCCACCAGAGCGATGGTCTGACCGGGCGTTACGGTGAAATTCACGTTCTTTAAGACGATTTTTTCCTTGTCGTAGGAGAAGGTGACGTTTTCAAAGTCCACGCGGCCTTTGATAGGAGGCAGGGGCTTTGCGTTTTCCTTGTCCTTGATTTCGCTTTCGGTGTCCATGATCTCAAAAATACGCTCCATGGACGCCATGGCGGACAAAACATTGTTGTAGAAGTTCGAAAGGGTGTTAAGCGGTTCCCAGAAGCGGCCCAAATACCAGATAATCAGCATAAGATTGGCAAGCGCCAAGGGCTTTACGGGGTCGCCCATCATGATTACGCCGAAAATGTACACGAGAATCGTGCCGCAGGTGCCGGTGAAATCCAGCGCGGGCCAGAAGGCGTTATTGACCTCGATGGCCTTCATCCACGTATTTCGGATGTCGTCGTTTACATTTTCAAACGTCTCCTGATTTTCGTCCTCGCGCACAAAAGCTTCCGTTACGCGCATACCAGCTAAGGATTCATGCAGGTATCCGTTCATGGAGGAGGTTTTTACGCGAACGCGCTGCCAGCGCTTGCGCATGACGCGCTTTAATTTAAAGAGGATGAAAAGCAAAAAGGGCATGATGCACATGGAAATGAGCGTCAGCTTCCAGTTGACAACCAGCATAATGGCAAGCAGAATCACCAGCGTAAGACAATCGACCAGCACGTTCACAATGCCGTTTGTGAAAAGGTCGTTTAAGCTGTTTACGTCGTTTATGACGCGAACGAGGATTTTGCCGGCGGAGCGGGTGTCAAAAAACGAAAAGGAGAGCCCTTGGATGTGCTTAAAAAGATCCTCGCGCAGCGTTGCCAGCGCGCGGCGGCCTGCGGAATCCATCAGACGCACGCGGTAGCGCACGCAGATGGCGCCTAAAAACGCGGTTACGATCATGCCGATTAAGAAAATGTAGATGTTGGAATCCATCTTTTCAAGCGCGGAAATGGCGTTTGAGAGAAGAAAGGTGCTTCCAAGGGAACAGAGCGCGGCGATGACCATGAGGATAAGCGAGATGATGACGTTTTTGAGATACGGCTTCATGTAGGAAAGGAGCCTGAAAAACTGCTGTTTATTAAACGGGCTCTCCAGCACTTCATCGTCAATTTGTCTGAGCATTTTGGCCATTAGAGAGCGCCTCCCTTCGCCATAACGGTTTTGAGATCCTTGTACTGATCCTGAACCATATTGTAGTATTCGCCTTCCATGGAAAGGAGCTCCTTGTGCGTGCCGCGCTCGACGATGCGGCCGTCCTTGAGCACCAGTATAAGGTCGGCGTTTTTGACGGAGGAAATTCGGTGGGCGATAATGAAGGTGGTGCGGTTTTTGAGAACGTCCTTTAGGTCGTTTTGAATAAGGTATTCGGTTTCCATATCGACCGCGGAGGTAGAGTCGTCCATGACGAGGATGGCCGGGTCGGTGAGCACGGCGCGTGCGATGGCGAGGCGCTGCTTCTGACCGCCGGACAGGCTGGGGACTTTGAGGGGATGTTGGAAACGCGCGTCTATGAATTTGAAGTCCATCTGCGCACCAAACCTG
>JAFWZN010000010.1 GCA_017522345.1 Clostridia bacterium | reverse complement strand
TCCGGGCGGGGATCGGAAAGGGGAAGCGTTTTCAGTCGCTGCGCTTTGTGAAAACGCGCGATTTTTAAGTACATGCCGCCAAAATCGATTGAAAATGGAGAGGGAGTGCGCTCCCTCTCCATGCCTCACCCAGAGGTTTGTCGATGGTCTGAATCTCCGCGTGACGTGCGGAGATTTTTTTGCACCTTTTACCTCTGAACGCGGCCGCTTCCGCTGCCTTTCATGAGGGATTCGACTTCCTTTACGCTTACGCGGTTATAGTCGCCGGGGATTGTGTGCTTAAGGCAGGAGGCCGCAACGGCGAATTCCAATGCGGAGGCGTCGTCTTCGTAGGTGTTCAGGCCGTAAATCAGGCCGCCGGAGAAGCTGTCGCCGCCGCCCACGCGATCGACGATATGGGTGATCGCGTATTTGCGGGAGAGCATGAATTCTTTTCCGTTATACAGGCATGCGCTCCAGTCGTTGTGGTTGGCGGATTTGCTCTCGCGAAGGGTGATGGCGATTTTTTTGACGTTTGTATACGTCGCCATGACGGTTTTTGCGATGCCTTCGTAAAGCTCGGTATTGATTTCGCCTTCGTCCGCGCCTTTGGCTGATTCCGCCCGGATGCCCAGCGCCTTTTGAACGTCTTCCTCGTTTGCGACGATCACATCCACGTATTTTACGATTTCGGGCATGACTTCATCGGCTCTTTTTCCGTACTTCCAGAGGTTTTTTCGGAAGTTTAAGTCACAGCTGACAGTGAGCCCCAATTCCTTGGCGGCCTTTACGGATTCGATCGCCAGATCCTTTGCGCTTTCGGAGATGGCGGGCGTAATGCCGGTAATGTGGAACCAGTCTGCGCCCAAAAACGCTTTTTTCCAGTCGATGTCGCCAACCTTGGCTTTTGAAATTGCGCTGCCCTCTCGATCGTAAATGACCTTGCTTGCCCGCTGAACCGCGCCGGCTTCAAGAAAATATATGCCCATGCGTCCGGGCGCGGTCACAATGTCTTTTACGTCAACGCCGAAGGAGCGCAGCTCGCGCACGCAGGCCGCGCCGATGTCGTTGTCGGGCAAAACCGTTACAAAGGAGGCGTCCATTCCGTAATTGGCGCAGCTGACCGCCACATTGGCTTCGCCGCCGCCGAAGGTGGCTTCCAGCATCGGCTGCTGGAAAAAACGCTCGACGCCCACGCTCTTTAAGCGCAGCATAATTTCGCCGAAGGTAACGATTCTTTTGGACATAGTGGTGTTCTTCCTTTCCTTATCCGTATATCTCTATTTTACCATTGTATTTAGCGGGATGCAAGCATATAAATTTAGTTTAAGCATATGCATAGGGAGGGGGTGAGCGACGGATGAAAAAACGGATTTATTGCCTTCTTATATGCATGTATTTTTTGTGCCTGAACTGCGCGAAAAGCGAAGCGAAAGCCTATATATTGATGGAAATGGACTCGGGACGCGTACTTTTGGAGAAAAACGCCGATCAAAGGCTGGCGATTGCGTCTACAACAAAAATTATGACATGCCTGTTGGCCCTTGAAAACAGCGCGCTTACAGATCTTGTTACGGCGTCCAAAAACGCCTCCGGCGTTCCGGGAACCAGCATCTATCTCTCAGTCGGCGAGACGCTTTCCATGGAGGATATGCTCTATGGACTTATGCTTCGAAGCGGAAACGACGCGGCGGTCGCTATTGCGGGGCATATATCGGGATCCGTTTTAGAGTTTTCATCCCTTATGAATAAGCGCGCCGCCGAGCTTGATGCCGACGCCAATTTTACAACGCCCAACGGGCTGGACGAGGGAGGGGACGGCGCCAGCGCAAGAGGGATTACGCTGATTGCTCGCCAAGCCATAAAAAACGAAGCCTTCAGAAGGATTGTTTCCACAAAAAAGAAAACGATACCATGGTCGGATCATGAATATGAGCGAGCGCTCACCAATAAAAACAAGCTTCTCTGGGACTATGAAGGGGCCTTCGGCGTAAAAACGGGCTTTACCCAAAAAGCCGGCAGATGTCTCGTGTTTGCGGCGGAAAGAGAAGGAATGACGCTTGTCGGGTGTGTCTTAAATTGTCCGGACTGGTTTGATGAAGCAAAGCGGCTTTTGGACGAAGGATTTGAAGCGTATGACGAGCGCGTATTTTTCGAAGCGGGCGAGATTGTGAAAACGGTATACGTCGCGGGACGTGAAATCCCCGTTTTATGCAGAGAAACCGTCAAAGCGCCCGTAAAAGTGGGGGAGAGCGTTTATACGGAAATCGAGTTTTGCGATCTTTCGCTTCCGCTTTACAAAGGACAGACGGCGGGAAGGATCAGTATTATCGCTCAAGGGGAGAAAATCGCTCAATTCGATCTTGCGTGCGCGGATACGCAGACGTCTCCGTCGTTTGCAAGCGCATTTCGGCGCGTGATTGCGCTTTGGACGCTTGGAAGCTGATTTTTTTTACGCGCTTCCTATTGACAGAAAATCAAATAAGACTTATAATAGTCAAAGAAGGTCAAAGTCAAAAACACTTCCGCCAAGGAGGAAAAACATATGAATGCAGAAAAATTCACCAGAAAATCGCTGGAGGCTTTGCAGCTTGCGCAGAACACCGCGCTTTCGTACTCTAATCAGCAAATCGAGCAGGCGCATCTTTGTCATGCGCTCGTTTCGCAGGACGGCGGCTTGATTTCGGAAATTCTCAAGAAGCTGAATGTTCAGCCCGGCGAGGTTTTGAAATCGCTTGAAAAGTCGATCTCGGAAATTCCAAAACTTATGTCAAACGGAAGGGCAAACGACCGCGTTTACATTTCATCGGACGTAAACGAAGCGCTTCAAAAGGCGGAGGAAGAAGCCGCGCACATGAAGGACGAGTATGTGTCGGTCGAGCATTTGTTTATGGGGTTGATCGAAAAGGCGTCGCGCGGCATGAAAGCGCTTTTCGAGCGCTTCGGCATTTCGAAGGACGCGGTTTTAAAGGCGCTTATTGAGGTAAGGGGCAATGTGCGCGTGACGACGGACAGCCCGGAAAACACCTATGAAGCGCTCAAAAAATACGGACAGGATTTGACGGAGCTTGCCAAGAGCCAGAAGCTCGATCCCGTCATCGGCCGCGATAACGAAATCAGAAACGTTATTCGCATTCTCTCAAGAAAAACCAAAAATAACCCCGTTCTGATCGGCGAACCGGGCGTCGGCAAAACCGCAATCGCGGAGGGGCTGGCTCAGCGCATCGTAAGGGGAGACGTGCCTTCGTCGCTTAAGGACAGACAGCTTTTCTCGCTGGATATGGGCGCGCTCATAGCGGGCGCGAAATACAAGGGCGAATTTGAGGAAAGGCTCAAGGCCGTGCTTTCCGAAATCAAGGAAAGCGATGGAAAAATCATACTGTTTATTGATGAGCTTCATACCATTGTCGGGGCGGGCAGAAGCGAGGGCAGCATGGACGCGGGCAACCTTTTAAAGCCGCTGCTTGCAAGAGGCGAGCTTCATTGCGTCGGCGCGACAACCTTGGATGAATACAGAAAATATATCGAAAAGGATGCGGCGCTTGAAAGGCGTTTTCAGCCGGTTATGGTCAATGAACCGACGGTGGAGGACACCATTTCGATTCTGCGCGGCATTGAGGAAAGGTACGAAATCTTCCACGGCGTAAAGATCAGCGATCCTGCTCTGGTTGCCGCAGCGGTGCTTTCGGACCGATATATTTCCGACCGATTCCTTCCCGATAAGGCCATCGATCTGGTGGACGAAGCGTGCGCCATGATCCGCACCGAAATGGATTCGATGCCGCAGGAAATGGATGAAATCCGCCGCGCAATCATGCGTCTTGAAATTGAGGAGGTGGCGCTCACCCACGACGATGAAGAAAAAAAGAATTCCGCCAATCTTCAGAGGGTGCGCAAGGAGCTTTACGAAAAAAGGGACGAATTCAACGAAATGAAGGCTCGCTGGGAAAACGAAAAGGCGGCGATTTCAAACATACGGTCTCTGCGCGAGAAAATCGAAGAGATCAATCAGAAGATTCAGAACGCCGAGCGCGAATACGATCTGAACAAGGCGGCGGAACTCAAATACGGCGTGCTGCCGGAAATTGCTCGTAAGCTCGCGGATGCGGAAGACGCATTTGAAGCGGGCAAAAGCGAAAGAACGCTTTTGCGCGACCGCGTGACCGAGGACGAAATCGCGCGGATTGTGGCGAGATGGACGGGGATACCCGTTTCGCGCCTGATGGAATCGGAGCGGGAAAAGCTTCTAAGACTCGACGAGGCGCTCCATGCGCGCGTGATTGGTCAGGACGACGCGGTGACGCGCGTTTCGGAAGCCGTGCTTCGTTCCCGCGCCGGTATTCAGGATCCGAATCGTCCGGTGGGATCGTTCATGTTCTTGGGCCCCACGGGCGTTGGCAAAACTGAGCTCGCCAAAGCGCTTGCAGAAACGCTTTTTGACGACGAGCGGGCGATGGTTAGAATAGATATGTCCGAATACATGGAGAAGTTTTCCGTATCGCGCTTAATCGGAGCGCCGCCCGGCTATGTGGGATATGAGGAGGGCGGTCAGCTGACGGAGGCTGTTCGCAGAAAACCGTATTCCGTCGTTCTGTTTGACGAAATCGAGAAGGCCCACCCCGATGTGTTCAACACGCTTTTGCAGCTTCTGGACGACGGCAGGCTGACGGATTCTCAGGGACGCACGGTGGATTTCAAAAACGCCATCATCATCATGACTTCAAACCTTGGAAGCGACGTTATCCTAAACGGCCTTGGAGCGGACGGCGAGATTACCGAGGACGCGAAGGCGAAAGTGGACAGGCTTTTGAAAAGCAGCTTCCGACCCGAATTTTTGAACAGACTCGATGAGATCGTTTACTTCACAGCGCTGTCTGAAATGCAGATATCGTCCATCATTTCCCTAATGATGAAGGAGGTAAATCAGCGGCTTAGAGATAAGGAGATCACCGTGTCTTTGACAAAAGAAGCGCAAGATAAGATTATTAAGGATGCTTATTCGCCGGAATTCGGCGCGCGCCCGATCAGAAGATATATCCAAAAGCACATCGAAACAATGATTGCAAAGGCGATTGTAAAGCGCGAACTTCAGGAAGGAAAGCATGCCTTGATCGACAATATTTCAGGACAGCTTCAAATGCTTAAGATAACACAGTGAACGAAATATCGCCCGGAGCAAAGGAAATGAAATCCGCCGGGCGGTTTTTGGTGCGGAAAACCGGCATGAAACGTGGAAGATATAGATAAATGCAGGTGATTGATAATATACAATGTGCGGTAAAAGATGAAAAGAGTATTGTTCACGCGTCATTAACATCAATTTGACTCAAAAACGCTGAATTTTGCTTGACAATGGGACGAAAAAATGTGTATAGTATACCTGTATATTCCAAAGATAACCGAAAATGAGGAAGGGTATGTATGGCACGTCCCGTAAAACGCTCGGTAGCGCCCAGGCGCGCTTTGTCGCCTTATGTTTCTCCGCTGGCCGAGAAAATTATTAAATCCATCGAGGATGAAACCTCGGATACGCAATTTGCTAAAAGTCTTTATTTCAGCCCCACTGCGCTAACGCATATCAAGCGAACCATCCAGGCCGGCGGCACCATCGTCGTAGATACCCAGCTGATGGAAGCCGATATTGACTTAACGAAGCTTGAGGGAACAAGCGCTCAGGTCAAATGCTTTATAGACGACAATGAAGTTGTAAAGCTTGCCGAAATCCGAAGAACCACCCGAGCCGAAATCGCTGTGGATATTGCGCTTGCTCTTCCGGGCCCCAAGCTCATGGTGGTTGGCTCCGCGCCTGCCGCGCTCAATCGCATCCTTGTAAGAAGAAAGTCGGAGCCGCTGAGCGATGTTTGCGTGCTGGCTGCGCCCGCGGGCTTTGCAACGGTTGTGCAGCTTAAAGAAAAGCTTCGCGACAGCGACATGGCATATATCGTCGCCAGAGGCAAAATGGGCGGCGTAAGCCAAACGGCGATACTGCTTAACACCATTTTGGAAGAAATCCATAAAGAAGCGCTTGAACAAAAATAAGAAAAAATCATCTGCGAATCGGATTTTTCGCGGATGATTTTTTATGCATATAATTGGGCTGCGATTGCGCAAAAGCGTACTTAATGATATAATAAAGCCGGAAGACATGGAAGCATTGATTTAAAAGGGGGGAGCGATTGAATGGACGCATTGGAATTTGTCCGCGCGCATGCCTTTAAAGAAATGGACGGACAGTATTTCGGCATGTACAGCGACATGCACCTTGTCTTAAAAGAGGAGGGCGAAATTCTCTGCGCCTACCTTTATCTCGATCTTCCGCCGGAGGGAAGAAGAGCAAGGCGCGAACTCAATGAAAAGATGACAGAAAATGGCGAAAGGTATAATGCGAAAATTTCCTCCGATCAAAGCGCGAAGGGCTTTTTGAAAATCGAAATTCAAAACGATGACGACGCCGGAAGCAATCTGGATCGATATTTGACCAACTGCGATCTTTTTCTGCGTCCCTTCGGACGCGAAATGGGGCTTTTGTGCGCATATTGCCGAAGCGAGATTGCGGATGTGCAGCCGGAATATAGAATGCACAACGGCCTCGTTGTGCCCGTTTGCCCGGACTGCGCGCACCTTGAAGGCGCGGGCAAAGCGAAAAAGGCGGACAACAGAAGAACCGTTGCGCAGAGGCGAATGACCAGGGGCGTGATCGGTGCTTTTGTCGGAAGCCTGATTTCGGTGGCTTTGTGGTTCTTCGCGGGCGTCGGACAGGGCTATGTTTTCAGTATTGTCATTTCTTTTGCGAGCGTTTTTTTGATCAAATGGATGTTTGAAAGATTCAGTAAAACGCTCAATCGTCTGACTTCCTTTGCTGTGTGCGCGTTTGCCATGCTTGCGCTGATTTCGGGCACGGTGTTTTCGTATACGGTCAAAACCAATGAATACCGTGAAAGTATGCGTGAAAGCGCGGTCTATTTAGAAATTTTTTCGCAGGATGATCAGATGAATCCCGATCAGATGGGTTTGATTGATGCCTATAAAGCGGGAGATTTTGAGAATATCACTTGTTTTGACGCTCTGAAAGACAGCGCATATTATCGGAATCTGATCGTTCCGGCGATTTCCGTCGTTATCGCGTCCTTCGGCATGGATTCCGTCAGCCTCAGATCCCGCAGACGCCGATAGCATTTCCTGATTTTGAGGGATTCAGACCGTAAATGAACGTTAAAACACCACACAATCCCACAAATCAATAAAAAATAACACACAAACCAACATAAAATTATAGCGTTTTTGGAGAAAGTATGGTACAATAGATGCATCTTGGGGAAGGAGGGAGCTTGGTATGCTTGCAGTAGAGCGCAGAAAGCAGATTCTTTCTTCTTTGAAAAGCGAAAAGCGCGTCTATGTGAGCAAATTGAGCCGCGCTTTTTCCGTATCCGAAGAGACGATCCGGCGCGACCTTGAGCGTCTTGAGGCCGAAGGTATCGTCAGCCGCGCCTACGGCGGAGCGATTTTAAAGGAAAACGACCATGAGGAAACGCCTTATGACGTTCGCAAAAGAAGCGGCGTTTTCGAAAAGGGCGTTATCGCCAAGCAGGTGGCGTCTCTCATTCATGACGGCGATTATATCACTTTGGACGAGAGCTCTACCTCGTTTTTCGTCGCACAGGAATTAAAGGACAAGAAAAATTTAACCATCATCACCAATTCCATGGAAATCATCCGGGAGATCGCGCATGTAACGGGCTGGAATGTCCTTTGCACCGGCGGCGCTCTCCGCTCGAGCGCACCCTCTTTCGCCGGACATCAGGCGGAGAGCATGGTGCGCTCTTATCATGTGGACAAGGCGATTCTGTCCTGCGGAAGCATCGACATCCGCGCAGGGTTTACCGACCGGCACGAGGATACCGCGCTTATCAAGCGCGCCATGATGGCCTCGGCAAGGCAGGTAATATTGGCTGTGGATCATGCAAAGTTTGACAAGGTTGCTTTTGCCAAGATTGGCGATATATCACAGGTATCCACCATCGTTACCGACCAGAAACCCTCAGAGCGCTGGATAGAAGCGCTGAATACGCTCGGCGTTCAACTGATGCATGAAAAAAACGTAGGAGGAATGAAGAAATGAATCTCTCCCCGCTCATCTACTTTTCCCGTCTCTATGGTGCAAACCCGGATCTCGTAACCTGCGGCGGCGGCAACACTTCTATGAAGGAAGACGGCGTAATGTATGTAAAGGGCAGCGGCACCGCGCTTAAGGATGCGGTCACCGAGACCTTTGTCGGCATGAATCACACGAAGCTTTTAAATATGCTGGACGACGTATATCCCGAGGACGACGTAGCCCGCGAAGCCAAGTTCTTAAAGGACGTTACCGACGCCAAGCTGCTCGGCGAAGAAGCCAAGCGCCCCAGCGTTGAGGCCCTTCTTCACGCCCTTTTCCCGCAGAAGTTCGTGCTTCACCTGCATCCGTCCCTCGTAAACGGCTTAACCTGCGCCAAGAACGGCAAGGAAGAATGCGCCCGCCTCTTTGGCGACAGCGTCGTTTGGGTACCCGCCTGCAAGCCCGGCTATGTGCTTGCCAAGCTCATGAAGGACATCTTCGACGCTTCCAAGAAGACCATCAAGACCGTTCTTTTGGAAAACCATGGCGTGTTCTTTGCAGCCGACACCGTTGAAGGTCTGGCCACGAGCTTAAACGGCATGATGAACGCGCTCACTTCTCAGGTAAAGGAATTCCCGGACGTGGAATTTGAGGGGGAAGAGCCCGGCTTTGCAGAAAAGATCAAGCGCGTTTCCGGCAAGCAGTTTGTCAAATTCAACGCAAGCCCCTCCGCCTTGGAGTTTGCGAAGAGCAAGGCGGCGGCAGCGCCCATCATGAAGCCCTTCAACCCCGATCAGATCGTTTACTGCGGCCCGAAGGTGCAGTTCGCCATGTGCGACGGCTGCCTTGACAACATCACCGCCAACGTAGTCATCATGAAAGACGTCGGAATTTACGCCATTGGCGACACCGAGAAAAACGCCAACAACTGCATGACGTTAGTAAAGGACGCTATGAAGGTTGCGACCTATGCACGGGCCTTTGGCGGCGAGCAGCCCATGGCGCAGGAACTGGTTGACTTCATCGTCAACTGGGAAGTTGAAAGCTACAGAAAGAGCGTCAAATAATTTTCGGAGGATATAAGCGTATGAACATGGAAGAAGCAAGACTTATTGCGAAAGAAAATGTGTATAACCGTCCGGCGACTACCGGCCGTCTGGCAGGGAAAATCGCCATCGTCACCGGCGCGGCGCAGGGCTTCGGCTATGGAATCGCCAAGGAAATGCTGAAGGAGGGCGCGTCCGTTGTGATCGCAGACCTCAACGAGGAGCTCGCCATGAAGGTTGCCTCGGATTTCGGCGAGCACGCCATGGGCGTTAAGGTTGACGTAAGCAATCCCGAATCCGTTGAAAATATGGTCATAAAGACGGTTGAAACGTTTAAGGGCCTTGATATCATCGTTGCCAACGCAGGCATCGCCATCGCGGGCAGCCTCGACGAAATGGAGCCCGGCAGATTCGAACTCGTTACCAAAATCAACTACAACGGCTATTTCCTCTGCACGAAGTACGCTTCCAAGATCATGAAGGCGCAGCACGAAGCCGCGCCCGAGAAGTTCTTCGATATCATCCAGATCAATTCGAAATCCGGACTTGAGGGCAGCAAAAACAATTTCGCCTACGCAGGCGGAAAATTCGGCGGCATCGGCCTTACCCAGTCCTTTGCCATGGAGCTTGCGCCCTTTAACATCAAGGTCAACTCCATTTGCCCCGGCAACTATTACGACGGCCCCCTGTGGAGCGACCCTGTCAAGGGCTTGTTCGTTCAGTATCTGAACGCCGGAAAGGTTCCGGGCGCAAAGACCGTTGAAGACGTCCGCGCGTTCTATCTGTCGAAGTCCTTAATTAAGCGCGGCTGCACCCCCGAGGATGTTGCGCTTGCATTAACCTACTGCGTGGAGCAGAAGTATGAAACCGGTCAGGCCATCCCCGTAACGGGCGGTCAGATCATGCTGAACTAAGAAAATAAAGAGGATTTTTCCATGAACAAAAAAGAAATTCTCGCGCTTCTCAATGCGCCCACTCCCGAGGAGCGCCTTGAGAACCTTAAAAAGGTTCTGGCGGAGGAGACCGAAGCCCCCAAGGCTCGTCCCGAATTTGCCAATAACCACATCCACACCATTTATTCCTTCTCGCCCTATTCTCCGACCGCGGCTGTATACTTTGCGCGGAGCGAGGGCCTTCTCACCTGCGGCATCATGGACCACGATTCCATCGGCGGCGCAAAGGAATTCAGAGAAGCCGGAAAGCTTGCGGGCATGGGCACCACCTGCGGCTTTGAAGCCCGCGTATCCTTAAAGGGCACGCCCTTTTCCGATAAGCGCACCAACCATCCCGACGAGCCGGGCGCGGCGTACATGGCATTCCATTCCGTTCCCTGCGAAAGCTTTGACAAGGCTCAGGCAAAGCTTCATGAGCTGGCTGTCAAGCGCAACGAGCGCAACAGGAAAATGACCCAAAAGATCAACGAGATCATGGGCGGGTACGGCGTTCAGCTTGATTTTGAAAAAGACGTTTTGCCGATTTCCAATTTCGCAAACGGCGGAAGCGTAACGGAAAGACACCTTCTGTACGCGCTGAGCCTCAAAATTATCGAAGCGGTCGGCCGCGAAAACGTGGTTTCCTTCTTAAAGGACAAGCTTGGTATTACCCCCAGCGCCAAAGTAACGGCTTGGCTTTCCGATACCGAGAGCGAGCACTTTGTATACGACCTTTTAGGCGTTATGAAGAGCGAATTAAACGTTCGCACCTACATTTCCGCAGAAGAGGAAATGATGACGCTGGACGAAGCGGTTGAATTTGCAAACGAGATTGGCTGTACGCTCTGCTACGCGTATCTCGGCGATATCGGCGACAGCGTAACGGGCGACAAGAAAGCGCAGAAGTTTGAGGACGAATACCTTGAGGAGCTTCTTGCCTTCATGCGCGAAAAGGGCGTAAAGGGCGTAACCTACATGCCGTCCAGAAACACCATCCAGCAGCTTGACAGGCTCATGTCGCTTTGCGATCAGATGGGCTTTACG
Source organism: Clostridia bacterium (assembly GCA_017522345.1). GTDB lineage: Bacteria > Bacillota > Clostridia > Christensenellales > Aristaeellaceae > SFHK01. The sequence goes on along the minus strand of JAFWZN010000010.1, from coordinate 30,215 downwards.
CAGATTTCCGGCGAGGACATCAACTCTTCCCGCCAGAGCTTCATCTGCAAAGAGCTTGCCAATCCGAAGTTTGCGCATCTGGTTGATCGCGCATGGGATCTTGTAAAATCTGAAATCAGGGAGGAAAACTGAAAATGCTCACCAAAGCGGTTCGCCTTTACGGCAAGAACGATCTGAGACTCGAAACTTTCGAGCTTCCCGAGATCAAGGAAGATGAGATTTTAGCCAAGGTAGTTTGCGACTCTATTTGCATGTCCACCTATAAAGCAGCCATGCAGGGCGCGGATCACAAGCGCGTACCTGACGACGTAGCCGAAAATCCCACTATCATGGGTCATGAGTTCTGCGGCGTGATTGAAAAGGTTGGCGCGAAGTGGGCGGATCAGTTTGTTCCCGGCCAGAAGTTCGCAATCCAGCCGAACATCAACTATAAGGGCCAGCCCTGGGCGCCCGGCTATTCCTTCAAGACCATCGGCGGCAACGCCACCTATATTGTCATTCCCGGCATGTTCATGGAATGCGGATGCCTCCTTCCCTATAAAGGAGAGGATTTCTTCGGCGGTTCTCTGTCCGAGCCCTTGTCCTGTGTAGCGGGCACCTTCAAGGCGATGTATCACACCACCAACGGCGTTTATGAGCACAAGATGGGCATCAAAGAGGGCGGCAAAATGGCGCTGCTCGCGTCCGTAGGCCCCATGGGCCTTGCGGCAATTGACTACATCATGCACACCGACCGCCGTCCGTCGCTCCTCGTTATTACCGATATCGACCAGGCAAGACTTGACCGTGCCGCTTCCATCTTGACCAAGGAAGAAGCAGCGCGCATGGGTATCGACGTTCACTATGTAAATACCGGTGCATGTGAAAACCCGGTAGAAGCTCTTCTCGCGCTTACTGATGGAACCGGCTATGACGACGTTGTCGCCTTCGCGCCCGTTCCCGTCGTTATTGAGCAGGCCGACGCCATTCTCGGAAACGACGGCTGCCTCAACTTCTTTGCAGGCCCCTCCAAGAAGGACTTCTACGCGAAGCTCAACTTCTATAACGTACACTACGCTTCCACCCACATCGTCGGCACCTCCGGCGGAAACACCGACGACATGAAGGAATGCCTCGAAATGATGGGCGAAAGCAAGCTTACGCCCGCCGCGCTCGTTACTCACATCGGCGGCATTGACGCCGTGATCGATACTACGCTCAACCTCCCCAAAATCCCCGGCGGCAAAAAGCTTATTTACACCCACATCAACATGCCCCTGACCGCCATCACCGAGTTTGAGGAGAAGGGCAAGACCGATCCCATGTATAAAAAGCTTCACGAACTGACCCAGAAGACCAATGGCCTCTGGAACAAGGAAGCGGAGGATTATCTGCTTGAGACTTTGGCTAAGGAGGAGAAATAAATTATGGCAAAGGCAGTCATCATGCCCAAGGCCGGCATTACCGTTGAATCCTGCATCATTGGAAAATTCATGAAGAACATCGGCGACGCCGTAAACGTAGGAGACGTTCTGTTTACCTATGAAACCGATAAGGCGTCTTTCGAATGCGAAAGCACCGAAGCCGGTGAAATCCTTGCTTTCTTCTTTGAGGAAGGCGACGAAGTTCCCTGCTTTACCAACGTTGTAGCCGTTGGCGCTAAGGGCGAGGATTATTCCGCGCTTGCTCCTGACGGAGCCGCAGAAGCCGCCGCCCCCGCAGCCAAAGAGGAAGCGCCCAAGGCCGAAGAAGCGCCCAAGGCGGAAGCAGCTGCTGAAACGACCAAGACTGCTGACGGCAGCATTCACATCTCTCCCCGCGCCAAGAACCTCTCCGAGCGCGCAGGCGTTGATTACACCTATGCGCAGCCTACCGGCCCCAACGGCCGCATCATCGAGCGCGACATCAGAAAGCTGATGGAGGAGGGCGTTCCCGCAGCCGCTCAGAAGGCCGAAGAAGCTGCCCCCGCCGCCGCTGCCGCGCCCGCACCCGCCGCGCCCAAGGCGGAGAACGGATACGAGGATATCAAGTTCTCCGGCATCCGCAAGGTTATCGCCAAATCCATGGTCACTTCTCTTTCCACCATGGCGCAGCTCACCAACCATCATTCCTTCGACGCGACCGCCATTCAGGCGTTCCGCAAGGAGTGCAAGGCCGCCGGCGGAGACGTTGCGGGCATTACGCTGGGCGACATGGTTCTCTATGCCGTATCCAGAACGCTTCTTAACCACAAGGATTTGAATGCCAACATGATTGGCGACGATACGCTTCGCCGCTTTGAGCATGTAAACTTAGGCGTTGCCGTAGATACCCCCAGAGGCCTTATGGTTCCCACCATCTTCAACGCCGACACCAAGAGCCTGCTTGAAATCAGCAAGGAAGTAAAATCCCTCGCCGAAGCCGCCCGCTCCGGCGCGATCAGCCCCGATCTTTTAGGCGGCGGCACCTTCACCGTTTCCAATCTCGGCGCAACGGGCGTTGAAATGTTCACCCCCGTCATCAACCCGCCGCAGACGGGAATCCTCGGCGTTTGCGGAATTACTCAGCGCGTGCGCGAGGTAAACGGCCAGATGTCCATCTATCCCGCAATGGGCTTAAGCCTCACCTACGACCACAGAGTCGTGGACGGCTCTCCCGCGAGCAAGTTTGTAAGCGAGCTTTGCAAGAATCTTGAAAAGTTCACGCTTCTTTTAGCCAAATAAATCTCATTGGAGGGGAAATAAATGGAACTTTTTGATCTGATCGTCATTGGCGGCGGCCCGGGCGGATACCTGGCTGCGGAACGCGCCGCGCAGGGCGGACTTAAGGTTTGCCTGTTTGAAAAGCGCGCGCTTGGCGGCGTTTGCTTAAACGAAGGCTGCATTCCCACCAAAACCCTTTTAAACTCCGCAAAGCTCTATCGCCATGCGACGGAGAGCAAAAACTTCGGCGTTACCGCTGAAAACGTAAAATTCGACCATGCGCAGGTAATCAAGCGCAAGGCCAAGGTCGTTAAAATCCTCGTATCCGGCGTAGGCATGACTATGGATTCCCATAAGGTAACCGTAGTCAAAGCGCCCGCCGAGATTCAGGGAAAAGAAGAAGGCAAATTCAAGGTTGTAGCTGAAGGCAAAGCGTATCATGCGGATCGCCTGATCATCGCGACCGGCTCCGAAGCCGTTGTTCCGCCGATTCCCGGCGTAAAAGAGGGCGTTGAGAGCGGATTTGTCACCACCAACCGCGAAATCCTCGATATGACCGAGCTTCCGAAGACCCTCGCCGTCATCGGCGGCGGCGTTATCGGCCTTGAGATGGCATGCTATTTTGCGTCCGTCGGCGTAAAGGTCACCGTCATCGAAATGATGAAGAAGATTGCCGGCCCCACCGATAACGACATCTGCAAGGTTCTTATGGCTGAATACGCCAAGCGCGGCATGGAGTTCAAGCTCGAAGCCAAGGTGCTCGAAGTCAAGTCTGGCGTCGTCGTTTATGAAGACAAGGACGGAAAGCACGAGCTTGCAACCGATAAGGTTCTCCTGTCTGTCGGCAGAAGAGCAAGCACACGCGGAATCGGCCTTGAATCCATCGGCGTAGAAATGAACCGCGGCGCGATCGTCACCGACGATAAGCTCATGACGAATGTTCCCAATGTTTACGCCGTCGGCGACTGCAACGGCAAGGTCATGCTTGCGCACACCGCGTATCGCGAAGCGGAAGTGGCGGTAAACAACATCCTCGGCAAGAAGGACGTTATCCGCTACGAGTGCATTCCTTCCGTTATCTACACCGATCCCGAGGTTGCATTTGTGGGCGACACCAAGGAAGCCTGCGAGACCAAGGGCATGAACGTCAAGGAAGTCAATGTGCCCATGATGTATGCCGGTCGCTATGTTGCTGAAGTTGACGCGGGCAAGGGCTTCTGCAAGGTTGTATACGATCTTGACAAGAAGCGCGTTGTAGGCGTCCACATGGTAGGTTCCTACGCTTCCGAAATGATTCTCTCCGCTGCTATGATGGTGGACACCGAGCTTCCCGCAGACAGACTCAAGAAGTTTGTATTCCCGCATCCCACCGTATGCGAAGTTATCCGCGAAGCGATCTTTAAGCTGTAAGTTAAAGAAGGAGTGAAACATAATGCCTAAATCTTTGTACTATGGACCCAGTGAGATCCGCGCAAAGTCCATCATCACCTTTGAGGACATCCCCGTAAACGTATACAATAAGACCGTAGCCGAAGAGCGCGCCAATTTCAAGGATGAGGAGCTCGTTCGCATCTATCGCGACATCACCATCCTTCGCGAGTTCGAAAGCATGCTCACTTCCATCAAGACTCAGTCTGTATACAACGGCGTAGAGACCACCTATCCCGGCCCCGCTCACCTGTCCGTCGGTCAGGAAGCCGCCTGCGTAGGTCAGGCCTACCTCATGACCCCCAACGATTATCAGTTCGGTTCTCACCGTTCCCACTCCGAAATCCTCGCCAAGGCGCTTTCTTCCATCGAGAAGCTTTCTGACGAAGAGCTCCTCAAAATCATGGAGAACTTCTTAGGCGGCAGCTGCCTGCGCGCGGTTGAAAAGATGGGCGCCTGCAATTCTGTAAAAGAACTCGCCATCCGCTTTATCCTCTACGGAACGCTCTCTGAAATCTTTGCCCGCAAGACCGGTTTCCACATGGGCATGGGCGGAAGCATGCACGCTTTCTTCCTTCCCTTCGGCGTATATCCCAACAACGCCATCGTAGGCGGCTCCGCGCCCATCGCTGCCGGCGCAGCCCTTTATAAGAAGGTAAACGATAAAGACGGCTTTGTCGTTTGTAACATCGGCGACGGTTCCCTCGGTTGCGGCCCCGTATGGGAAGCCTTCAACTTTGCCTGCATGGATCAGTTCAAGACCCTCTGGACCGAGGACAACCACCAGGGCGGCATGCCGATTTTGTTCAACATCTTCAACAACGGCTACGGCATGGGCGGCCAGACCCGCGGCGAAACCATGGCGTACGACATGCTCGCCAGAATCGGCGCCGGCATCACGCCCAGCCAGATGCACGCCGAGCGCATCGACGGCTTTAACCCCTTGGCGGTTATCGACGCTATGAAGCGCAAGCTGGAGATCCTCAAGAAGGGCGAAGGCCCGGTTCTCTTAGATACGCTCACGTATCGCTTCTGCGGACACTCCGTATCCGACCAGAACGCCTACCGCGAGAAGAGCGAGATCAACGACTGGATGGAAGTCGATCCCATCATCACCTACAGACAGAACCTGGTCGATGCCGGCGTTGCCGCAGACAGCAAGTTCGAAGAAATTCTTGCCGAAACCCGCGAGCGCATGACCAACATCTGCCGTCATGCGGCTGACAAGGAATTCAGCCCCTACTGCGATTTCAAGGCCGATCCTCAGGTTGTAGAGCGCATCATGTTCTCCAATGAGAAGGTCGCCTCCTTCGGCACCGACGAACCCCGCGTCATGGCCAAGAAGGAAGAGTGCTCCCGCGTTCAGCAGATCAAGGGCAAGAGCCGCTTCTATCTGGACGAGAAGGGCAAGCCCGTCTCCAAGATGAAGACCTTCAACTACAGAGACGCCATTTTTGAGCCCATCATCGACAAGTACTACGAGGATTCCACGCTCGTTGCTTACGGCGAAGACGTACGCGACTGGGGCGGAGCGTTCGCTGTATATCGCGGACTTCCCGAGGTTATCCCGCACTCCCGCCTTTTCAACTCTCCGATTTCTGAGGCAGCCATCGTCGGCAGCGCCGTCGGTTACGCCATGTGCGGCGGCCGCGCGATTGTCGAGCTCATGTATGCCGACTTCATCGGCCGTGCAGGCGACGAAATCTTCAACCAGATGTCCAAGTGGCAGGCCATGTCCGCCGGCATCCTCAAGATGCCCGTCATCCTGCGCGTATCCGTCGGCTCCAAGTACGGCGCGCAGCACTCTCAGGACTGGACCGCGCTTTGCGCCCACATCCCGGGCCTCAAGGTTTGCTTCCCCGCAACTCCCTGGGAAGCTAAGGGCCTTATGCAGTCCGCGTTGAACGGTTCCGATCCCGTTGTATTCTTTGAGAGCCAGAGAATCTACGACATCGGCGAGCAGTTCCATGAGGGCGGCGTACCCGAAGAAAGCTACGAGATCGAGTTTGGCGACACCAACCTCGTCCGCTCCGGCAAGGACGTTACCATCCTGACCGTCGGCGCTGCGCTGTACCGCGCTGTCAAGGCTGCTGACGAGCTCAAGGAGAAGTACGGCATGGAAGCTGAAATCATCAACCTCCATTCTCTCGTTCCGCTCAACTACGAGAAGATCGTTGCCTCCGTTCGCAAGACCGGCCGCTGCGTCCTCGTATCTGACGCCTGCCAGAGAGGCTCCTTCTTAAATGACATCGCCGCCAACATCACCGAAATGTGCTTTGACGATCTCGACGCTCCCTGCGTAGTCGTTGGCGCCCGCAACTGGATCACGCCGCCCTACGAGTTCGACGAGTTCTTCTTCCCGCAGCCCAGCTGGATCATCGACGCCATCCACTCCAAGATCGTTCCGATTCCCGGATACGTTGCCGAGAACGAAGTCAGCGAAGTCGAGTGGCTCCGCCGCAATAAGGCTGGTGTCTGATGAATTATGTTCTGATTTCGCCGTCAATGGACGCATACGATAATCTTGCTCTTGATGAATACCTCTTAAACACGCTTTCGAAGGAAGACAGAATATTGTATTTCTATGTAAATCGTAAGGCGGTAATCATCGGCCGAAATCAGAATCCCTGGCTTGAATGCAATTTGAACCAGCTGAACGCCGACGGCGTTCAGCTGGTTCGCCGCATTTCTGGGGGAGGCTGTGTGTATCACGACGAGGGGAACTTGAATTTTTCCTTTATGTGCCATGAAAGCCGGTATGACGAAGGGGAGCAGACGGGTATTATCCTGAAAGCGCTTCGCTCGCTTGGCATTCATGCCGAAACGACCGGCAGAAACGATATCGCCATCGACGGCAGGAAATTCTCTGGAAATGCATACTGCCGAAGAGGCGGCATTCAGCAAAGACATGGAACGCTGCTTGTAAATTCTGATCTCACGGTATTTGATCGCTATCTGAAGGTTCCCGAAAAGAAGATGGTTGCCAAGGGCGTTAAGAGCGTTCGTTCCCGAATAACGAAACTAATGGAATATAAAGCGGATATCACGACAAAAGAAATGATGGAAGAAGTGATAAAAGCGTATTCTGCCCAGTACGGAGAAGCCGTTAACTACCCGATTGAAACAATAGACAATGGCGAGATTGCGCGGCTTAAAGAGAAGAGCATGTCGTGGGAATGGAAGATGGGGGAAGCGCCTGCGTTTGACTACATCTTCGAAAACCGCTTTGACTGGGGCACGGCGCAGATTTGTTTAACGGTAAAAAAGGCGGTTATTGAGAAAACGCTCGTTTTCTCGGATTCTTTGGATGCGTCGCTTTCCGCTCGGATGGAAGGTATTTTAAACGGCGTTCGATTTGAAAAAGAAGAAATTCAGCAAAAACTTGTATTCCTAGAAGGAGAATCACGCGATATTGCAGAATATATTCTCGGCACACTTAAGTAAACGATAAAGGAGATTCGATTATGGATAACAGACTTCGCGTAGGTATCGTAGGTTGCGGCGGAATTGCAAATCAGAAGCATCTCCCGTCTCTGAAAGCTTTAAACCGTGTTGATATCGTTGCTTTCTGCGACCTGATTATCGAAAAGGCCGAAAAATCCGCCAAGGAATACGGCACCCCCGACGCCAAGGTTTATGTGGACTACAAAGAGCTTTTAAAGGACGAGTCCATCGACGTCGTATATGTTTGCACGCCCAATCGCATGCACGCGCAGGTTTCTATTGATGCGCTGGATGCGAAAAAGCATGTTATGTGCGAAAAGCCCATGGCAAAGACTGCTGCGGACGCCCGCGCCATGGTAGAGGCTGCGAAGCGCAACGGAAAGAAGCTCACCATCGGTTATCAGCACCGCCATAAGGCTGAGGCCAGATATGTCAAAAATGTTGTCGAGCGCGGAGACCTCGGCGAAATTTACTATGCGCACGCATACGCCATTCGCCGTCGCGGAACGCCCAACTGGGGCGTGTTCCTCAATGAATATGAGCAGGGCGGCGGTCCCCTCATTGACATCGGAACCCACTCTCTCGACCTTACGCTGTATCTTATGAACAACTACGAGCCCAAAATGGTTGTTGGCACAACCTATAAAAAGTGTGAAAACGGCATGGAGGGAAACCCGTGGGGCGGCTGGGACAAGGAGCAGCACACCATGGAAGACGCTGCTTTCGGATTCATCGTCATGAAAAACGGCGCAACCATCAACCTGGAGTCTTCTTGGGCGCTCAATACCTGCGAACCCGTTCCCGAGGGAAGCACGCAGCTGATGGGCTCCAAGGCCGGCGCGCAGATCAAGGGCGGCGTTACGATCAACGGCACTGATTTCGGCAGAATGATCGAAGTCAAGCCTGACCTCTCCGCAGGCGGCGTAGCCTTCTATGACGGCGTTAAGGAAACACCCGCCATCACCGAACAGATCAGATGGCTCGATGCCATCGAGAACGATACCGATCCCGTCGTACTGCCCGAGCAGGCGTGCGTGGTATCTGAAATTCTCGAAGCCATTTACACCTCCGCCAAAACCGGAAAGCCTGTTTATTTTGACTGATTGATCTAAAGAGCGCCCCGTTTCAAAGAGGTATCAATGAAACGGGGCGCTTTTCTATGCTTTCAATTACCAGATAAAGGGGAGAAGCCGATATTTAGTTTTTGTTTTGTATTCCGAATAGCCTTCTAAGCCATTTTCAAGTACTTTTTCTTCGTTTTTGAGTCTCAGAACAATAATGAGGGGGTAGAAAAGAAAGAAGAAAAGCGACAGGAGAGAGGAAAGAATGAAGGGGACAGAAAGAAACATAAAAATTGTGGCTGTATACATCGGGTGACGGATAACGCTATACAGGCCGGTATCGATCACTTTTTGGTGCTTTTGTACCTCGATTGTCCTTGAGAGATAAACGTTTTCTCTCAGAACCTCAAAATACATAAGATAGAAAACAACAAAAACGATGCAGCCCGCGATTGAGAAGCCCTTAGGCAAAAGGAGAAAACCCAATCTGTAGGAAATACCAGCGGAAATGAAACCAAGCAAAAACATGCATCCGCTGAGTTTTACATAAAGAGATTGTTCCTTTTGCTTCTCTTTCGCTTTCAAACGATTTTTGAGCAGATCAGGGTATTTAAAAAACAGGATGATTCCTGAAATAGCCATAGGGATAAATAGGGTCAGCAAAAAACGGACGCCGCCCGGATAGTGAATGGTTCCTGCCGGAAAAAACAAAAGAAGGCAAATAAGCAGAAATCCCAATAATGCCTTTGACAGGGCTGACAGCAAAAGTTTCATACAATTCTCTCCTGTATAAAAAAGCGCAGCAAAATCCACTGCGCTTTGATTTTAGAATCCTGCGTGCTTTGCAGCGTCTGAAAAGAGGATCGCCTGCATAGAAAGATCGGCTGCGCCGGTCGCTTCAAGATTATGCGCAGATTGGAAGCGCTTGACGGCTTCTTCCGTCTGGCTTCCGAAAATGCCGTCTGCGACAGCGTCTGCGGGAAGATAATTCAGTTCAATTAAGCGAGACTGAAGATGTTTTATGCAGGTTGCTCGCATTCCTTTTTTCATCACGATATATTCGCTGTATACATACTCTGAAAAAACAGGATTTTCAATTGTGCCTGCCGGATACACGGCGTTTTCAGCATACCCGACCAATTCGTTAAGCGTTACAAGCTGATAGCCTTGAGAAACGGCGTAGGGGATAAATTCCTTAAGCTTTTGATAATCCTCGTTTGTCGTGTGGAAAAGGTAAATTGCACCGGGCGTCAGGCGCTTTTTGATATAATAAATGTCCGCGTCGGTTCCGCTGTAGTACCAATCGGCAATCGCTTTATAGCCCAGCTTTTTGAGGTAATGGTGAACGCGCGGGTCTTCTTCGCCGTTACCGCCGGGAAGACGGAGAAAGTTCATCTTATAATCAACGCCGAGCGCGCTTCTGACAGCGGTTTCCTGATTGAGAACTTCGTTAAAAAATTCTTCGTCCGTCAGCTTTTCCTGATAGATGTGGTTTACGGTGTGGTTTTCGATTTCAAAGCCTGCAGCATAGGCGTTTTTGAGCGCCTGCCGAAGATCCTTGCTGGTGAGCTGATTTCCAATGGGGAAAAACGTCAGCTTTGCATTGTTTGAAACGGCAAGATCGATAATTTTCTGAACGTTCCAATCCTCGTTGCAGTCGTCAATGGTAATTGCGATCATTTTCCCGGTTACATTCGGCGTATGATACACGGGAAGCGCCGATTCAAACTTAGGGGAAGACGAATGAATGTTGAGGTAGGAAAGATAGGAGGGCAGGGGCGTGGGAGAGGCTTCAGGCGTCATCGTAGTTTCTGGCAAGGAGGACGCGGCCGGGTTTTCTTTATCGCTGCCAGTTAACGCGAAAATGAGGATGACGGCGACAGCGAGAGCGAACAGAACGCATGCAAGAATAATCAGCATGCGTTTTTGCTGCTTTTTCTTTTTAAGATACGCGGCGCGCTTGCGCTTGGCGGCCAATATCTTCTGTCTTTCGTTCATGGTCATTGGTCAAAACCTCTTATGATGAAATAATCGGTAATATAAAAGCAATTAAACTCAAACTGCAAAGAGGCTCTTTGCAGTTTGAGTATTGAATTGATGTATGAAATCACTTCTTTGCCTTGATGGCAGCCTGAGCGGCGGCCAGACGGGCGATCGGTACGCGGAAGGGAGAGCAGGAAACGTAGTTTAAGCCGATCTTGTTGCAGAACTCGATGGAGGACGGGTCTCCGCCGTGCTCGCCGCAGATGCCGCAGTGCAGCTTCTCGTTCTCGCCCTTTCCGAGGGTGACAGCCATGTTCATGAGCTTGCCAACGCCGGTGGTGTCGAGGCGGGCGAAGGGATCGGACTCGTAGATCTTGGTCTGATAGTAGGCGGGCAGGAACTTGCCGGCGTCGTCGCGGGAGAAGCCGAAGGTCATCTGGGTAAGATCGTTGGTGCCGAAGCAGAAGAAGTCGGCTTCCTTGGCGATCTCGTCGGCAGTCAGCGCGGCGCGCGGAATTTCGATCATGGTGCCTACTTCGTACTTGAGCTCGGCGCCGGCTTCCTTAATAAGCTTGTCGGCGGTCTCAACGACGATCTTCTTGACGAACTTGTACTCCTTGATGTCGCCGACCAGGGGAATCATGATCTCGGGTACGGTGTTCCACTCATTGCGCGCATTTACAGCCAACGCGGCCTTGATGATGGCGCGGGTCTGCATGGCGGCGATTTCGGGATAGGTGACGGACAGGCGGCATCCGCGATGGCCCATCATGGGGTTGAACTCGTGCAGATCGTTGATAACCTGCTTGATGTAGGCTACGGTCTTGCCCTGCGCCTTGGCCAGCGCTTCGATGTCGGCCTCTTCGGTGGGAACGAACTCGTGAAGCGGCGGATCGAGGAAGCGGATGGTTACGGGATAGCCGGAGAGGGCCTCGAACAGACCTTCGAAGTCGGCCTGCTGCATAGGCTCGATCTTGGCAAGCGCGTTTTCGCGCTCCTCCACGGTTTCGGAGCAGATCATCTCGCGGAACGCGCCGATGCGCTCGGGATCAAAGAACATATGCTCGGTGCGGCAAAGGCCGATGCCCTGCGCACCGAAAGCAACTGCCTGCTTGGCGTCTGCGGGAGAGTCGGCATTGGTGCGAACGCCCATGGTCTTGTACTTGTCGGCAAGCTCCATGATGCGGCCGAAGTATCCGCTGTTGGGGTCGGCGGGAACGGTGGGAATGATTTCACCGTAGATGTTGCCGGTGGAGCCGTCTAAGGAAAGGGAGTCGCCCTCATGGTAGGTCTTGCCTGCCAGGGTGAAGCACTTGTTTTCCTCGTCCATCTTGATTTCGCCGCAGCCGGATACGCAGCAGGTGCCCATGCCGCGGGCTACAACGGCGGCGTGAGAGGTCTGGCCGCCGCGAACGGTCAGGATGCCCTGGGAATACTTCATGCCTTCGATGTCTTCGGGGCTGGTTTCGAGGCGAACGAGAACAACCTTTTCGCCCTTCTTGCCGTGTGCTGCGGCGTCTTCAGCAGTGAAGACGATGGTGCCGGCGGCGGCTCCGGGGGAGGCGGCGATGCCCTTGCCTACGGGAACGGCCTTTTTGAGAGCGGCTACGTCAAAGGTGGGGTGAAGCAGCATGTCGAGGGACTTGGCGTCGATCTGCATGAGCGCTTCTTCTTCGGTGATCATGCCTTCGTCGATCAGGTCGCAGGCGATTTTGATCGCGGCAGCGGCGGTGCGCTTGCCGTTGCGGGTCTGAAGCATGTAAAGCTTTTTATCTTCGATGGTGAATTCCATGTCCTGCATGTCGCGGTAGTGATTCTCAAGGGTCTTGCAGACGCCCAGGAACTGCTCGTACACTTCGGGCAGGATCTCGTTCATCTGGGAAATGGGCATGGGGGTGCGAACGCCGGCGACAACGTCTTCGCCCTGCGCGTTCATGAGGAACTCGCCCATGAGGCCCTTTTCGCCGGTGGCGGGGTTGCGGGTGAAGGCAACGCCGGTGCCGGAGGTGTCGCCAAGGTTACCGAAGGCCATCATCTGTACGTTTACAGCGGTGCCCCAGGAGTAGGGGATGTCGTGGTCCATGCGGTAGATGTTGGCGCGGGGGTTGTCCCAGGAGCGGAATACGGCTTCGATGGCCTTGAAAAGCTGTACCTTGGGATCAGAGGGGAAGTCTTCGCCCAGCTGATTTTTGTACTCGGCCTTGAACTGGTTGGCCAGCTCCTTGAGATCCTCGGCGGTCAGCTCGTTATCGTAGGTAACGCCCTTCTCTTCCTTCATGGCGTCGATGAGCTTTTCGAAATACTTCTTGCCGACTTCCATAACGACGTCGGAGAACATCTGGATGAAGCGGCGATAACAGTCATAAGCCCAGCGGGGGTTGCCGCTCTTTTCGGCCATAACTTCTACAACCTGCTCGTTAAGACCGAGGTTCAGGATGGTATCCATCATACCGGGCATGGAGGCGCGGGCGCCGGAACGAACGGAAACGAGGAGGGGATTCTCCATGTCGCCGAACTTTTTGCCGGTAATTTCTTCCATCTTTACGATGTTGTCCATGATTTCGGCCTTGATTTCGTCGTTGATTACGCGGCCGTCCTCATAATACTGGGTGCAGGCTTCGGTGGTGATGGTGAAGCCCTGCGGAACGGGAAGACCAATGTTGGTCATCTCGGCGAGGTTCGCGCCCTTTCCGCCAAGGAGATTGCGCATGGAAGCGTTGCCTTCTCTGAAGAGGTATACGTACTTGGTTGCCATGTTTTATTTCATCCTTCCTCACGATATGTGAATAGGGTACCTAACAAGTGTTACCTTGAGAGATATACATTATACATCATTTGATATATCTATGGCAAGGGATAAATGTTTCCGATTGTGAGATATTCGGTTAAAAAAAGATCACATCTGCATTTTTTCGCAGAATGCGATCTAAAAAACGGTGTTTTTTGAAGGATTTGCTTACGCTCCTGCAACGCTGACGCTCGGGATCAGCACGGCAAGGGGGCCGGAATAATCAGAGGAGCGATAGGTTTCCTTTGAAAAGACGAGCTGATTCTGTTTTTCCAGAAGGCTTCCGTTCACGCTTCCGCCGGTTACGAGGCTTATGCTTTCGCCGTCGAAAAGATATGCCAAGCGGATTTCACCGCCGAAGCGGCCGCTCATGGCGTCCATTTGGAAATCGGAGAAGGCGACGGGCATGAGATAAGGCTTTTTCTTCATTTCATCAAGGGAAACGGTTCCGTTTTCAACGCGGATTTTGCTGAAATGTCCTTTGGGCTCGATGCCCATATAGCGGCAGAAGCGGGTAGCGCCTACAAGATCGGAAACCACGCCGTCTTTTAGGATGGTTCTTTCAATCAATTTTACGCCGTCCATGGAATAGGGTTGGTCGGGCTCGCACATCAGGTTGAGCTTTTCTCCCTGAATCGACTCGCCCTGCGCGTTAAAGCCGATTTCATAGGGCGAATATTTTGCAAAAATCATCGCCGCATCAGCCTTTTCAAGATAGGAGGAAAGCACGGTGTTAACATGCTTTTCGGTCAAAATCAGATCGTATTCACCGGCGGCAGGGGCGCTTTTCGCCTGGGCGCGATCGGAAACGATGGTGATTGCGTCTAAGGAGAGCTTTGAAAGCGCGTATGTATCAAGCGTATCATAATTAAAATCGAAATACATTTCTACATCCTGCGGGCGCACGCACTGGGCGACAAACTCGCCCCAAACGCGCTCTTTGGTGAAGGAAATATCGCTGCCCAAGGATGACAGAATGTGAACGCGCTGAAGATCAACGAAGATTTCGGCGGAATTGATGAAGGCTTCTTCATCTGTGTCCGGCGTAAACAACGCGTCCGCCATGATGCGGGCGGCTTCTTCTAAAGGCAGATCGCGGATCTCGCTTTTGGCTTCGACGACGTCTTTTACGGGATCGGCAAGCTCGAAAAACGGATTCATGACGTAACATGCCGATTCGTAGGCGACGGAAATTTTTTTCGCGATTTCTTCCTCCGTCATGCCGGGCGCGATTTGAACGTCGCTCATGCCGCGCATTTTTTTATCGTTTGCTTCGAAATCCCTGTATACGGTTACGGTGATTTCGCGGATGCTTTTCATGCGGCGCATGTCTTCCTGCTTTTTGATAAAGTAGATTTCTGCGCTTTCCGTGACCGTGTCAACAATATTGTAAACGCTTACGCCCGCTTTTTTGAGTGCGGCAAGAATTTTATTTATCATATTTGCTTCCTCCTCCCATCAGCCCAGACGGATGCGCGCCTTGACGTAGGGGCCGCCGTCGGACACCTTGACCCATTCCTTATAGCCCTTTCCGCAGAAGCCGCCGCCGCCAAGGGCGAAATCGTCGGACATCTGTGAAATGGATTTAAGAAGATCGGGCACATAGCCGGTCAGAACAATGGGGGAGAAAATGCGGCCGGTCAGTTTTCCGTCTTTGATTTCGCGGGCGATGTTGACCATGCACTGAATGCCCCAGTTTTTGGGGTCTTCCATGCCGCTTGAGGGATTCTCCAGTAAAAATCCGTATTCGATGGAAGAAATCATGTCGCTTAGCTTGTCTTTTCCGGGCGCAAAGAAGGTATTGGTCATGCGCGTGTATGCCTTGTGGTCGTAGCTTTGCCTTCTGCCGTTTCCGGTGGGCGCAACGCCCAAGCGATTGGCGCTGATCTGATCGACATAGCCGCTTACCAAAATGCCCTTATCGATGACGAGCGTATCGCACGCAAGCGTGCCTTCGTCGTCAAACAGGTAGGTTGCGCATTCGTTTGCCGCAGCCGCGCCGTCGTGCATGCTGACAAGATCGCTTGCGACGCGCTTTCCGATAAAGTCCTTTGCCTGCGCGCGGTTTTTTACGAACATGTCCATCTCAACGCCGTGGCCGAACGCCTCGTGAACGATCATGCCGGTCGTGTCGGGATCGCAGATGCATTCATATTCTCCGGGCGGGATGGGCTGGCTGTCCAAAAGGTCTGTGACGGTCGACGCGACCTTTGCAAGAACCTCGTCGTTCTCCATTTCGCTTATGAGCTCCATGCCGCCGAGCTTGGAAAAGCCCTTATAGTAATCCTTGATTTCCTCTCCGCGCGCAGCGAGCGCAAAAAGGGAGCCGTTTGTCCAGATAATGGACTGGCTGAGATCGCGGTTTTTGGATAAGAAAAGCTTGCTTGCCTTTTGCCATGCAAGTCTTGCGCCTACGTCCAGAATCAGTTCGCTTTTTGAAAGCGCTTTTTCGCGAAGCGCGGTCAGACGCTTGACGAGCTCCTTAGCGCCCAGCGCCTCGGGATCGACTTCAAACTCCGCTTCTGAGAAAAGGGTGCAGGGCGAATCCTCGGGAATCGGATCGTTTCCGTTTGTACCGCTTTCGGCGCGCTTTATGCGGGAAAGCACGTCTTCAAGATTGTTCTCGGTTATTTCGTTGAACGCATATTCACAAAAACCGCGTCCGTTGTGCACGCGCACGACGAAGCCGCGCTTGGTGAGCATGCCGATTTCGCTTACGTTTACGCCGGTTCGGGAAACGGACAGGCTTTGGGCGACGGAATCCTGCGCGAGGATGGATGCGTAGGGATAGCGTTCGTTAAGCTTGTTAAGAAGCGTTTTTAGAAGCGGCTTTACGCCTGTCAAATAAGGGCTGAAGGCTAATTTCACTTGGTATCACACTCCGGATTTGAATTACTTTCCTCCTCCGTCCAGCGAGGAGATTTTGGAATGGGGCATCGAAGCTTCCGTTTGGCGGCGCGGGCTTGGCAATAGCATCCGCACAGCGAACAGGTGGCTTGCATGCGGTGCTCGCATTCGGAGCAGGCGGACAAACGCCGTCTGTAGGTTTCGTCTGACGAGCGGATATCTTCGGGAAGGGATAAGACATATTGGTCGAGATATCGAATCAATTCCCCTTCCGGAAGCTCGGTATCAAGGCATTTTCTGCAGAGAATGCCGGTGGATGAGTAGCTCATTTTTTGAAGGTGAGGGATAGAACGCTGACCTTGGGAAGATTCAGTTGAGCTTCGGTTCCCGAGGCGCAGGCGCTGACGGACGCGCATTCAAACGCCGCGACCTTTACGTTTTCGGGGTTGTCAAAGTCGTTTCTGGCGTGCATGTCGCCCGTAAGGATTTTAGCGTCCATAAGAGAATATGCGCCGCCGTCAAGGCGAATGGAAAGAGAAGCGTCTTCGTCGCAGGAAAGGTTGGCGATGGTTACATGGACGTTGCCCTCATCGTCAACCGATGCGGAGTGGCTTACGGAGGAGAAGGTGCGACCGTCGGAGGTAATGGGAGAGGCGGGCATAATGCTTTCAACGAGCGTCGCGCCCTGGTGGCGGGAGAACAGATCAAATACGTGATAGGTAGGCGTCAGAATCATCTTTTCGCCGTCTGTTAAGATGACTGCCTGAAGGACGTTAATGAGCTGAGCGATGTTCGCCATGTGTACGCGGTCGGAATGGCGGTTAAAGATGTTTAAGGAAAGCGCGGCGACCATCGCGTCGCGCATGGTGGACTGCTGATAGAGGAAGCCGGGATTCGTGCCGGGCTCAACGTCGAACCATGTGCCCCATTCGTCCACGATCAGGCCGATTTTCTTCTCGGGGTCATATCTGTCCATGATCGCGCCGTGCTTTTCACACAGTTCGTCGATAAAGTCGGCGTGGGCGAGGGTCATATAATATTCGTCCCTGTCAAACTCGGTGGAGCTTCCCTTTACATCCCATTTGCCGGTAGGCAGGGTATAATAGTGAAGGGAAAGGCCGCCCATGAACTGGCGGGCGTTTTTCATGAGAACTTCCGTCCACTCGTAATTGGGATTGTCGTAGGATGCGCCCGCGCCGCATGCGATTTTGCAGACGCTGTTTCCGCTGTAGTTGTGAATGAAGGTTTGGAATTGACGATAAAGGTCTGCGTAGAACTCGGGACGCATGTTGCCGCCGCAGCCCCAGTTTTCATTGCCGACGGCGAAATATTTCAGCTGCCACGGTTTGTCTTGTCCGTTTTCACGGCGCAGATTCGCCATGGGCGAGAAGTTGCCTGACGTCATATATTCGATCCATTCGGCCATTTCGCGGACCGTTCCGGAACCGACGTTTCCGTTGATGTAGGGCTCGCAGCCGATTTGCCTGCACAATTCGAAAAACTCGTGCGTTCCGAAGGAGTTATCCTCCACGACTCCGCCCCAATTGGTATTGATCATCTTTTTGCGGTTTTCTTTTTTGCCGATGCCGTCCATCCAGTGGTATTCGTCGGCAAAGCATCCGCCGGGCCAGCGAAGCACGGGAAGCTTAATTTTTTTAAGCGCCTCGACCACGTCCTTGCGCATGCCGTTTACGTTTTCTATCGGGCTGTCTTCTCCGACAAAAATCCCGTTATAGATGCATCTTCCGAGATGCTCTGAGAAGTTACCGTAGATTTCGGGATGAATGTATGATTTTTTGTTATCCGGCTGAACGATGAGCCTCATAGGTGAATTCCTCCTTGAATATGATTGGTTAGTGTCTATATGATATCATACTTGCTTATGTTTCGCAAACAAAAAAAGCCGGGAAAGGAGAATCTTTCCCGGAAACATAAGGAGCGTTATTTTCCGTATTTTGCCCAATACGTGTTTTTGGCAAGATTTCCGCGCTCGTCCGATTTGACGGCTTTATTGGAGGGACGTTCGTAATTATAGCAGAAGTAGTAGCCGGCGTCATATGCGCCCTGAGCGGTGTTTTCAAATTTGGCGAGGTTCTTGCCGTAGCTTGTTGTTGAAAGCTCATTAAGCATATAATTGAGCTGGCCTTCAAGGGAATAGGGATCGAAGCCGTTTTTAGCGCAGTAGTTTTTGATTGTCTGAAAGCGGGATGTGGACCATTGGCAAAGGCCGTGGTAATTGCCGCTGGAGGAAACGGCGGTGGGTCTGAAGCCGGACTCTTTTTTCATATTGGCGAGAATTCCGCATGCGGCGGCCTCGGAGTAACCGGCGATTTTTGTAAAGAAAAGGAAGATGGCTTCTTCATTGGTGTAATTTCCTTGAAAGATGGCCTCCTGCTCTAAGGGGAGGGTTACGTCCGGCGCGTTAGGCGCGTTAGGCGCGGAGGTTGGGGTCGGCTTGACGGTGGGCGTCGGGGTCGGCGTTGGCGTCGGGGTCGGCTTGACGGTGGGTGTCGGGGTCGGCGTAGGCGTCGGAGTCGGCGTAGGCGTCGGCTTCGGGGTAGGCGTCGTCTCCGCCTTTATGCGGACGAGATAGCTCTTTGCGCAAAAGCCGAAGTTGCCGTTTAAGCTGACGTAAGCCCAGTAATCGTCATAAGCGTGAACGGTGACGACGGTTCCCCGCTTCATGCTTCCCAAGTATTTTCCGGATTTGCTTGCGGTTGCATATACCCGAAGGCTGGAAGCGTTTACGGACGCTTTGAATTCCTCATAGGTAAATGAATCTGCAGGCGCTTTTGTGGGAGCGGGGGTCAAAGTGGGCTTTGAAGTGGGCGTGGGGGAGGCGGATAAGCGGGCTAAGGATTCTCTTAAACAGAATCCGTATTTTCCGCTTATTTTTACGCGCGCCCATACGTCGTTATAGGCGTATACGGTAACGGTTGCGCCTTTTTTGATCGTGCCGATGGAGGAAGCGGTTCTGGAATGCGTTTTATAGACGGTAGCTTTCGAAAGCGCGGTCGCCTGAAAGGTTTCATAGACAATGGATTCGGAATCGAGCTTCTCCGACACGTATTTTTTCAGGCAGTATCCGATGTTTCCTTTGTTTTCAAGCATCGCCCAGCTGCCGTTGACAGCGACGATGTTTACGTTCATACCCTTTTTGACGGACGTATATTTCGCCTTGGTGCTCGCGCTTACATATACGCGGCAGGCGGATGTGATGGTTGCAGGCACGGAAACATCGTCCACGCGCACCATATCCTTGACATAGGCGTAACCGATATTATTTCCTTTCTGAATCCGCGCAACGCTTCCCTGATAATACAGAACATCGACGATGGAATATTTAGAAAGCGTTCCGATTTTCGTGGACATGGAGGAAGTCGAGTATACGTTTATTTTTGAAGAGGTGACCATGGCAAGGAAACTTTCCGCTTTGGTAATCGGCGGAAAGACGGCTGTGAAGATTGCAGCGGCAAGCAGCATGCATATAAAGCGCTTACATCCGTTGTATATCGCGTTCATACGTATATCCTTTCAATATTTCTAAAGAATGTATATAGATGAAGAAATTATATCAAAATTATGAACAAATGTCAATGGATGTGCAGGGAGTATGTATTCGCGGGCGAAAAGTTGCAAAAGCGCAAAACGTAGTTTATGATTATTGTGTATGATTGGCTATATGTTTATTGGAATAAAACTATGGAGATGAGTCTTATGAAACAGCAGCCGTTACTTTCGGACTTGATAAAAGGCGCGTCGTTTGATGGATTTTTGATGGTGCGCGCTTCTTCCCAGCGCACGGCGTCCAACGGAAGCAAATATCTTGACATGACGCTTACGGATATATCGGGGGATGTGAACGCCAAATTGTGGGACGGCCTTGTGCTTGCGCCCGAGGTCGGCAAGGTGATAAAGGTTCGCGGCGTTATGCAGGAGTACAACGGACGCGCGCAATTCCGCGTGGACAAAATGCGCGATTCCAGGGAGGAAGATGAGGTTGACATGAATCAGCTGATTCCCTGCGCGCCCAGACCTGCCGACGATATGATGGATGAGATTTTAAACCGCGCCGACGCGATCCGGGACAAAGAGCTCAAAGCGCTTGTGCTTATGCGGCTCGAGGAGGCGGGGGAGAAGCTGCTTTTTATGCCTGCGGCGCTTAAGCTTCATCATGCGGAAAGAAGCGGGCTTCTTCATCACACGTCTACGATGCTTAAGGGCGCGCAGATGATTTCAGAGCTCTATCCCTTTTTGGACGCGGATCTGATTGCCGCGGGCGTCATCCTGCACGATCTTTGCAAGATCGACGAAATGAAAAGCGATGAACTCGGCATGGTTTCCGATTATACAAGAGACGGAAACCTTCTTGGACATCTGGTGATCGGCGTCAGCGAGCTCAACCGCTGCGCAAAAACGCTGGGCGTTAGAAGCGAGCTTACTTCGATGCTGTCCCACATGATTTTATCGCATCACGATCTGCCCGAATACGGCTCTCCCAAGCCCCCGATGTTCCCGGAGGCGGAGGTTTTGCATACGCTGGACGTATTGGATGCGCGCATGAACGAGATGACGCACGAGCTTTCGAAGGTTCAGCCGGGTTCCTTTACCGATCGCATCTGGTCGCTTGACAGAAAGCTCTACAGACGCGAAGAACATGAATGATTTTTATCATAAGGAGGAAGCGCGCGTTATATGAAAACGCTGGTGGTGGCGGAAAAACCGTCGGTAGGCAGGGATATCGCGCGCGTTTTGGGCGGCGTAAAAGCAACGGGAAACGGTTTTCTTGCGTCGGATACGCATGTGGTTACTTGGGCGGTTGGGCATCTGGTCGGGCTGTGCGAGCCGGACGAAGTGGATGAAAAATACAAAAAATGGCGCATGGATTTATTGCCCATGCTGCCTGAAAACATACCGCTTAAGGTGTTTAAGCAAACCCAGACGCAGTTCAATGTTGTTAAAAAACTCATGAACGACAAGGAAATCTCCGAAATTATCTGCGCGACCGACTCCGGGCGCGAGGGCGAACTCATATTTCGCTACATCTATTCCTGCGCCGGCTGCAATAAGCCGGTTAAGCGCCTTTGGGTATCGTCCATGACCGACGCCGCGATCAAGGCGGGGCTTGACAGCATGAAGCCGAGCGAAGCATACGACAGCCTGTATTTGTCGGCGAAATGCCGAAGCGAGGCCGACTGGCTGGTCGGTATGAACGCCTCCCGCGCGTTTTCCTTAAAATACGATGCGCATTTGTCCGTCGGCCGCGTTCAGACGCCGACGCTTGCCATACTGGTTAGGCGCGATCAGGAGATTGACGCGTTTGTGCCGGAGGAATATTACGAAGTCAGCGCGGATTTTGGCGATTATAAGGGAACGTGGATCGACGCAAATCAGAAAACGCATATTTCCACAAAAGAAAAAGCGGACGAAATTAGAAAGAAAATTGCGGGTAAAACGGGAAAGGTCGTTGAAAGCGCGCGCGACGAAAAAAGAAAGCCGCCCGAGAAGCTATACGATCTTACGACGCTTCAGCGCGAGGCGAACCGAAAATTCGGCTTTTCCGCCGACAAGACGCTGAAGCTTGCGCAGTCCCTTTACGAAACGCGCAAGATGATTACCTACCCCCGAACGGATTCAAGCTATCTCCCGGACGATATGATTCCAAAGGTTCAAAAAACATTGAATCTCCTGCCTGAACCCTATCAGGCGTTCGTCAAAGCGATTGCGCCTGTAAAAACGGCAAAGCGCATTTACGACAATAGCAAGGTGACCGATCACCATGCGATTATTCCGACGGACAGACGAGGGGAGATAAATGCGCTCAGCGAGGATGAAAGAAAAATCTTTGATCTGATCGCAAGAAAGCTCATTGCCGCCCATTACCCGGACTATATCTATTCATCCACGAAGATCATAACGGACGTGGAGGGTGAGAAATTCAAAACGCAGGGCAACATGCCGATTTCGGAGGGCTGGCGCGCGCTTTACAGGGGCGAGGAAAAGAAAAAGGAAGACGAAGGCGAAATTCCGCTGCTTGCGCCGGGCGACGAGCGCGCGGTCAAAAAAGCGGGCGTAAAACAGCAAAAAACCAAGCCGCCGTCTCCGCATACGGACGACACGCTTTTAAAAGCGATGGAGGATGCGGGCAAAACGATTGAAGATGAATTCCTTCGCGAGAAGATGAAGGATTCCGGCCTTGGAACGCCCGCGACAAGAGCGGCGACGATTACAAGACTCATTGACGTCGGATATGCCCAAAGAAAGGGGAAGCAGATTTTTTCTACCGAAAAGGGGCGGCTTCTGGTTAAGGCTGCGCCCGAGGAAATGACAAGCGCGCTGACTACGGGAAAATGGGAACGCGCGCTTTCCAAAATGGCGCATATTTCCGATAAAGACGAGATGGAGAGAAAAGAAAAGCGCTTCATGGAAAGCATTCAGAGGTTTTGCATCTACCTCGTTGATTACGCAAAGACCAAGGCGCCGTATCAGCGCTTTCCGGACGAGAAGAAATCGTTTGCACCCAAAAAAGCTCAAGTGAAAAAAACGCAGACGGAGGCGAAAACCAAGCATGACGGAACAGATGCTCAGGCAAATCCGCGAAACGGCGTGCCGGATGAATCGGTTTTCTTCTGAAAACGAGCTGTTCGAGAAAAAGGAGTGCGGGCTGCCCGACAGAAATGAAATTATTGGGCTCACGGAAAAACTCAGGGGCATGATGTTTCCCGGGTATTTTCGGGATGAATTTTATGTGCGCGGCGAGTTCTCCTACGGTCAGGCGCTGACCGAATGCGCGCAGAGATTGGAAGCCATTCTTATGAATGCGTTCGGTATAGACGGCGGCTGCGATTGCGCAAAGATACAGGCGGAGGATGTGTGCAGGCGATTTATCGGCGCGCTTTCCGATGTTCAAAAGGCGCTCACACTGGATGTTGAGGCTGCGTTCAGCGGCGACCCGGCGGCTAAAACGCGAGCGGAAATTGTGTTTTCGTATCCCGGACTGTATGCGACGACAGTTTACCGGCTTGCGCATATTCTTTATGAGGAAAAGGTGCCTTTGGTTCCGCGCATTATGACGGAGTACGCGCATTCGTTAACCGGCGTCGACATAAACGCCGGAGCAAAGATCGGGTCGTACTTCTTTATCGATCATGGAACGGGCGTTGTGATCGGCGAGACGGCGGAAATCGGCGATTTTGCCAAAATCTATCAGGGCGTTACGCTGGGCGCGCTGTCAACAAGGAAGGGGCAGGCGCTTTCGGGCGTAAAAAGACATCCGACGCTCAAAAACCGCGTGACCGTTTATTCCGGCGCGTCGATTCTTGGCGGCGATACGATTGTCGGCGACGACTGCATAATCGGCGGCAACGCCTTTGTCATATCCTCCGTTCCCGACGGAACGCGCGTCAGCGTAAAAAGCCCGGAGCTTACCTTCAGAGAGCTTAATAAAAATATTTGGGAAAAAGCATAAAGGGGGATGTAAATCCATGGCTTCCAAGGTGTATTTTACCAATATGAGAGTAAAGGGGGATGAAAATCTTCCAGACAAGCTTAAACGCCTGATTAGAACCGCCGGCATTGGAGAGATCGACTTTAAAGGCAAGTTCACGGCGATCAAGGTGCATTTTGGCGAGGGCGGAAACCTCGCGTACCTTCGGCCGAACTACGCCAAAGCGGTTGTCGACGTGGTAAAGGAGCTGGGCGGAAAACCGTTTGTGACCGATTGCTCCACGTTGTATGTCGGAACGAGGAAAAACGCGCTGGATCACCTGGATATCGCCTACGAGCACGGCTACAATCCCTTCTGCCTCGGCTGTCACGTGATTATCGGCGACGGCTTAAAGGGCACGGACGAAGCGATTGTTCCGATTGAAGGCGAATATGTGAAAAACGCAAAGATCGGCCGCGAAATCGCAGACAGCGACGTTGTGATTTCGCTTACGCATTTTAAGGGCCATGAAGGAACCGGCTTTGGCGGCGCGCTTAAAAACCTCGGCATGGGCTGCGGTTCAAGCGCCGGCAAGGCCGAGATGCATGAAAGCGAAAAGCCCGTTGTGGATAAGGAAAAATGCGTTGGCTGCGGCGTATGCGAAAAGAACTGCGCACACGACGCAATCAAGGTTACGGACAAGGCTCAAATCGACTATGAAAAGTGCAAAGGCTGCGGCCGCTGTATCGGCGTATGCCCCCTAAAGGCCATGCGGCCCGGACAGGAAAACGGCTGCGAAGTGCTTTCCAGAAAAGTTAGCGAATACGCCTATGCCGTCTGTAAGGACAAGCCCGCGTTTCATATCTCGCTGGCGATTGATATTTCGCCCTTCTGCGATTGCTACGGAAACAACGACGCGCCTATTTTGCCGAATGTAGGCATGTTCGCCTCCTTTGATCCCGTCGCGCTTGATCAGGCGTGCGCCGACCTTTGCAACAAAATGGAAGCGTTCAAAGACAGCATGCTGGGCGAAAAATGCGCCTGCGGTCATGATCACAGCGACCATTTCCACACCCTGCATCCCGACACCAAGTGGGAAGCCGGCATTGATCAGGGCGTCAAAATCGGTCTTGGATCCAAGGAATATGAGTTGATTGAGCTGTAACAAGCGAAAAATCCGCACATTTTTCCGAAAAAAACACCTGCAAAAATTTCGCATATGGCCAAAAAGGCATTGACATTAACCGAATATACATGTAAAATACATGTAGGTAAGCGGAATCGTGCCGCTTTACAACAAAAAGGCTGGGGGATAGACTTATGAAGCTTAAGAACAAATCCTTTACCCGTCTTACGAGCGCCGTCATCGCCATTCTCTTGGTTGTGATGGTCGTCGTAATGTGCTGCCCGTACTTCACCTACGGAAAAGAAGCCAGCGTGTTTAAACCCGAAGCCGGATATGCTCCTTTCCTTGGCGGAAAGTGGATCGTTTCCGGAACCGAACCCGGTCAGGACGGCTACAAGGAGATCGAAATTGACTCCGCCGTTAAGACCATGACTGTAAACACCACCAACGCTATCCGCGTCAATCAGCTCAATGCCGACGCCGCTGTCGAAGCCGCCGTAGCCGCTTATGGCGACATTAAGGCTGCTTACGAAGGCGCCGATGTGATCAATCAGCAGCTCGCTGCCCGCGAAAAGCTGGTTGAAGACATCTACGCTTACATCACCAGCGTAAACGCTGAAAACGCGGTAAACGACGGCCTGATCTTCGCCTACTTCGCAAGCGAAATAGATGAAGCCGCGGTTGAAGCCTATAAGGATGCTCCGCTGGTACTCAACGCCGAGTCCATCGCTTCCATCCAGGCCAACGCCAAGAAGAGCTATGATAAGCTGATCAAGTCCATCCGCGAAGCAGCCGAAGCGTCCGCTACCATCGAAGGCAACATTGCTGAGATTCAGGAAGCGGTTAACACCGCTGTCGAAGGTGCGAAGAAGGCTTATGAAGCCGACGCCGCTTATGCCTGGGTAACCGAAGACAAGGCGATCTTCGATGCCGCTTTTGACGCTGCCAATCCTCAGGTCCGTGAAAAGATCGTAGCCGACAACGCCGCCGCTTTTGAGGATCTCGAAGCCAAGAAGGCTGAATACAATACGGCGCTTGAAAAGACCAACGCTGCCAAGGCAGCTTATGACGCGGCATATGCCGAAGCCAACAAGAAAATCGAAGCCCAGAAGAAGGCTTATGATGACGCTGTTGCCGCCGGCGAAACCGCTCTTGCCGAACTTAAGGATGAATATGACGCCAACGTCAAAGCCAGCAAGGCTACCGTAGCCGAGAAGATGGAAGCGTACGTCGCAGCCATCAACGCCGCCAACGCGAAGCTCGCCGAGATCAAGGCTGAGTATGAAGCTGCTGAAGGCGCCGATCTCAAGGAATACAACGAGAAATTTGCCGAAGTTACCGAAGCTGAGGCCGCTGTGATTGCCGCTGCCAAGGCTGCATATGACGAAGCTGCCGCCGCCAACACTGCGAAGCTTGCCGAGCTTAAGGCTGCTTACGATAAGAAAGTCGCCGATCAGAAGGCCGCTACCGAAGCGATCGTAAACGAAGCCAAGAAGGTTTACGATGAAGCCGCCGCCGGCATCGTTAAGGATTACGAATCCGAGAAGGCTGAATACACCAAGCTCAAGAAGATCTCTGATGCTGCCAAGAAGGCCTCCTCCGCGAAGATTTCCCTTTACACTCAGGAAGAAGTTGACGAACTCGTTTACGGCATCGCCGGCACCAACGAGGAACTCGACAACGCCGTATACAGCAAGCTTGCTGCCGAGAAGGCCAAGGCCGCCGAAGGCTACGCAATCTGCGACAGCGTTGTTAAGACTTCTAAGGACATCGTAAAGGCTGCCGAAAAGGCCAAGAAGGCTTCCGATAAGGCTCTCAAGGATTTTGACAAGGAAATCGAGAAGCTCGTAGGCTATGCGCAGGATCTCAAGGCCGCTGACGAATATGACGTCAAGGCTCCCGCCGTTGAAGGCAAGGCTGCGCCTGAACTGGTTGTTCCCGAGTATGAGAAGACCAATGACGAGCCCGCGCTCATGACGACCACCGGCAAGGTGAAGTACAACGATAAGAAGGATCTTCTCACCCTTACCTTTGCTAATGGCGAAGAAATCGAAACTACCTTCACCACCAACGTTTCCTACAACGGAACCAAAGAGCTCTCCATCCTCGGCTATGTCGGCTTCCCCTACAATGTACCGGACTTCGACATGGAAATGGGCTATAAGATTGAGAACTACTATATCAACGATGTTGTTCTCGTTCCGATCGCACTTCTCATCCTCGCCGTTCTGGGCGTAATCTTCTGCATCATCAAGAAGGAAAAGATGAGCGCTGCCTTCCTGCCCGTTGCTTTCGCTCTTGTCGGTATCCTCGGCTACATCTTCAGCGACTTCCTGAAGCTGGGCGATAAGTACTGGGTACACATGATTGGTTTCATCTTGATTCTGGTCATTGCCGCTGCTCATATCTTCTTCAAGAGCAAGGAGAAGAAAGCCTAATAAATTCGTTCAAAAGCGCAGTCCTTCGGGGCTGCGCTTTTTGTTTGACATAAAATATACTGAAATGATATAATTCGGCAAGAAGGGAGGGGAATATAAGTGAAACGATTTGCCGCGTGGCTGGGTATATTTTTGGTTGTTTTTTCTGTATCAGTCATTTCCGAAGCGCAATGCACCTTTACTGACGACACAGGAGAAGTGATCACATTTACAAAAATGCCTGAGCATACGGCCGTTCTGTTTTCCTCCTTTGCAGATATGTGGCAGCTTGCCGGCGGAAAAGTTTTGACGACGGTAGGCGAGACAGTGAAACGCGGAATCGTTTCGGAGGATATCGCTCTTGTTGACAAAGGCGCGGGAAAGCAGGTTGACCTTGAAGCGCTGATCATGAGCGGGGCAGATTTTGTTATCGGATCGTGCGATATTCCTTCGCATGTACAAGCCCGTAAAGCGCTTCGTTTAACAGGCGTGCCGTTTGCGCTTTTCAGGGTAGAGAGCATAGAGGATTATCTGCGCGTACTTAAAATCATGACGGATATCAACCAAAATGAAGACGCATATATTCTGTTTGGCGAAAAGGTTTATCAAAAGACGCAGTCGGTGATTGAAAAGGCAAGCGACTATAAGGTGAAGCATCTGCAGGAAATTCTGTTTATTCGTTCCGGGTCAAGCTATTCTTCTGCAAAAGCGAAAACAAAGGATATGCACTTTGCAGCGAAAATGCTGGATGATCTTGGCGCGAAAAATATAGCCGATGAAGTTCCTGTCATCATTGACGGATTGAGCTTTGAAGAGATTTTCATGAAGGATCCGGACGCGATTTTTATTTCGCTGATGGGGGATGAAGAAGCGTCGAGAGAATACGCCGAGCAGCTTCTTTCGAAAAGGGAATGGCAGATGCTGACGGCGGTTAAAAACGGAAGATGCTATTTTCTGCCAAAAGAGCTTTTTCAGTTTAAACCGAATGAGCAGTGGGCGGATGCATATGAGATGATGGCAAAAATGCTGTACCCGGAATGGAAGGATGAAGAATGAAAAACAGGCGAAAAGCGTGGATTGCGGTTATTGGGTGCGTGCTTCTGCCCTTTGCATTTGCGATGTCCATCCGCATGGGAAGTACGCTTCTGTCATGGACGGAGTTTTTTAAGGGGCTTTTGAGGCATGAAGGATATGAAAAAATCGCGTATGTGATTTGGATTCTCCGGTTTCCGAGAGCGTTGGCTGCCGTTCTTGCGGGCGTGGGGTTGTCTGTATGCGGACTTGCGCTTCAGAACATTACGGGAAATGAGCTTGCCGGTCCGAATATTATCGGCGTAAATGCAGGCGCAGGTTTTTTTGTAATTGCCGGAATGTATTTTTTAGGCGGCAGCTCGTTTGTTTTGCCGCTTTTTGCATTTCTCGGCGCATTTTTGACGTCAGCGACGATTTTGTTGATCGGAAGCTCCCTTCAAAAGGGCAAAAGCACGATTATCCTGGCCGGCATAGCAGTAACAGCGCTTCTGAATGCTGGTATTTCGCTGATTTCAAGGCTGGATACGGACTTGATCTCCCTGTACAACGATTTTGCTGTCGGCGGCTTTTATGGAACGAGCGTTGATAATTTGGCGGTGCCTTTTATAATGATCGCGCTTTCGACGATCGTTTTGATGTACTTCTCAAGGGATATCGACGTGATGATGCTGGGCGATGAGGTTTCGGTATCGCTTGGCATTCATATGCGCGCGGTTCGTCTGGCAGTCATTTTGTCTGCGGGCGCGGCGGCCGGCGCAGTTGTGAGCTTTGCGGGACTGTTGGGCTTTGTCGGGCTCATTGTTCCTCATATGGCGAAGAAAATATTCGGAATCCGAACCAAAACCGCTCTTTTGTCCTCGGCGCTTTTGGGAGCAATCGTTGTGCTTTTTGCAGATACGATCGGAAGGAGCATTTTTCCAAAAACGGAAATCCCCGTTGGCATTGTGATGGCCTTTGTCGGCGTTCCATTTTTTCTGTACTTGATCATAAGGAGGCGGTCGGAATGATTGAGTTTAGAAATGTTTCGTTTGCGCACGGAAAAAAGAAAATTCTTGATAATGTATCGTTCACATGCGACAAAGGAAAGATTACTTCAATAATCGGCAGAAACGGGGCGGGCAAAACCAGCGCTCTTAAATGTCTGGTCGGAATAAACGCCTACTCCGGCAAAATCCTCTATAAAGGAAACGATATAAGGAAAATACCGCCGGCAATGCGGGCGAAAACCATATCGTATTTTCCGCAGATCCTTCCGAATGCCCCTTTTACCGTTTATGAACTTGCTTCTCTTGGAAGAAGGCCCTATCAGACAAGAATCGGAAAATTGACGGAGGAAGACAGAGAACAGATTGAGCGGGCGTTAGAAGCGTCAGATATGCGTGCGTTTTCTGAAAGAAGGGTAGACACGCTCTCGGGCGGCGAAAGGCAAAGGGCATATCTTTCGATGATTCTCGCTCAAAACACCGATATAATCGCGCTGGACGAGCCTGCGGCGTATATGGACGCTTCAGTCGAAGGGGAAATGCATGCGCTTCTCAGAAAGCTTTGCACAGACACTGGCAAAACGATCATCGAAGCGATTCACAATCTCACGCGCGCGGTCAATGATACGGATAAAATCGTAGTCTTCAAAGAAGGAAGCGTGATTTTGGAATCGGACGCTGAAAGCATCCGAAACGGAAAGGATATTGAGGAGATCTTTTCCGTAAAAAAAGGCGTTTTCTTATCGAATGACGGCGAAAAACGAATTGCATATCTGTAAGCGAGGGCGCGGCATCCTGCCGCGCTCAGACCATCAACAAACCTCTGGGTGAGGCATGGAGAGGGAGCGTACTCCCTCTCCATTTTCAATCGATTTTGGCGGCATGTACGGCAAAATCGCGCGTTTTCACAAAGCGCAGCGACTGAAAACGCTTCCCCTTTCCGATCCCCGCCCGGAAATTCCGAAGAATTTCAGGGGATCGGCCCCTCTCATCAAAAAAGGCACTTTTTTGATGACTTGA
>JAFWZN010000009.1 GCA_017522345.1 Clostridia bacterium | reverse complement strand
GGCATGTACGGCAAAATCGCGCGTTTTCACAAAGCGCAGCGACTGAAAACGCTTCCCCTTTCCGATCCCCGCCCGGAAATTCCGAAGAATTTCAGGGGATCGGCCCCTCTCATCAAAAAAGGCACTTTTTTGATGACTTGCCTTCCCCTCCAAAAGGAAGGCTTTGGCTTTCGTGCGGATGGTTTTACGCTTTACAAAAAAATGGGCGGCTGCGAACATTTTGTTCTGCAGCCGCTCATTTTTCGTTGGCTTACTTATAGATTTTCACCTGAGCGATGGTGTAGGCAGGAACGGAGAAGGTTACGGTTTCGCCGTTTACTGCGCATTCGGCGAGCACATTTTCGTCAAGATCGGTTAAGACGGCTTTTTGGACGGGAGTGAAGGCGTTGATGGTAATCGTGTCGTCTTTTCCGTTCATTTCAAATACGCGGACGGTGAGCGCGTTGTCCTTTGCAATCTGGACGGCGCTTACGATGGAGGAATCCGCCTTCACGTCGATCAGGGAGGCGCAGGGCTTGAGCGCGCCCTTGTGCGCGCCAGTCGGAACCGCAACCATATCGCGGGTGAGCGCCTGCGCTTTTTTCTTGAGGCAGGCGGGGCAGGGCTTTGCGATAAGCACATAGAGGTTGATCGCATGGATGCCGCGCTCGGGGTAGAGGTCGGGCGTTCCGGCGGTGTTGATGAGCGTTACGGATAAAACGTCGTCCGCAAGGCGGAAGCCGTATTTGCAGTCGGTGATCACAGCTGCGGTCTCGCCTTCGGTGTTGGCGCATGCATAGGTGAGCGCAGGAACGTCCATTTCGCGCTGAGGACGCAGGGCAAAGCCTGCGGGCACGTCATTGAGGATTTCCTCCGCGCCCTTTTTGAGGGGCAGGCGATACGTGAGAACGGGCAGCGATTTTTGGCCTTTGCAGGTTTCGTGCCAGTCGATTTTGAAGGCGTAATGGAGATTCTTCGCGCCCTTATCGAGGGAAACGGTCATATGAACATCGGAATTCATGACGGTCTGCTTGATGGTTACGCTCTTACGAAGGGCGTTTTCTGAGATGGACACATCGTAGGTATCGGTTACGGGCGTGATTGAGAAATAGCGGCCGATGCGCCACGCGCTCATGTCGCTGTCCTGCGTCATGACAAGGTTGAGGCCCGCCGGGGCTTTCAGCATTTCTTCGCCCGTTTCTTTGTTGATCAGGGAATGCAGCTGGCCGCTTCCTGTGTCGAAGGCGGCGCAGATAAATTCATTTTCCAGCACGATCCTGTCGTGCGGCAGCTCCACGCGCTCGTCGATTAACAGGTGCGTCGGATAATCGGTGATCTCCTTTTCGCGAAGGGCGTATACGCGATAGCCCATGGCGGGCACGGCGGCATCGATCAAAAAGCGGGTGTAATAGTGCGTCCAGTAATACCTCGGCGTATTGTCAAGACGGACGAAGGAAACGGGGGAGCCGGTTTCATCGACAATTTCGACATGGTTTAAGTCGCCCGCATAGTCCCATACGGTGATTTCGACGAGCTCTTTTCTGTCAATCTGAGCAGTGTTGAAGACGGTGTAGACGCGGGTTTTGCCTGCGCCGCGCTCGGGATTGGGAACGCCGGCGTAATTGTCGATGCCAAAACCTACGCCCGCGCCCTCGGACATAGAGAGGGAAAGGTCGTCTTCTGAAATAAATGCGGAGGTATCAATATTTCTGGAAATGGCTTCATAGGCCTTGCTTTCTTCGGTTTGGGCATAGCCTACGGCCTCGGCGAGCCTGCCCATGGCGTGCTCGCGGCTTTCCTGAACGTCGGAGCCGGTGATGATGTCGTGGAAGTGGCAGAAAAGCGTCTTCTGCCAGCCCTTTTCAAACTGCTCGGGCTTAAAGGACGTGCCAAGCGCATTCGCGGCCAGCGCGCTTATCTTTTCGGCGCCCGTCAGCGCGTTTTCCGCGCGGCGGTTTCCGAGCTTGATGCGGCTTTGCGTCGTATAGCAGCCGGTGAAGATGGCGTTTAATTCATGGTCGATGACAGGCAGCTTTTCGCGCACCACCTCGGCCTTTTTGAAATATTCGTGGAGGGAAGAGAACTTGAGCGTCGGGAAGACGGGCCAGGCTTTCATCTCGATCATGTTTTCGATATCGCGTCTGGTCGCGCCGCCGCCGTGGTTGCCTACGCCGTAAACGATCATTGAGGTTTTTAAGCCCTTGCAGCGTTTTTCAAGCTCGAACACGCCGGTTCCGTTGTCAGGATTGATGCCGCTGTTGTACCAGTAGGGCTCCTTGTACATAAGAAGCTCTTTGCCGGAGGGCGCTTTGTAGCGGTACAGGGTCAAATCGTCCTGGAAGCCGCGGCAATGATAGTAGTAGGGCACATTTCCGAAAAGATCGATTTCCGGGATGAAGCGGCTGTGTCCGAAGGTATCCGGGGAGAAATCAACCTTAACGGAGCCGGGCGCAACGCCCCAATGCTCATGAAGGTATTTGCGGGTTTCGGAAATATGGCGAATGAGGGACTCGGTGTCGGGCATGTTTTTGTCGGTCTCGACCCACGCGTTCGCGGTCACTTCCCAGCGGCCTTCCTTGATGCGCTCAATGATTTCCTCCATCATTTCGGGGTCATGGTCCTCTACGATCTGATAAACGCTGGCCTGCGACTGGGCGAAGGTGAAGTCCGGGTATTCCTTCATCAGGTTCAGCATTGTTCTGAACGTGGAAAGCGTGACGGCGACGGTTTCCTGCCAGCCCCACATCCAGTTCATGTCAATGTGCGCATGCGCGACATATAAAACCTCGTATTCCTTGGCTTCGTCCTGCATGATAAGAAGCGCTTTTTCTGCTTCGCTTGAGGCGGACGCGGTTAAAACGCCCTCTTCCTTTATGGCGGTTTCCAGAATGGTCAGCGCGTTTTCTACAGCCGCGTCGTATTTATGATCGCGGTTTTCGGACAGCTTGATGGCAAAGTCGATTTCGGACAGAATGCGCTTATTCCACTTGGACATGCCGGTGATTTGGTTCATTTCCGCCGCGCTGGGGCCCATGGTATGCTCAAAGCGCGCTTTTTCGCGGTTTCCGGGCACGAGTGTTTTGAGGGCCTTAAAACGTGCGTACAGATTCATAGACAAAACCTCCTTTTATATATGGGGGATAAAGGTCATTTTGAGTTCCTTTTTCTCTCCGGGCTTTAAGCATTCAATGCCTGTTTTTTCGGAAACATCGCCCATGAATCCAACTTCATCGTCCACGCCGAACCACGGCTCGACGCACACATATCTAAGATCCTCCCGCGCTCTTGACCATATGCCAAGCCATGTGACCTTGCCGAAGTCAAGGGTGATATCCTTGCCTGATAAGCGTCTGAGCGTGCAGCGTTCGGATGCGGGGGCCTCAAAAAGCATTGCGTCGTCCTTGAAAAGGCTGCCCGAAAGCGGGATCTCGGAAGTAAATTCGCCATACACGCCAACATTTAAAAGATGCTCAGGCATTTTAAGCCTTCTTACGGAAAGCTTTTCTCCTGCGTCAAAAACCAACTTATCGCCGGGCTCAGCAATAAAGCCGGGATGCCCGCCAAGCGAAAAATACATGTCCTTGCTGTCTTCATTGGTTACAGCGCATGTGACCGTCAGGTTTTCGTCCGTAATTTGATACTTGATCCACATACGGAAACGCCACGGGAACACGGGCAGCGTTTCGCTCGTTGCAGGCAGGCAGAACGTAACGGCGTCGGGCTTTATGGATTCAATGACAAAATCCTTATAGCTGGCGAAGCCGTGGGTCTGCATTTGATAGGCTTTATCGCCCACGCGGTAGGTATCGCCGTTTAATTTTCCGATGAAGGGGAACAGCCACGGGCATTGTCTTTTCCAGATTTCGGGATCGCCCTGCCAGATGTATTCGTGGCCTGCTTCCTTGTCAAAAAGAGAGTTGAGCTCCGCGCCCAAAACCTTTATGGTCGCCTTTAAACGACCGGATTCAATCGTTACTCTGTCAAGCATAATATTTCTCCTTCAGTCTTCTTCAATCTGAGGCGCACGGACGATGTCGGGGTCGGTGAATACATCCGTTTCATCGGTGGAGCGGGTAGAAAATTCGCTGATTACCGCGCCCTCGGGACCCCCCTGAAACCAATGGTTTGTGCCGGGATAAAGCGTGTATTGTTCGCCCGGAAGCAGCACAATCTCATGAAACACCGTAACCTTGCTGTCGGGTATTTTTGCCTGTATGTTTTCCTTATCGCCTTCGCCGTCCACATACAGATATACCTTGCCCCAGCGGCAGCGGAAGGTTTCTTCCTTGCCCTTTTGGCCGTAGGAATCCACATGTCTGTGCTCAGGGCAGGACTGACCGGGGAAAAGCGCCATTTCCTTTGCGCAAACGCGCTCGGTGTTTATATAGGTAACAAGCTGAAGGCCCACGTTTTTTACTCTGTTTAAGCCAAAATCGGCAACCTCAATGTTCGCTTTCTCGCTGTCTGTCATAACGATGCCGGCTTTTTCAAAATAGCGGACGGCTTCCCTCTGACACGAAATCATTTCGCTTCTTTTCATTTAGTCATTCATCTCCCATTCCTTGATGCGTTTCTTTAATTCCGTCATCGGAACCATGCCGCTGATGGAATCCGCCGAGGAGAGATTGGCCGCGCCCGCAGCCGCGCCGACAAGCAGCATATCCCTCGCATTCGCCCCTTCGTAAATGGCGGCAAGGCAGCCCGCGGCAAACGCGTCGCCCGCGCCGACCGAGCCTTTGATATAGCCCTCGGGCAGCTTGAAGGTGGGAACGCGCGTGTATGCGCCGTTCGGCTCCATGCAGTATCCCGCCTCCGGGCAATGAATGATCGCGCGTTTTTTGACGCCGGTTTCGATGAACACAGAAAGCGCTTTTTTGATGTTTTCTTCAATCAACCTTCCGTTTTCATCTCTCGGCTCAAGCCCGGCGGCTGCGCAGCCTTCGATTTCGTTCATGATGGCGTAATCGGCGTATTTAAGCGCGGGAAGAACCTTTTCCTGAAAAAGGCCGCTTTTGTCGCTGACTACATCGATGCTGGTTTCTATGCCCATCTCCTGCGCACGCTTAAGGTATCTGGCCATTTTTGTGCCGTATTCGTCGTCCGCCTCGTCGAATTTGTCCAGAAGCAGAATGTACGCCGTGTGGAGAATCCGGCAGGAGAGCGTTTCAATCGGCACTTCCTCCGGCTCAAAATTGCTGTTTTCGCCTCTAAAATGGAAAAACGCGCGTTCGCCGGTGGAAATTTTGGTCATTACGTCGCTGAAGCCCGTGATGCCGCCCTTAATAATGTGAATGTTTTCGGTGTCTGCGCCGGTTTGGTTCAGCTGATTCAAAATAAACCTTCCGCCCTCATCGTCGCCCATTCGGCCAACGGCGGTGAGCGGAATCCCCGTTTCCATGCGCGCCAAATTGATCAGCGTGTTTGGAACGCAGCCGCCGACGGCTTTTTCGATGGCTTTCACATTGGCGAGCATGCCCATTTCCGGGTACGCGTCGATTTTCTTAATCGTATCAACCACGATGTTTCCCGCAATTGCAATACCTGTGCGTGTGATGGCAAAACACCTCTTTTCAGTTCATTTTGTTATGTTAAGTATAATGTATGCACATGCCCGTGTCAACAAAAACGAATCCATCCGGGAACAAAAAATTATTCTTTTATAAAGCGGAATAATTCTAAAAAACGCGCATATATAAGGCAAAAACCGAAAGGAGTCAGATTATGGCGACACGGATCGAAACACCGTTTACATGCGAGCATTTTGCCGAATTTCTGAAAAAGATGGTAGGACAACCCTACTGGTACGGAACAACGGGAAGCCGCGCGACAGAAAGCCTTTTAAAGCGCAAAAAAGCGCAATACCCCTCGCATTACACATCCAATCGCGAAAAGCAATACAAAAGGGATATAGCAAACGGCGCCATTGTATGCGACTGCATCGGCGGATGCAAAGCCTATGCATGGACGGGCGGCGGCGAAAGTCTTATAAAAGCGCTGCTGGACGGCGGAAGCTTCTCCTCCAAATACGGCGCAAACGGCTGTCCCGATAAAAGCGCAAACGGCATGTTTGCCTATGCAAAAAGCAAGGGCATGCCAAACGGCGAAATTTCCGCCCTTCCAAACCTTCCGGGAATCGCCCTCTGGAAGGACGGGCACGTGGGCTATACGCTGGGAGAGGGATATCTTGTCGAATGGCGATCATTTTCCTATGGATGCGTGAAGACAAAAATCTCTGAAAGAAGCTTTAAAAACTGGTATTATCTACCCTTTCTCGACTATGGAGACAATCAGTTCGTCAGGCACGATTTAAAGCGCGGCATGACGGGCGCAGACGTTAAAGAAATGCAGAACAAGCTGATAGAGGCAGGCTACGCGCTTAATACATACGGCGCGGACGGTGATTTCGGGCGCGAAACCGAGGAAGCGCTCAAGGCCTTTCAGAAGGCAAGCGGCCTGACGCCGGACGGCGTGTACGGCGAAAACACAAAAAAGGCGCTTGACGCGCTAACGGATAATAAGCAGGACAGTCCGCCTCCGATTCCGGGCAAAAAAGTCGTCATCCGATCAAACGGCGGAAATGTGAACCTTCGAATCGGAAACGGCCCGGAATACGAAAAAAAGTCCTCGGCGCAAAACGGCGCGATCCTTCCCTATATTGCAACCGCCGAAAACGGCTGGCACGCCGTAAAGGGAGAAAACGCCGTATTGTGGGTATCGCCCGATTATTCAATTTTTCAGGAAAACTAAGCATAGAGAGGGCGAAGCCGCATATAATTTTCCCCGCCTGGAGGTGAAAGGTTGTATGAAAAAAAGTCTTTATGCGGTTTTGTCTCTGATGGTGGTCGTTTTGCTGTCTGCGTTTTTTCTTCCCGAGCATGCGGGCGAACAGACGGAAAAAAGGTTCTTTGGCGCGCTCCCTTCGCTTTTCTATATGGAAAACGGCGGGGAAGAGGCCCCGGAAAACGACGGAATTACATTGGACGTATACTTGACGGAGGAAGGGAAATTGCGCTCCATCCCCTTGGAGGAATATACGGCGGGCGTTGTGGCTGCGGAAACGCCGATGAACTATCACGCCGAGGCACTGAATGCGCAGGCTGTCGCGGCGCGCAGCTATGCGCTTTATAAATCGAAATGGTATTCGGGCGAGGGGTGTCTTTCGCATCCGGAGGCCGACGTATGCTCGTCGCCCGGGTGCTGTCAAGGGTATGTGCCGCCCGACGACGATATCTATAAAAATGCTATAAAAGCGGCGAAGGACACGGAAAATCTGATCGTGACGTTCAGAAACCATCCGATTCGCGCGCTCTATCACGCATGCTCCGGCGGGCATACGGAAAACGCGGAAAATGTGTTTTCCGAGGCGCTCGCCTATTTAAGAGGCGTGCCCTCGCCGGGCGAAGAAGGCCATTTGCGGTATGAAAACAGTGTAAAAATGCATATTTCCGAGCTGGAGGAGGCGTTTTTGGGCGATGAAAACATTATTTTTCTCATGGATTATCCCGTCAGCGAGCAAATTGAAATTCTTTCTCAATCCGATACGGGGCGGGTAATGGACGTTAGGATTGGTCTTACAAAAATTTCCGGCACGGAATTTCGGCAAAAGCTGAATCTGGACAGCACAAATTTTCTAATGGAATTTAACGACGAGGAGGCGATCGTCACCTTTTTAACCAAGGGCTATGGTCACGGCGTGGGTTTGAGTCAGGCCGGCGCACAGGCCATGGCGCTTGAAGGAAAGACGTTTGAAGAGATTCTTTCCTATTATTATTCAGGCGTTTCCGTTCAAAGCGCGGACGCAATCATCGAAAAGGAGGTCGTCAGCAAAGCATAGCCCGTCTTCTTTGATTGAAAAAAAACGCATTTCCCGTCGATTTCAAATTTAAACCTAATTTTCATTAAGCGATGCCTCTTGTACTTTGTGCTTAGGCTTGATATAATAGCAGGGAATTGATATCGATGGGAGACATGCTTTATGCCCAATACCAAGATAACCCTTCAAAAGTGGAAGGATCATTATTCCTATGCAAAAAAGGTCTATATCGTCGGCGCGCTGCTCGCCGCCGGTCTTGCCAGCCTGATTTTTGCCGTCACCCGCTATGTTCCGCCGAATGAGCGCGCAGTCATTATTCAGATGGTGGATACCTATGCAGATCCCGCCAAAATGAACGCGGACATTCCCGAGCTGCTTGCCGCCGGTCAGGAATATGACACTTCTCTGGAGGAGGTCTCGTTTTTAACCATCGCCTACACAGGCGACGACGATTATGAAGGAAGTCAGGTGTACACCGTGCAGGTATACGCTGGCGACAACGACATTTATTTCCAAAACGACATTCTTACCCAGCGCATGATAAACGAAGGGTACGCCCTCGCGCTTGAGTATCTGGAAGGCTTTGACGCATTCAGCGAAAAGTATTCCGACTATATCATCTGGGAAGCCATCGAAGAAGATGACGAGGAGAAAGACGAGGACGAGGAACAAACCGCCGAGCCGGAAGAACACGCATACTCGGTGGATATCTCCGCCCTTCTCGGCATCAACCAGCGCGGCGCATACGACGTTCGCGGAAAATATGCTTTGATTGCGATCAACTCCGAGAATGCCAACACCTGCTTTAAAGTGCTGTCCGAAATGTTCGACCGCTTCATCCCCGCGGAGGAAATCCAATGAAAAATGTGCAGCTGGTCGGGCAGAGGGAAGTTTCAAGCAAGACGGGCGTCGTTGTGATTATCGCATCTTTAGCGGCATTGTATCTGGATTCCCTTCTTGCGCGCGTTTTGTCCTCCTTGGGTCTTACGCCCCTTATCACATCCATAATATTCTGGGGCGTCGGCGGATTGATCGCCGTAATCGTGTACTATAACTTCGTCATCCGCTACCTTTACACCGTGGATGGAATCAAATTGACCGTTGAACGCGTCTATCACAAAAAACCGCGCCCCATGGTGGAATTCATGAAGCGCGAAATCCTGTTTTCAGGCTCCGTCGAAGAAGCAATCAAAAAGCACGGAAAGCTCAAAACCTACAAAGCCATCCGAAAGACCAACCCAAACAAACCCGTCGCTGTTGTCTTCAAGCGCGCGGGCGAAAAGCAGATGCTGATTTTCCAGCCGAATGAAGAGATTTTAAAAGCGCTTGCTGAAAAAGCGTAAAAA
Source organism: Clostridia bacterium (assembly GCA_017522345.1). Lineage (GTDB taxonomy): Bacteria > Bacillota > Clostridia > Christensenellales > Aristaeellaceae > SFHK01. The sequence continues at coordinate 176 of JAFWZN010000009.1, read as the reverse complement.
CGACTATATTGCTGAAGAGAGCGGCTTGGCCGCTCTCAAGTCATCAAAAAAGTGCCTTTTTTGATGAGAGGGGCCGATCCCCTGAAATTCTTCTTAAATTTCCGGGCGGGGATCGGAAAGGGGAAGCGTTTTCAGTCGCTGCGCTTTGTGAAAACGCACGATTTTGCCGTACATGC
>JAFWZN010000050.1 GCA_017522345.1 Clostridia bacterium | reverse complement strand
TCGGAAAGGGGAAGCGTTTTCAGTCGCTGCGCTTTGTGAAAACGCACGATTTTGCCGTACATGCCGCCAAAATCGATTGAAAATGGAGAGGGAGTGCGCTCCCTCTCCATGCCTCACCCAGAGGTTTGTTGATGGTCTGAGCGGGCGAAAGTTTTCGCCCGTTTTCGTTTAGCAAAGAAAGCTGTTTTATAGAGCTAAAATGAAGTATATTCTCATTGGGTGAAAGAAAGGGTTGAGTTTTTCGCCAAAATACTGTAAAATAGACAAAAATACGACAATGACGGGAGCATATGTAAAATGAGAGAGCGAAAGCAGGCACAGCGAGGATGGCTGATTGCGGTTTCGGTAACGGTTGTTATCGGACTGATTTTGCTGCTTGCGCTTTCTGGAGGCAATCTTGCGCTTCTTAAAAAGATCTTTACAGAGGAGCTTCGAAACGAAGAAATGCGATCGCAGCTGAAGGAATTCGGCTGGCGCGGGTGGATACTGATTGGAGCGCTGTCGACCATACAGGTGGTTTGCACTTTTTTACCGGCTGAACCCGTGCAGGTGCTCGCCGGCTTCACCTTCGGTTTTCCTGTGGGGCTTTTTCTGTGCATGATCGGCGTTTTGTTGGGCAACACGATCATTTTCATGGTTCATAAAACTTTCGCTGACCGACTGAAAAGCTTTTTTGTCAAGAAGATAAACCTGGATACGGATACGATTGCCCGATCGAGCAAAGCGACTTTCATTGTCTTTGTTCTGTATTTTCTGCCCGCAATCCCCTACGGCATGATCTGCTTTTTGGCGGCGGGGATGGGCATGTCTTATCGAAGGTTCATTTGTGTGACCGGGCTTGGAGCGCTTCCGTCCGTGTGTATCGGCGTTGCGCTTGGGTATATGACGATTGTTTCGGATTGGATCGTAACGGTTCTGGTATTTGCCGCGCTGATTTTGCTTGTCAGTATTCTTTATTGCTTCAAAAAACGGCTGATTGAGAAGCTGAATCGATATGCTCAAAAGCACAGGAAAGCCGCTGACGGCAGAGTGAGAGAAGTAAACGCATTTGTGATGGCGGTTTTGTATTATTCCGTCAGAGCGTATCTTTTCTTTTTGGGTATTCGCATTCAAGCGGTTAAAAAGATCAAAAAAATCGAATATCCAGCCATTGTTCTGTGTAACCATGGATCGTTTATTGATTTTATCTATGCGGCCGCTCTAATTCGAAAGGATAAGCCGCATTTTGTCGGAGCCAGACTATATTTCTATAACAAATTCTTGAACAGGCTTTTGCGCACGGTCGGCGCGTTTCCCAAAAGCATGTTTGCGCCGGATCTTGAAAATGCGCGCAATTGCTTTACGGTTCTTAGGAACCATGAGCTGCTCGTCATGATGCCGGAGGCGCGTCTTTCGACGACCGGTCGGTTTGAAGACATACAGGAAAACACATTTTCCTTCATTCAGAAGGCCGGCGCAAATGTATACACGATCAAGATCAGCGGAGATTACCTTGCCGATCCCAAATGGGGCAAAGGATTCAGGCGCGGGTCGGTCGTGGAATGCGAGCTGGATAGTTTGTTTACAGCGGATGAAATCAGCCGCATGCCTTATGAGGAATTAAAAAAGGGCATAATAAAGCGCCTAAACTATAATGAATTTGACTGGCTTGATAGCCGCCCTGAAATTCGCTATCGATCAAAACGAATGGCGGAGGGACTTGAAAACATTCTGACGACCTGCCCGATATGCGAAGGCGCGCATACGCTTAAAACCGAAAAAGACAGCATTTACTGCGAAAAATGCGGGCTTCTTACCAAGATTGACGATCGGTATGCCTTTGACGCCGGTTTCCGTTTCGAGAATCTGACGCAATGGTACGACTGGCAGAAAGCGCGCTTGGAAAAGGAAATTCTGGAAAATGAGGACTATGCGCTGTCATCCAGCGTGGAACTTCGCCTGCCCGGAAACGGGAAGGGGTTGACGCGCTTTGGCGGCCTTGGCGTATGCACATTAAACCGCGAGGGGCTTACCTATAAGGGCACAAAGGACAATGAAGAGGTAGAACTCCATTTTGCGCTTAAACGCGTTTATCGGCTGCTTTTCGGCGCGGGAGAGAATTTCGAAATTTATAACGGAGCGGAGATTTTGTATTTTGTTCCCGAGGAAAAGCGTTCGGCGGTTGACTGGTACATGGCGTCAATGATACTTAATGATCGTACAGATTGATCGGCACAAGGGGGAGATATGCATTTTTACGAAGGATAAAGCGGCAAGGCAGAGAGAAAAGGCCTATTCCAACATCAGCGTTCGCTCTTTTTTAACGGTAGCGCTGATTTTAATTGTACTTCTGATTTTTACGGGCTCGCTTTCCTGCTTTGTGCCGCAGGGATCGTTTGACCGGGACGCGAGCGGCAATATTCTCCCCGGCACATACGCGAAGGGGGAAACGCATGGGATTGCCCTTTGGCGCGTTGTAACCGCGCCTGCGCGTGTTTTTTTATCGGAGGATGCGCTCACCATCAGTATGATCAGCGCTTTCCTTCTTGTAATGAGCGGCATATTTAATCTTGTGGATAAAACCGGCGGCATACGGACGTTTATCGTGTTTATCATGCGAAGGCTCAATGAACGAGGCGCGGCGCTGGTATGCATTACGGTTCTGATTTTCATGCTCTTTGGAAGCCTTTTCGGTATGTTTGAGGAGCTTGTAACGCTGCTTCCTTTGATCATTGTGTTTATGCTGTCTATCAATCTGGACACAATGGTCGGTTTGGGCGCATGCCTGATGGCTGCGTGCTTTGGCTTTTCCGCAGCGATTACCGATCCCTTTTCCGTGGGCACCGCCGCGCAGCTTGCGCGGATTCCGGTGGCGTCGGGCGTATGGCTTAGGATTGTTTTTTTTCTGATTGTGTTTGTTCTCATGTGCGCGTTTTTGATCCTCTATGTGAAGAAAATTCGCAGAAACCCGAAATGCTCTCTGACGTATGAAGCCGACCAAATAAAGCGAGAAAGGCTCGTTGGGCACATAGAGGAAGCCCCGAAGGATCAAAGAAGGATTTTTAAGGTATACGCCGTTTTTTTTGCCATTCAAGGTTTGCTGCTTGTTTTGATCGCCTGTATTCGCGCGATATCGGGCCTGGCCATTCCGATTCTGGCGGTCAGCTTCTTAATTTCGGGAATTATTGCCGGGAAAATTGCGTGCGGAAGTCTCAAGCGAGCGCTTGTATACTTCTTAAAGGGCGCGCTTGCGATGCTTCCCGCCGTTGTTATGATTGCGCTGGCTTCTTCGATCAAACTGGTCATGTATGAAAGCGGAATCATCGACACGGTTATGCACATGGTGATGAACTTGCTTGACGGAAAGGGCAAGTTCGTTACAATCCTCTTAATTTATGCTTTGATTCTCTTTTTACAGCTCTTTATCGGCTCGGCGTCGGCCAAAATCTTTCTTGTCATGCCAATTGTTCTGCCGATTACAAACGCGCTGTCCATTTCTCCGGCGCTTGTAATTTTAACCTATTGCATGGCGGACGGCTTTACGGACGTAATTATGCCGACCAACCCGGTTCTTCTGATCGGCTTATCCATGGCTAATGTGTCGTATGGGAAATGGGTCAGATGGACGTGGAAAATACAAATAACCGTGTTTGCGTCGTCCGTACTGGTGTTGCTTTTTGGCGTTTTAATAGGGTATTGACAAGGGAAGAAGTCATGTGCGCGTGCATTCATGAAGGCAATATCCGGTAAAGCGCAGAATGGATATCCTTGACTCCATAAAAAAAGAACGGCATTTGCAACCGTTCTTTTTTTATGGAGGCGAGGGGGGTCGAACCCCTGTCCGAAAACCCGACGCCAAGAGCATCTCCGAGCGCAGTCTGTGTTTTGGGATTCCCCTCATGGGACTTCCGCAGACAGAATTCCCATTACGGTAGCTTCATAGATGCCGATTCGGCTCAAAGCTTTGCCGAACCCGTTCCCTGCCTTTATGACGCCGGTGGCCTACGCCGCAGGAGGCTTAGGGTCGACGTTTGCTGCATTAAGCAGCAAAAGCGTAATTTTCGTTATTCGCAGTTATTTTTCTTCCCGCTTTTAAGGCAGTTCGGGGCTGCCGCTCGCTTCTCTTAACCCCTGAATCCCCGTCGAAACCAAATACGCCCCCAAATGTGGAATAACGAATTTGCTTTTACTGGAATTTTCCGCGCATGCTGCGCTCGATTTCGCGCTCGGCGTCGCGTTTTGCCATGTCGTCGCGCTTATCGTAGTTTTTCTTGCCCTTGCAAAGGCCAAGCTGCATTTTCATGCGCCCCTGCTTGAGGTAAACGCTCAAGGGAACCAGCGTAAGACCCTTCTGCATGACCGCCTGTTCAAGCTTTCTGATTTCCACCTTGTGCAGAAGAAGTTTTTTGGGCCGCATGGGGTCGGTATTGAATATGTTGCCCTTCTCGTAGGGGCTGATATGCATGCCGCGTACCCACATTTCGCCTTTTTCTACAGACGCGTAAGAATCTTTCAGATTGCATTTTCCAAGCCGGATGGATTTTACTTCCGTTCCCCGAAGCTCGATACCGCATTCAAAGGATTCCTCGACAAAATAATCATGCCTCGCCTGTCGGTTTTGAGCCACGGTTTTGAGTTCCTCTTTCGGCACGATTCTGTCGCCTCCTTCAAATAGCGTTCGTTATTATACCACGTTTTCATCCGTTTGTAAACGCTTAAGTGAAAAAAGAACGCCGGACGGATTTGCCCGGCGTCAGACCATCAACAAACCTCTGGGTGAGGCATGGAGAGGGAGCGCACTCCCTCTCCATTTTCAATCGATTTTGGCGGCATGTACTTAAAAATCGCGCGTTTTCACAAAGCGCAGCGATTGAAAACGCTTCCCCTTTCCGATCCCCGGAAATTCCGAAGAATTTCAGGGGATCGGCCCCTCTCATCAAAAAAGGCACTTTTTTGATGACTTGACGCCGGACGGATTCGCCCGGCGTAAGTTTATGCGTTTGGTATGGTTGCGTATGATTCTTTTCCGGCGACCAGCTGTCCGTTTTCAACAAATCCTTCGGGGCGATCCTTTAAAGATTCAATGAGGAAAGAGCGAAGCTTGTTTACGCGCTTAAAAGCGCATTCGTCGTTTATTGCATTGTGCGTTTCGTTGATATCCTTTTCAAGATCGAAATACTGCTCGCGGCCGGTCTTGGAGAACCAAACGTATTTATCGGTCTTTGTGACGATATAGTGGTTTGAAAGATCGCCGTAGGAATGCTCGCCGTGCAGGTATTCGCGGCCTTCCCCGTCGGACAGGAGGCTTTCGCCGTCGGAAAAATCGCATTCTCCGCCGCCTGCAATATCCACAAGCGTAGGAAGAACGTCGCGAAGCTCGCATACGCGATCCTGCATTCCGCGAAGCTTCGTTCCGAAAAGTATCATGGGAACCGACGCGCTTCCTCTGTACGGCAGAGACTTTCTGAAAAACATGTGGTCCATCAGCATTTCGCCGTGGTCGGATGTGAACATAACGACGGTGTTTTTGGGAAGCGCTTCCAAAAGGCGTCCGATTTGGTGATCCAGATGGGTGATGCATGCGTAATAGCCGATCAAAGCCTCGTTGGTCTGCGTTTCATCAAGCGTACCCGTCAGAGAATCAAATTCCCAGCCGCGTTCATTCAGCGCGTTTTCATCGTTCCAGTCGCCGCGCACGGGCTTTCTTAAGTTCATGGACCTGTACATGTCAAAATAGCATTTCGGCGCGTCCAGCGGAGGATGGGGGCGAACGTAGGAGACATTCAGGAAAAAGGGCTTTTCATGATCGCGTCGTCTTAAAAAATCCAGCGCGCGCTCGGTTACCCAGTTGGTTGGATGATACTTCTCCTCATACGGCCACGGGCGGGCAAGCCACGAATTGCACTGAAGGCCCGCGTCGTCAATGTCCCTTGAAATGCCTTTTTGATCCTTGAGCCAGTAAAGGTAGTCGTCGTAGAACGTCTGATGCTCGTATGCAGGCGTTTCATCGCGCCTGTAATAATGGAGATATCCGTCGTGAATTTCGATGTTGTGAAAGCCCATGAGCTTTCTGGGCGGGTGCACGTGCATTTTGCCGATGCACTGCGTGTAATACCCTTCCTTGGAAAGCTCGCCCGCAAGCGTATGCTCATAGTTCCAGTCAAGTCCGTCCTGGTAGCCGACGCGTCCGTTCTTTTCCTGAGAAAGCCCGGTCAGAAGCGCGGCGCGCGCCGGAATGCAGCTGGGGCATGCGGTATACATGTTCGGAAAATACGCGCCGCGCGCGGCAAGCGTATCAAGATAGGGCGTTTTTACATCTGGATGTCCCAGAATACCGAGGCAGTCCCCGCGAAACTGGTCGGCGACGATTAAAACAATGTTCGGCTTTGACATATTATATCGCTCCTTTATAGGATTGATTTCAAATGCATTTTACCACGATGAAGCCCTATACGTCAACTCTATCCAAAATACAAATGATATTTACATTTTTTTGCTTGTTTTCAATTCATTTTTTCATTAGAATGGTCTTCGGAAAAACAAGGATTGGCCTTATCAAGAGTGGTTGAGGGACGGGCCCGATGAAACCCGGCAACCGGCTTTGCCCGGTGCCAATTCCCGCGCCGAGAGGCGAAAGATGAGGCGGGTTTTCACAGATAAAGCATGTGGACTCGCTTAAATACGGCGGGTCCTGTTTTTTACGCGTATTATGAAAGGAAGACACATTTACTATGCGCAAGCTTTTTTCCTCCGAATCCGTAACCGAAGGACATCCCGATAAAATCTGTGACCAGATTTCCGATTCTATTCTGGACGCGATTCTTGAAAAAGATCCCACAGCGCACGTTGCCTGCGAATGCATTACCACAACCGGCTTAATCCTCGTCATGGGCGAAATCACCGCCGACTGCTATGTTGATATCGCAAAGATCGCCCGCGACAAGGCTGTTGAAATCGGCTATGACAGAGCCAAGTACGGCTTTGACGGCCACAGCTGTTCCGTCATTGTATCTGTCGACGAGCAGTCTCCCGACATCGCCATGGGCGTTAACAATGCCCTTGAAGGAAGAAATGAAAACCTGTTCGACACCGGCGCGGGCGATCAGGGCATGATGTTCGGCTATGCTACCAACGAGACCGAAGAATACATGCCCATGCCCATCGCGCTTGCCCACAGAATCACCCGCCGCATGGCGTTCGTTCGCAAAAACGGCCTTGTTTCTTATATGCGCCCCGACGGAAAAGCGCAGGTCACCGTAGAATATGAGGACGATGTGCCCGTTCGCGTGGACACCGTGGTTCTTTCCACGCAGCATGCGCCCGAGGTCGATCACGCGACCATCGAAAAGGATATGATCGAGCTCGTCATCAAGGAAGTCATTCCCGCCGAGCTGATCGACGAAAAGACCCGCTTCCTCATCAACCCCACCGGCAGATTCGTCGTCGGCGGCCCGCAGGGCGACAGCGGCTTAACCGGCAGAAAGATCATCGTTGACACCTACGGCGGCATGGGCCGTCACGGCGGCGGCGCGTTCTCCGGAAAGGATCCGACGAAGGTTGACAGAAGCGCTGCGTATGCGGCGAGACATGCGGCCAAGAACGTAGTTGCGGCAGGCCTTGCCAAGAAGTGCGAAATCCAGCTTGCCTATGCCATCGGCGTCGCCAAGCCCGTTTCCATCGCCGTAGATACCTTCGGAACCGGCGTTAAGTCCGATGAAGAGCTGGCGGAAATCGTCTCCAAGGTTTTTGACCTGCGTCCCGCCGCGATCATCGAGCGCCTCGATCTCAGAAAGCCCGTCTACGCGCAGGTTGCCAGCTACGGTCATTTCGGACGAAATGACCTCGACCTCACTTGGGAAAAGCTGGATTATGTTGACGCGCTCAAAAAGGCGATTGGTTAATGTTTCGCGGGATTTGTGTTTTAGCATAAATCCCGCTGTTATTTTACATCCGAAGGGTTGACGAAAACAGTTTAAATGTGTAGAATGCTTCAAAAGTCTTAGGAGGAGTTAATCATGGCGATCATTCGAGAAGGCTTAACATTTGACGATGTACTGCTTGTTCCCCATAAGAGCGACGTTCTTCCCCGCGAGGTAGACCTGTCTGTAAGACTGTCCGAGCGCATCAAGCTCAACATCCCGGTGCTTTCCGCCGCGATGGACACAGTTACCGATTCCCGTCTGGCTATTGCGATTGCCAGAGACGGCGGCATGGGCATCATCCACAAGAATATGTCCATCGAAGAGCAGGCTGCGAGCGTTGATAAGGTAAAAAGAAGCGAGCACGGCGTTATTATCGATCCTTTCTATCTTTCTCCCGATCACCTGATCTCCGACGCTTTGGCGCTGATGGAAAGATACCGCATTTCCGGCGTGCCGATCACCCGTAACGGCATTCTGGTAGGCATCATCACCAACCGCGACATCCGCTTTGAAACCGATTATTCGAAAAAAATCAGCGAGGTTATGACGAGCGAGAACCTCGTTACCGCGCCCGAAGGCACTACCCTCGATCAAGCCAAGGATATCCTTGCCGGACACAGAATCGAAAAGCTCCCCATTGTAAATGATAAGTTTGAGCTTCGCGGCTTAATCACCATCAAGGACATCGAAAAGGCGGTAAAATATCCGAATTCCGCCAAGGACTCGAAGGGCCGCCTGCTTTGCGGCGCCGCCATCGGCGTAACGGGCGACGCGATGGAGCGCGCGCAGGCGCTGGTTGACGCCAAGGTTGACGCACTCGGCATCGATACCGCCCACGGTCACAGCGCAGGCGTTATCAAGATGGTTGAGAAGGTCAAGGCTGCGTTCCCGGACGTCACCGTCATCGCCGGTAACGTCGCCACTGCCGCCGCTACTCACGACCTCATCCAGGCAGGCGCGGACGTCGTCAAGGTCGGCATCGGCCCCGGCTCCATCTGCACCACCCGCGTGGTCGCAGGCGTTGGCGTTCCCCAGATCACTGCCGTTATGGACTGCGCAGAGGAAGCCGCCAAGTTTAATAAGCCCGTCATCGCGGACGGCGGCCTCAAGTATTCCGGCGACATCGTAAAGGCCATTGCAGCCGGCGCAAGCGCCGTCATGCTCGGAAGCCTGTTTGCCGGCACCGAGGAAAGCCCCGGAGAAACCGAAATCTATCAGGGCCGCTCCTTCAAGGTTTATCGCGGCATGGGCTCCCTCGCCGCCATGGCGCAGGGCAGCAAGGACCGCTACTTCCAGGAAGGCCAGAAGAAGCTCGTTCCCGAAGGCGTAGAAGGCCGCGTTCCCTTCAAGGGCCCGATCACCGACACCATCTTCCAGCTGATGGGCGGCTTAAGAAGCGGTATGGGCTACTGCGGATGCAGAACCATCGAGGAGCTCAAGGAAAACGGCGAGTTCATCCGCATCACCTCCGCAGGCCTCGTAGAAAGCCATCCCCACGACATTTCCATCACCAAGGAAGCGCCGAACTATTCCAGAATGTAAATGCTGTAAGGAGTTGTCCGTAAGGGCGGCTCCTTTTTTGCGAAACAGAGTTCGGGCCGATGTGGGCATCGGCCCCTACGAATATAAACAAGCGCATAGTTTCTCTTGTAGGGGTCGATGCCCCATCGACCCTTGCTGTTTTGTTGGGAAAACGCACATTCCGCGGTTAAATATTGAATTTTGATTGACAAGTTCAAATTGATTGTGGTATAGTGTCTTTAATTGCTGAGACGGGAAGAAGTAGCGTTTTTGAGTTCTCAAGAGATACGCCGGTTGGTGCGAGGCGGAAGGATAGGAAAGCGCGAATACATCCCTGAGCCGGTGGGGCGAAGCCTTTTGGTGTGTAGTTTCATCCGGGTGCGCCCGTGAACGCGCGTGTGAGGTCGGTGTTTTCATCGATGAACGGAAGTGGTACAGCGTTTTTATGCGCCTTCCCCGAAATGGTGGGGAGGGCGTTTTTGTTTAAGGAGAGTGGGTATATGCAGTTTAACGAGTCTTTGTTTGCAAAGCATATGGCGCCGATTACTGGAAGCGCCATCCGCGATATTTTTAAGCTTTTGGGAAAGCCCGGCATGATTTCCTTTGCCGGCGGTAATCCGAGCAATCAGGCGCTTGAGCCCGAAGTGATTGCGCCCATTGCCAAGGAAGTGATTGAGACCGTAGGCGCGCCCATTCTTCAGTACGGCGCGACGGAGGGATTTATTCCGCTTAAGGGGAGCATTCATGCCTTTTTAAAGGAAGAAGGCATTGACTGCAAAGAGGAAGAGATTCTTCCGACCGGCGGCTCTACGCAGGGCATGGATCTTCTTTTAAAGGCGCTGATCGATCCCGGCGACGTGGTGCTGGTTGAGGATCCTACGTTTTTGGGTGCGCTTCAGGCGATCAACACGTATCACGCGAAGATCGTGCCGGTAAAAAGCGATGAAAGGGGTGTGATTCCGGAAGCTTTGGAAGAAGCGATGAAAAAGTATCGTCCAAAGCTTGCTTATATCATCCCCACGTTCCAGAATCCGACGGGCACTACGCTTTCGATTGAAAGGCGCAAGCGCATTGCAGAGCTTGCCGGAGAATACGGCGTGATCGTGGCAGAGGATGACCCGTATCGTGATCTCAGATATTCGGGCGAGGCGCTTCCCACCATCAAGAGCTTTGACAAGGACGGCTGGGTTGTGTATCTTTCGAGCTTCTCGAAGCTCATTTCGCCCGGCATGCGCGTAGGCGCGATGGTGATTTCTTTCCCGCAGCTGATGCGCAAATGCGTCATCGGAAAGCAGTCCAGCGACCTTCACTGCCCCTTAATCACGCAGGCCATCGTCGATTCCTATTTGAGAAAGGGACTTTTAAGACCCCACATCGAAAGAATTACCAAAGGCTACCGCGACCAGCTGAATGCAATGCTTGAAGGCTTTAAGGCGTTCCCGGAGGGGACGAAGCTGAACGCGCCGGAGGGCGGACTGTTTGTGTGGGCGGAGCTTCCGGAGCATGTGAATACGCTTGAGCTTCTCACAAAAGCGGTCGATGCGGGCGTGGCTTATGTGCCCGGCACGCATTTCTATGCAGAAGGCGGACATTTGAATACCATCCGCCTGAATTTCTCCAACAGCCCTGTCGACAAGATTTATGAGGGCATGGAGAAGCTTTCAAAAGTTATTAAAGAGAACATGTAATATAGGAGAGAGAACAATGAAAAACGCACTTGATATTTTAAGAGAACGCGGATTTGTCGCGCAGGTTACTTTTGAAGACGAGCTCAACAAGGCCTTTGAAGAAGGCCCGGTTACGTTCTACACCGGCTTTGACCCGACCGCGGACAGCCTTCACATCGGTCACTACATCCCGATTATGGCCATGGCGCATCTTCAGAGAGCGGGTCATCGCCCCATCGCCCTCATGGGCGGCGGCACCGCGATGATCGGCGACCCCTCCGGCAAAACCGACATGCGCAAGATGATGACCGTTGAAACCATCGACAACAACGTAGAGCAGATCAAAAAGCAGATGTCCCGCTTTTTGGACTTTGACCCCAGCAAGGAGAATGCGGCGATCATCGTAAACAACGCCGATTGGCTCAGAAACTTAAACTACATGGAATTCCTTCGCGATGTCGGCGCGCTGTTTTCTGTAAACCGCATGCTGACCGCCGAGTGCTATAAGCAGCGCCTTGAAAAGGGCTTAACGTTCCTTGAGTTCAACTACATGCTGATGCAGTCCTACGACTTTTTGAAGCTGTTTGAAAAATACGGCTGCTCTATGCAGGCCGGCGGCGACGATCAGTGGAGCAATATGCTCTCCGGCGCGGATCTTATCAGACGCAAGCTCGAAAAGCCCGCTTTTGCCTTGACCTTTAAGCTCCTTCTGACCCACGAAGGAAAGAAGATGGGCAAGACCGAGAAGGGCGCTCTGTGGCTTGATCCCCAAAAGACCTCTCCCTACGACTTCTACCAGTACTGGAGAAACGTGGACGACGCCGACGTTGAAAAGTGCTTAGCGCTTCTGACCTTCCTGCCCATGGACGAGGTACGCCGCTTAGGCGCGCTTAAGGACAGCCAGATCAACGAAGCCAAGCGCGTTCTCGCCTTTGAAGTTACCAAGCTCATTCACGGCGAAGAAGAAGCGATCAAGGCCAAGGAAGCGGCGGAAGCCCTCTTTGGCGGCGCTGGCGCAGCCGGCAGCGCGCCCACGACCTACATTACCGAAGAAGAACTCGCCGAAGAAAACAGACTCCTTGCATGGGCCGCCAAGGCCGGTCTTTTCAAGTCGAACGGCGAAGCCAGAAAAGCCATGCAGCAGGGCGGCTTCTATGTAGGCGACGACAAGGTCACCGATCCCGAAACCAGAATCACGCCCGACATGATCGACGGCGAAGGCCTTTTAATCAGACGCGGAAAGAAAGCCTACCACGTTCTGATGCTCAAAAAGTAATATGGCGCTGAAACCTTACAAAACCTTCATGCAGAGGTCCGAGGATGAGTTCATCGTGAACAAATCCCGCTTTATCGGATACGGCTGTCCCGTGGAAACGGAAGAGGAGGCCCTTAAGTTTTTAAACGAAATCCGCACGAAGCACAAGGACGCGACGCACAACTGCTATGCCTATATCATCGGTTCAAATATGGGCATTATGCGCTATTCAGACGATGGGGAGCCCGGCGGAACAGCGGGGCTTCCCATTATTGAGGTACTGAAGGCGCGGGGCGTGACCAACTGCTGCGTTGTGGTCACGCGGTATTTCGGCGGGATTCTTCTGGGCGCGGGCGGACTTGTGCGCGCGTATTCTCAGGGCGCGGCGGCGGCGGTCAACGCGTGCGGCGTGGGCGTCATTCATCCTACGGCGCGATATATCATGGAGATTCCGTATCCGTCCTTGGGAAAGGTAGAGTATTTTCTGAAATCCCAGCCGGTCATCGTTGAGGACAAAGCGTTTTCGGATGCGATCGTCATGACCTTGATTGTGAAAAACGAGGACGAGGACAAGTTCGTTAAAGACATCGTTTCCGCTACCGACGGCAAGATTGAACCAATACGAATGGAAGAGATGTATCTGGCATGGAAAGAATAGGAAATGCGAAAAAGATTTTCTATACCGCCTGCGTGTTTTTGAGCATGTGGGTTCTGTCGGCGACGCATGCGGCGATGGGGTATCTGAACACCTCGGTGATTGACTTTTACTCGCTTGACGGCGCGCTTAAAGGTCTTCCAGGCTCGATCAATACCGTTCTTAGCATGATTGCGTTTATGCTGGTCATATTAATGATCGGAAGAATCCGAAAGCCGCTTATTGTTTTAGTCGGCGCTTTGGGTTCGGCGGCGGCGCTGATTACGCTTACGGGAACGTTTCCGTTTCCTGTGTTTATCTTTCTGATCGGCCTTTCCGGCTTTGCATGCGGCTGCATTGACTCTGTGGCCTCCGCGTCCATGTCAGATTTGTATACGGGCAAGAAGGGCGCGCAGATGATGTGCGCGCTTCATGCGGTGTATGGGCTTGCGGGATTCTTTATGCCGTTCGCCTACGGATGGGTGGTCAAAAATGCGGGTCGGTTCCAGATGGCGTATCTGCCTTTGGGCGTTGTGTGCATTGTCTTGTCTGCGCTTATGCTTCTTGTAACGAAGGGAAAATTCCGCGATTTTGAGGCGGCGGATGCGGACGGCATGCGCTTTTCGGCGTCTGCGCTCAAACGGCTTTTTTCCAATAAAAGCGTTGTTCCCATGATTGTGATTTTGTTCATGCTGGGCATGTATTTTAACGGCGTTCTTGACTGGGGCAGGCGGTTTATGGATATGAAATACCAGAAGTATGAGGCGGTTGTCGTATCGTGTTTGTATTTCTCGATTGCCGTTTCGCGCCTTGTGATGAGCTTTGTGAGGACGGACACGCTCAAATTTACCCGGATTGCGCTGTTTGTTTCCTTTGTATTTCTGGCTTTGGCTTCCTTTATGGGAAACGCTTCTTTATCGCTTGCCTTTATGATTGTCAGCATGCTCGCCTGCGGACCGATTATTCCGATCGTTTTGAGCATGGCCTGCGAGGTCGCGCCCAAGGATCGCTTTTTGGCGTCCGGGGTTCTTCTCTTGTTTCATTTTCTTGGAAAGACGATCTACGCGCCCTTCTTCGGCGCGGTTGAATCGTCGATGGGCATTTCGTGGGGCATGATGTTTACGTCTCTTTCCGCGCTGTTGGCATGCTTGGCGGCGCTTTTGATTCCTAAAAAGGATGTGGCAAAGTGATTTCATCAATCGTACCCGAAAACGGCGGGGGAATGACGGTTTCGAAGTATCTGTCCCGCGCGTTTCCTTTGCTTCCCGGCTTTTGTGTAAGAAACGCGCTTAAGAAAAAGGATGTGCGCATAAACGGCGCGCGCATTTCTCGGGATGAAATTGTGCGGGCGGGGGACGAAATTTCCGTTTATACGGAAAAGAAATATGAACCCAAGCCGCTTTCTGTGGTGTTTGAGGACGAGGCGCTTGTTTCCTTTATCAAGCCCGCCGGCCTTCCTGTGGATGTGGATCAGGACGGAATCGGCGAGGATACGGTATTGACGCGCTTAAGGACTGTATACGAAAACGCTTATCTTGCGCATCGGCTCGACACGGGCACAGAGGGCGTGATGCTGGCGGCCAAGACGAAAGATATGGAAAACAAGCTCCTTGAGGCTTTTAAAAACCACAAGGTGGCCAAAATCTACCGTGCGCTGGCGATTGGGCAGATGCCGAAGAGAACGCAGAGCTTGAAGGCGTATCTGACCAAAAAATCAACAGCTTCACGCGTGTTTGTGGAGGATATCAGCGCGCCCGGAAGCAAGGTTATTGAAACGGCGTACAAGGTAATTAAGGAAAAAAACGCTTCGGGCGTATGTCTTTCCGATCTTGAAGTGCGCATTTTTACAGGGCGCACGCATCAGATCAGGGCGCACCTTGCCCATATCGGTCGTCCGCTGCTTGGCGACGACAAATACGGAAACCGCGCGGTAAACAAAAAACTAAATGAAACAAATATCTGCCTTAAGTGCCAGAAAATGATGATTTCGGGCGCGGAGGGTCTTGAACAATACGACGGAATGTGGTTTGAGGGAGCGGAGGAAGAATGGAAAATATTGAGATAAAATCCGTTCGCGATAATCCCGATAAATGGCAGGCGTTTTCTGAGTATATTGCCTCCAAGTGGACGGACGAGGCGGGAAAACGCTTGTATGACGACTGCATTTTTCACGGAGCGAATGCAGGTTTCTGCCTTCCCGAATGGTGGGTGGCCTATGAAGGGGAGACGCCCGTCGGGTGCGTAGGGCTGATCACCAACGATTTTATCAGCCGCATGGATCTTATGCCATGGCTGTGCGCGCTTTATGTAAATGAAGACAAGCGGGGCAGAGGCATTGCCGGAATGCTCATATCTCACGTGAAGGGATATGCTTTGAAAAACGGATTTCGGGATATTTATCTTGCCACCGATCACGATTCTTTTTATGAAAAATATGGCGGCGTGTGTATCGGAGAGGGCGTTCACCCCTGGGGTGAAACGTCCAGAATTTACAAAATGGAGACGGACAAATGAAGGTAAAGCTCGTTTGCATGGATCTGGACGGCACGCTTTTTTCGCACGATGGAGAAATTCCGAAGGTGAATATCGACGCGCTTCATGAATGCGCGAGGCGCGGCATAAAGCTGGCGCTTGTGAGCGGCAGAAACTGTCCCTTCATCGGACGCGTCGCGAGGAAAATCGGCGTTGACTGCGCCATAGTTTCCGCTAACGGCGCGAGAATTGAGGCGGGCGTCGATGGGCCGACCGTGTTTGAAGGAACGTTTGAGGAAGACGAAGGAAGGCGCGTCATGGATGTGATGCTGTCTGCGAATGTCAACTTTGAAGCGTATACGCGATCTGTCAATTACATCGCGCGTCCTGAGCTCGCGCCTGACAAACATGTAAAGTCCCTTGAAATGTATGTTCGCGCAGGCGATGTCAGGGCGGAATATGACCTTGATAAAATGATGAAGGATGCGCCCGGGAATTCCTATAAATTTGTTATATTCACAAAAGACGAGGAAACGTTTGAACGCGCGAGAAGAGCGCTGGATGCAAATGGAATCAAGCATTGCTCCTCAGCCGGAAGCAACCTTGAAGTGATGCCTGTGGGCGTCGACAAGGGCAGCGCTGTAAGGAAGCTTTCTGAGTATTTTGGCATTGATCCAAAGGAAACCATGGCATTTGGCGACTACACAAACGATCTTGATATGCTCAGCGCCGTAGAATATCCTGTCGCGATGGAAAACGCAGTTGATGAAGTGAAGACCAGGGCAAAATTCATCGCGCCCAGGAATACCGAAGGCGGCGTAGGACTGTTTCTTTTTGAAAACGTACTTAAGGAGAACGGATAAATGCCTGTCAGACTCATCGTTTCAGACATTGACGGAACGCTCGTCGGGAAGAGCGGCAAGGTGTCCGAAAGGACGCTTGCGGCATTCCGCGCGTGCGAAAAAAAGAATATCCCGATTGTTGTAGCCAGCGGAAGAACCTTCTATGGAGCGGGAAACCTCGCTGTAGAAGCAGGACTGAACGCTCCGATCATTTCCGCGAACGGCGGAAGATGCGATATGGATATTACGGGCGAAGACGCGCCCGTTTATGAAGATACGTTTGACGACGACATGTCCATGGTCATATTCAGACGCCTGAAGGAAGCCGGATGCTTTATGACGAGCTATGTCGGGAAACGCATTTACGTCATCAATGAAACCAATGGCTTCGGCTCGACATGCGCATGGAAAAGCGAGGCGGTCAAGGGCCTTGATTATGTTTTTATGGATGATACAGAATTGTTCTTAAAGGAAGGAACCTGTCATCCCTATAAATACGAGGCGTATTCGGACGACAAAGCGCTGATGGATCGTTTGAGAAGCGAGTTTTTGAAAATGGGATTATCCGTTTCAAGCGCCTTTCCGTTCAATTTGGAAATCATGCCCGCAGGCGGCGGAAAGGCGAAGGCCATAAAAGCGCTGGCTGAGAAAATGGGCGTTCAAATGGATGAAGTCATGGCGATCGGCGACGGCTTGAACGATCTTGGAATGATTGAGAAAGCCGGCGTGTCGGTTGCGATGGGAAACGCGGTTGAAGCGCTCAAAAAAGCCGCTAAATATATTGCGCCCGACGTCGAAGAGGACGGCGCGGCGATCATGATTGAAAGATTTGCGCTGATGGAGGATAGATAAATGCACATTGTTCTGGTGGAGCCGGAAATCCCGCAGAATACGGGCAATATCGCAAGAACCTGCGCTGCGACAGGGGCAGAGCTTCATCTTATTAAGCCGCTCGGGTTTTCCTTGGAGGATAAGTATCTGAAGCGCGCGGGACTGGACTACTGGTTTTTGATGAAGTATACGGTATATGAATCATGGCAAGACTTTTTGGAGAAAAATAAGGAAGCAAACCTCTATTTTGCGACCACGAAGGCGCCTAAGGATTACGCGTCCGTTTCTTATAAGGACAACGACTATCTGGTGTTCGGAAAAGAAACCAAGGGGCTGGACGAGCAGCTTTTGAAGGACAACTACGCTAAGTGCATCCGCATTCCCATGCGGAAGGAAGCGCGTTCTTTGAACCTTTCCAACTCCGTAGCCGTCGTATTGTACGAGGCGCTCAGACAGCAGGAATTCAAAGGCCTTGAGGACAGCGGGAAGCTTCATCATCTTGAAACACCGGATCTTTCCGAATGGAAGGATTATGTCTGATTGAAATTTCTGCAAGTTTGTGATAAAATCTCATCATTCAAAGGAGGCGACGAAATATGCCGAGAGTCATCACCAAACGCGAATACAAAAAAAGACGCATCCGCTATCAGGTAGCGGCGGGCCTTTTTGACTTTGCAGGAACGATTTTATCGTTTTTCGTGATTGTTCTCAGCGCATATCTGTTCGTTTCCTTATATAATTGGGTGAAGGCGGATGTGCCTGTGACCTTCGGTGTGTTTTTTGATATTTTCAAAAAAGCGTTTACGATGCACTGAGGGAGGTTGGACGCAGATGCATGAGAATTGGGCTCAGCTGACAAATGAGATTGCAGCCTGCCGAAAATGCCGCCTGTGCGAACAGCGGACGAATGTCGTTCCCGGCGAAGGAAATCCCCAAAGCAAAATCCTGTTTATCGGCGAAGGGCCAGGAAGGGACGAGGATCTTCAGGGCAGGCCCTTTGTCGGCGCAAGCGGACAGCTGCTTGACCGCATGATCCATGCAATCGGCTTGGAGCGGACGGAGGTGTATATTGCAAACGTCGTAAAATGCCGACCGCCCATGAACCGCAATCCCGAGCCTGACGAAGCGGCGGCCTGCATGCCGTATCTGAGAAATCAATTCAAATTGATTTCGCCGAAGATCATTGTGCTGTTGGGAAAGGTTGCCTGCCGGTATGTGCTCGGGGATGAAAGCCCGATCTCAAGGCTTCGGGGAAAGTGGATATTCAGAAAGGGCGTATGGTTCATGCCCACATATCATCCCAGCGCTCTTTTGCGCGCGCCTGAGAAAAAGAAAGAGGCGTGGGAAGACTTTAAAATGGTGAAGGCAAAGCTTATGGAGGTTTCGGGGCGTGGAGAGATTTAAGACGGAGATGAGTGATCATTTTCTTTCTTTGTACGAAGGAAATATGCGCGCGCTTGTCTACGGAGACGGAAAGAAGGATGCCTCTCTCGTCATGGTCGGAGAAGCGCCGGGTGAACAGGAAACCATACAGGGAAAGCCGTTTGTCGGAAAAGCGGGCAAGAATCTCACGGAATTTTTGACGCTCTCGGGGCTTGAACGGAAGGATTTGTATATCACAAATACCGTAAAAATCAGACCTACGAAAATTTCAAGCGCGGGACGCATTGTAAATCGGCCGCCCACCAAGGAGGAAATTCAGCTGTTCCTCCCTTGGCTTAAAAGGGAAATTGCGCTTGTGAAGCCCAAATGCGTATGCACGCTCGGAAACGTGCCGCTTAAGGCGCTTTTGGGGAACGAGCACACCATCGGAGAGATGCACGGGCGGTTTATTGAAAAAGACGGAATGATCGTTTATCCCATGTATCATCCGGCCAGTCTGATCTACAATCCGGCGCTAAAAAGCGTATATGCCCAGGACGTTATGAGACTGGGAGAATGGATGAGAGAACATGCTTGAGATTGTTGAAGCCGAAGCGCGCACGGATATGTGCGCGTTTTTTAAAGCGGCGAAGGACGTCGGCTATTTGAAGAAAGAGGAGAAATACTTAAGAAGGTATGCCGTGCCGCCCTTAAGCCTGTTAAGCCAAAACGGGCCGCAATTCTTTCTGATTGCCAAACGCGACGGAAAACCCGTTTTCCGGGCGCTTACGGGCGTTGACTGGCGATACATTCAAAAGGAAAAAGTGAAAACCGGCTACTTTTCTTTGTTCGACGGAGAAAAGGATCGGGAGGCGTGCACGGCGGTTCTCGACGCGATTTTAAAAAAGCAGCGCGATTGGGGGATGGATGAAGTAATAGGCCCCATCTCGCCCGACGGCAGCGGCTTTTTCATGGGCGCGGGCGAGGGAGATTTCGGGAAAGAGCGCGGCGCGTTCACGGGCCCTGATTCAGCCTTTGCGTGCGGGATTTTAAGGGAATCGGGTTTTGCCGAAAAGCAGGTTGAAAATGCTTATGAAATCTCGCTTGACGGCAAAAATCCGCTTTTCGAGCTTACCCGAAAAGCGGAAGAGAGATTTCGCGTAAATGTTGCGCGGATGGAGACGGGCGTTTTTTCAGACGCGTGGATTCGCAATATTCTTGCCGTTTCAAAGCATGCGCCTGAAAGGGAACTGCGCTTGCTTCTTGAAAGAATTCGCCCGTTTATTGATAAAAAGCATTCGTATACAGCATTTATGGGCGGCGCGTGCGCGGGATATCTGGTGTCGCTGAAAAGCGGAAAGGAGGGCGTATTGCGGGCGACGACGCTGATCACGAGCGCCGACTGTTTTTCCGCCCCTGCGGCGCTTTGTTTGATCGGAAGATATCTTGAGGACGCAAAAAAGCGCGGCGTCCGATCGTTTGAGATTTCCGTCATCAATTCCCAAAACGTCCGCTCCGAAAGGCTTGCGCTGCGTTACGGAGCGAGAAAGATTCGCTCGTACACACTTTTTACCAAAAAAGTAGGACAAAATTAACTAAAAAACAGGCTGTGTGGGGTTTTCATTACACATATTTCGTGTATAATATCTTGCGTTTGCGTACAGGCGGCTCAGCGTGCAAATACCTGAGACACGTACACAAAGCCCTGCGGCGTTACGGCGATTCCGATGCCGACCTTCGTCCACGCGGAGGACAGAAGCGTTTGTCTGTGCCCTGTGGAGGAGGAGAGGAACGCCGCTTCGGCGTGATAAATCGAGCGGGAGCGGGCGATGTTCTCGCTGGCTGCCCTGTAGGAAACGCCGAAGGTGTTCAGCATCGTGCGGATGTTTCCGTAGGTGGGCGAAGTGTGGGCGAAGTAGCCGTTTGAGAGCATGTCCTGCGCCTTGATGCGGGCGATTCTCGAAAGCTCGGGATCGAGGGAAAGCGCGCTTTTTCCGTACCGGGCGCGATCCTCGTTTACAAGGGAGAACATCATTCTTTCAAGGCTGGTGTTTTCCGCTAAGGCGCTGCTGAAGGACAGCTGCGGAATCAAAAGGGCTAAAAAGAGGAAGACCGAGAGGGTTCTTTTTGTGGCTTTCATACGTTTTTTCTCTCCTTTCGTATACCGTATGCTCGCTTATCATACGCTTTTGAAAGCGCCGAAATCAATAAAATTGTCAAACTTTAGCCAAGGGAATGATTGCCTGATTGGCTTTTGAATATGGGAGGATTCTTCATGAAACTGATCAAATGTCCCCGTTGTGAACTGAATTACATTTATGAAAACGAGAAGATTTGCTCGGTATGCAAGCGCGACGTTCGCGGCGAGGCCGAAGTGGATGAAATTCTTGAGCTCTGCTCTGAATGCGGAGAGCATCCCGTTATGCCCGGTCAGGAGCTTTGCATGTACTGCTTAAAGGAAATGCAGAGAAGATCCGCCGTAGCAACCGGCGAGGAAGGCGCGATCATCAATCCCGAAGACCCCAATCTCAATATCGATCCCAGCGCAATGGATGAGATCAACATTGACCTTCCCGGCGGCGACGACGAAGACTTTGACGGCGAAGAGCCCGACTTCGGCGACGACGATCTGGATGATGATGACGAAGAGGAAGACGAGGAGTAAGCGTGGCGATATACGCGATATCCGATTTGCATCTGCCCGCCGGGAACGACAAACCCATGGATATTTTCGGCGAGCATTGGGAGAATCATTTCAGCCGCATCCGCGAGGACTGGATAAAGCGCGTAGCGGACAGCGATATCGTGCTTCTTCCGGGCGATCTGAGCTGGGCGATGCAGCTGGAGGAAGCGCTACAGGATCTGGATGCCATAGGCCGATTGCCCGGCAGAAAGATCATCACGCGCGGAAACCACGATTATTGGTGGAGCTCCATCGGGCGTGTTCGGGATAAGCTTGCAAAGAACATGTTTGCGCTTCAGAACGACGCGCTGGTTCTGGACGAGTTTGTGTTTGCCGGCACGCGCGGGTGGATTCTTCCGACAGAGGAAGTTGGAGAAGACGACAAGCGCATCTTTGCACGCGAAATAAAGCGCTTGACGATGTCGCTTGAACACGCAAGACGCATTGCGCCCAACAGCGCGTGCATCTGCATGCTTCACTATCCGCCGCTTTCCGACAATATGCGCGATACCGAATTTACAAAGACGCTGAAGGCGTTCGATGTAAAGCATGTGGTGTACGGGCATCTTCACGGCCCGGCGCTTCACGGCGCCTTTAGGGGAGAACTTGACGGTATTACTTACCACCAGGTGTCGTGCGACGGACTCGGTTTTAGAATTCATACGGTAATTGAATAATAAAGGCGCAAGCTTGATATACAAAGGAACGTTTTCGATTGAAGACGTTCCTTTTTTGTTTAAAGATGTTCAAAAATCAAAAATAACAGAAAATTAACGACATAAAATGAGGTTTATTTGTGTGCGAAAGACAATAATTGTGGACAAGAATGCAAGAGTCATGATATAATAATGGTGTAAAGTGGTGGAACAAGAGATGAAACGGAGGGATTTGGTATGATTGTGAACTGGTTTACCGGTTCTGCGAAGCATACCCTTGATCCCAAGGGCCGCATATTCATCCCTGCCAACTACAGGGAAGCGCTGGGCGAGAACTTCACCATCGGCTTGAATAACGACTTAAGAACCATCGCCTTTTACCCGAAGGAGAGATGGGATGAAAAGCTTACCCAGCTTTCCGTAATCCCGGAAACCGACATCGTTGGAAGAAACTACATCCGATATATTCTTTCACACGCCTATGCTTTCTCCAATCTGGACAATCAGGGTCGCGTCCTGATTCCGACGGATTTGAGAGATGATTTTCTGGGCGGCGCGAAGGAAGCAAAGTTCATGGGTGTGGGCGACAATCTGGAATTGTGGCATCCCGATAAGGTTACGGGTCTTCAGATCGAAACAAATGAGCTCGTTCAAAATACCTTAAAATACATTAACGACACATATTTTTCCAAACCGCAGGCATAGAAAAAGCTTACGCTCGATACAAAATAAAGGAGGCGGCCGCAAGTGGAACGAACGCAGAAGCAGATTACCGGCAGATCTGCCGTATCATACAGTTGGGATAACGGACAATACGGCCGTGCGCGCTTTGAAACGCGTTATCGTGACGCCTTTCGCGTGGAAAACGTATCTAGGACGAGGCAGGCTGACAGAAACAGAAGGCGAAAGGAAAAACTGCGCCTGTTTACGCTTGAGATTGCGACGGTAGCGATTCTGGTTCTGATGCTTTCAATGGTCATTGGAAAATTGAACCACATCGCGGACATCAAAGAGGAGTACAATATCATCGATAAAGTCAAAAATCAGCTAAGAGCGGATGTCAACATCGCGGAGACGACGCTTGCCGGTTTGATTAACGATAACGCCATAGAATACCGCGCAAGGACGGAGCTTTACATGATCAGGCCCGATGAAACGAGCGTGCATGTTTTAAGCAATGTCACAAGATCTACGCCCGATACGATCCATACGGCGGAGGCGGGAGTCAGGCCGTAAATAAGCATCGGGAGGCGGGATATGGTTCCGACGGGAAGCGTGATCCGAAGAAGAATCGTGCTTACCATATTCGTGTTCTTTGCTCTTTTTCTGGTAATGGCGGTTCGCCTGTTTCACCTGCAGATCGTTTCAGCGGAGGAGCTTCAGAGAAGGGCGAAGAGCCAATGGACGAGCGAGTCGATCATACAGCCCATTCGCGGAAGCATATACGACAGAAACGGAAATACGCTGGCCAAAAGCGCAACGGCATACACGCTGTCGGCAAGCCCCAGACAAATCGAAAACAAAATATCGCTCGCGAGCGTTCTTGCGCCGCTTCTGGAGATGGACGAAAATGCCGTTTACGCGCGGATATCGGACACGACCAAGGGCGGCGTTACCGTTAAAAGACAGCTGGATATGAAAACGGTTCAGACCCTCAAAATCATGATGGCGGAGAGTGCGAAGCGCGGCGAGAGCCTGTATAACGGACTGTATCTTGACAATGACAGCAAACGATACTATCCAAACGGCGCGTTTGCCACGCAGCTTTTGGGGCTTACGACCATTGACGGCGTGGGGCAGGCGGGCCTTGAATCGGCGCTTAACAATTATCTAAGCGGCAAAACCGGGCGTATTGTTCAGGAAATCGACGGAAAAGGAAAATCGCTTGGCATTACGTCGGGCGAATATGTTTCGGCAATCGACGGGTCGGATGTGTATCTTACGATCGATCAGACCATACAGGGCTTTGCGGAAACCGCGGCGCGGGAAGCCATGGAAATCAATGGCGCAGAGGCGGTGCGCGTTCTTGTAATGAATCCTAAGACGGGCGAAATTCTTGCGTCCGTTTCAAAGCCTGACTATGATCCGAACAATCCGCCGAGAAACGATGTAAAGCGCCTTACATCCCTTATGCGAAATACTGTCTTCACCGATGCATACGAACCGGGCTCGACGTTCAAAATGATAACGATGTCCGCATGCCTTGAAGAGGGGCTTGCGCGCTTGAACGAGTATTTCTTTTGCTCGGGCAGCATCCATGTTGAAGGCGGGCGCGTTCGCTGCTGGGGCAACCCGCATGGCAGCGAAAGCCTTACGCAGGCGCTTGAAAACTCCTGTAATCCCGTGTTTGTAGAGCTCGGACTGCGGCTTGGAACGGAAACATTTTACGATTATCTGGAAGCATTCGGCTTTGGACAAAAGACGGGCGTGGATATTCCGGGCGAGGGAAGCGGCATTGTCATAAGCCGCGAAAAGGTCAAGCGCGTGGATATCGCCCGAATCGGCTTTGGACAATCCATAGCGGTAACGCCTGTTCAGCTTCTTTCAGCCGCCTGCGCGGTTGTAAACGGCGGAAACCTTATGAGGCCTTATGTCGTCAAAGAAATAAGAGATAGAGACGGAACGCTGATTGAAAAAAACGAGCCGTTTGTCCGCGCAAATCCCATAAGCAGCCAGACCAGCGCGACCATGCGGACAATGCTTGAAAGCGTTGTTGCAAACGGCGGCGGAAAAAACGCGTATATCGCAGGATATCACGTGGGCGGAAAGACGGGAACGGCGCAGGTATATGTGGACGGACAGGTGTCAAGCGACATGCACATCGGTTCATTTTTAGGCTTTGCGCCGATGAATGATCCCAAGATCGCGGTGTTAATGATCGTCGATCGAGCGGATCTGCGTCCGGACTACGGAAGCGTCACCGCGGCGCCTTATGCAAAGGATATCCTTCAAAAGTCGCTTGTGTATATGGGCGTTCAAAAGGATGAGGAGAATGAGACGCCTTTTAAGGAGGTTCCGAACACAGAAGGGAAGTCGCTTTCGGAGGCTGCAAGGCTTTTAAAAGGCGAGGGCTTTCAGTACATGGTGATCGGAAACGGAAAGACGGTCGTTTCACAGCTCCCTGCGCCCGGCGCAAGCATGCAGGAAGGATCGATTGTGGCTGTTTACATGGACGAAAACGTTTCAATTGATCAGGATGCGTATATCACAGTTCCGGATGTTACGGGGCTTTCGGTTGTCGAAGCCAACCGGGTGTTAACGTCGATGGGACTATATATGACAATGGAGGGTTCGGGCGTTGCCGCCTTCCAAAGCCCCGAGGCGGGCGAAACCGTATTTCCGTCCCAGAAGGTCGAAGTGTTTTTTGAACTTCCGGGCGGAGGAAGTACTTAGGAATGCAGGTGGAGGAAAAAGCATGATTCTTTCAAATTTGGTTCAGAATATGCCGGTAAAATATCGTTTGATCGGAGATGGCAGCGTCGAGATAACGTCTCTTTCGATGGATTCGAGACAGGAAATTGGAAAGGGGACGCTGTTTTTCTGCGTTTCCGGCATGCACATGGACGCGCATAACTTTGCGCCGGATGTAGTCAGCCGCGGCGCGTCTGCGCTCATCGTCGAACGCGAGCTGGACGTTGATTGCCCGCAGATCGTGGTTGAAAATGTGCGTCACGCGATGAGCTATATCGCCTCCGGCTTCCACGGTAATCCCGCCGGAAAGATGAAAATGATCGGAATCACCGGCACGAAGGGCAAAACCACCACCAGCTTCCTTTTGAAATCGATCCTTGAAAAGGCGGGATATAAAGTCGGCCTTATCGGTACGGTATGCACGCTTATTGGCAGCAGGCAGAAAGACGCGGGGAAGACCACGCCTGATCCGATTGAATTTCAGGCGCTGCTTCACGAAATGGCGGATGAAGGCGTTCAGTATGTGGTAATGGAGGTTTCCGCACACGCGCTTCACATGCACAGAATTGCCGGCGTTCAGTTTGCGGCCGCTGCCTTCACCAACCTTTCCGTGGATCATTTAGACTACTTTAAGACCATGGAAAACTACCTTGAAGCGAAGCTTTTGATTGCAAATCAGGCCAACGCGCTTTTTATTAACTGCGATGACGAGACGGTCATAAACCGCGCAAGAGAAAAGGAAATTGATTTTGTGCGCTATGGCATTCGCGCGCAGGCGGACGTTTATGCCCGCGAAATCGAGTTCACTGAGAGCGGACTCAGCTTTACGCTTTGCTACCATAAGCGCATGAAGACGGAGATCCATTTGAACATGACGGGCATTTTCAACGTCTATAATGCGCTCACCGCCGCGTCTTTAGCGGAAGGCGTCGGTGTTTCCATTGAGAATATCAAAAAGGGCATTGAAGCCGTTAAGGCGGTACCCGGAAGAATCGAGCTTTTGGATACCAAAACGCCGTATCGCGTGATTCTGGATTACGCGCATTCTCCGGACGCGCTTGAAAACATCTTAAAGGCCGTAAGACCGACGACCAAGGGAAGGCTGATTTGCCTGTTTGGCTGCGGCGGAGGAAGGGACCAGACCAAGCGTCCCATTATGGGAGAAATTTCGGGCCGCTTGTCCGATCTTTCCATCATCACCAGCGATAACCCCAGAAATGAGCAGCCGATGTCGATCATCGACAGCATTGTGGAAGGAATCAACAGGACAAGCGGCGAATATGTAGTGATTGAGAATCGCCGCGAAGCCATCCGATATGCGCTTTCCATTGCAAACGAGTCCGACGCTGTCGTTCTTGCCGGAAAGGGTCATGAAACCTATCAGGAAATCAATGGAGTTAAGTATCCTTTCGATGAGAAGGTCATCGTACAGGAGCTTCTGGATGAAGCGGGCGTTTGATAACGGAGGAAAACCGACATGCAAAAGTTGATTATTACCATACTTGTTGCCTTTGCGCTCTCCATGGTCGCCGGGCCTTTTATCATCCCGTGGCTTAAGCGCCTGAAGGTTGGCCAGACGATCAACCAGTTCGGCCCCAGATCCCATCAGGGAAAGCAGGGAACCGCAACGATGGGCGGCCTTGTGTTCATTTTTGCTGCGGCTGTAACCTCGCTCATCATGGGCGTGTGGAAGGGAACAGAGGGCTATTTTCTGATTATTGAAATTCTTTCCATGCTCGCCTTCGCCTTTATTGGCTTTGTGGACGATTATGTAAAGGTTGTAAAGCGCCGCTCCGTCGGCCTTACGCCGGTTCAGAAAATGGTGCCTCAGGCGCTGATTGCGCTGGTTCTTTCCGTGCTTGCATATTTGAATCCCTATATCGGATCAAAGCTTGTCGTTCCCTTTACTTCCTATACCATTGATCTTGGATTTTTCTACATTCCGGTCATGATTTTCGTGATTGTGGGTGTGGTCAACAGCGCAAACCTTTTGGATGGACTTGACGGATTGTGCGCAGGGAACAGTATGCTGGGCTTCGGCGCTTTTGCGCTGATTGCGATGTCTCTTGCGGCGCATGAATCCGGCATGAATCCTGACCTTTACAACACTGCGCTATTCTCCGGCGCGATGTGCGGCGCGATATTGGGCTTCCTCCGCTTTAACACCCATCCTGCCGTAACGTTCATGGGCGACGTCGGCTCCTTCGCCATCGGCGGCGCGCTGGTTGCGGTTGCGATTGTTACGCGCTTGACGCTTCTTCTGCCCATCATCGCCTTCACTATGATGATTTCAAGCCTTTCCGACATTATTCAGGTGATTTACTGCCGCTTCTCCGGCGGAAAGCGAATCTTCCGTATGGCGCCGATTCATCATCATTTTGAATTAAGCGGCATTCCGGAGACGAAAATTGTTACGATGTACGACGTTTTAACCGCGCTTTTGTGCTTTGTTGCGCTTCTCGGATATGTAAAGTGAAGCGTAAAGGAGGTTTAAAATTTGATCGGTAAAAAAGTGCTTGTGTGGGGCATGGCTCGTTCGGGCATCCACGCGGCAAAGCTGGCGTGCGACGCCGGGTGCAAAGTCAGAATCAACGATTTAAAAAGCGCAGAGCAAATCGGCTCCGCGCTTGATGTGCTTAAAACAGACGGCATTGAATGGAGACTCGGGGAGCCGATTGAAAATGTTCTTGACGGCATGGATATGCTTGTCATAAGTCCCGGTATACCCTACGATCTTCCCGCCGTTTCAAAAGCCAAGGAAATGGGCATTGAAGTCATTGGAGAAATCGAGCTGAGCTACCGGCTCGGACAGGGCCATGTGATAGGCATTACGGGAACGAATGGAAAGACGACGACGACCTCGCTTCTCGGCGCAATTTTTGAAAACGCCGGAAAGGTTACGCATGTGGTCGGCAATATCGGAATTCCCTACAGCGGAAGAGCCGGCATGATGAAGCAGGACGATTATGTCGCGTGCGAGCTTTCTTCGTTCCAGCTTGAATCGACGGTAGAGTTCAGGCCCGAGATCGCGGCGGTTTTGAATCTTACGGAAGATCATCTGAACCGCCATAAGACGATGGAAAATTACGCTAATATCAAAATGCGTATATTTGAAAAACAGGATAAAACCAATTATGCTGTTTTAAACTATGACGACGAATATACGCGCAGAATGGCCGAAAGGGTAGCGTCAACCGTTATCTGGTTTTCAAGGCTGAATCAGGTCGACAAGGGCGCGTTTATCGAAGACGGCGTGATTGTTTTTGTGGACAAAAACGGCGAAAAGACGAATGTGTGCAGAGTTGAGGACGTGTATATACCGGGTCCGCATAACCTTGAAAACGCGCTGGCTGCGACGGCGTGCGCCATGTGCGCGGGCATTCCTTCGCCGGTAATTCGTCATACGCTCAGAACCTTCAGAGGCGTTGAGCACCGAATCGAAACCGTGCGCGTTTTGGATGGCGTTAAATACATAAACGACTCCAAGGGCACCAATCCCGATTCCACCATCAAGGCGATTGAGACCATGCGCGAGCCTACCGTCATACTGCTTGGCGGCTCGGAAAAGAATTCTGACTTTACTGACATGTGCAGGATTCTGAAAGACAGCCAGGTCAGATATGCCGTTCTGATCGGAAAAACGGGCGAAAGGATCGGCGAAACGCTTAATAAAGTCGGCTTTACCGATTATGAGTACGCCGGATATGATTTTGAGAAGGCGATCGAAAAAGCGAGACTTCACGCCGAAAACGGCGGATGCGTGCTTTTGTCGCCGGCATGCGCAAGCTTCGATATGTTTGAAGACTACGAAGCGCGCGGACGAGAATTCAAGCGCATTGTAAACGCGCTTAAAGAAAGCGGAACTTGAGCCTTTTACGCTTACGCGGCGCCAAGGTTTTAAGAAGTACAAAGGGAAGAAAGCCCGAAAAAAGCATTGTTGTATCGTTTGTTCTCCTGATTGTCACAGGCCTTGTCGTTTTGTTTGCGGCAAGCTTCTACAATGCGGGGTCAAAGGGATCGCTTCTTACGGATGTCATCAGTCAGCTGTTCGGTATAATGATCGGTCTAACCTTTATGCTGATTCTGTGGAAAGTGGATATCAGCTTTTTGTCAAGGCCCGTTGTGAGCGGCTGGCTCCTTGCGGTCAGTTTTGTTCTTTTGATTTTGGTTGCAATTCCGGGCGTAGGCGTATACATAAACGGTTCCCGAAGGTGGCTGAGAATTGGGCCGATCAGCTTTCAGCCGTCCGAGCTTGCGAAATACTCGCTGGTTCTGTTTATGGCGCGGGCGCTTTCAAGCCCTAAACGCGATATCACGAATTTTTTTAAGGGTCTGATTCCGCTTTTCATTGTGCCGGGCGCGATGTTTGTTTTGATTCTGCTTCAGCCGAATCTGTCTACGGCGGGATCCATCATCATAACAAGCGCGCTTATGACGATGATTGCCGGAGCAAAATGGACGCATCTTGCTTTGATCGGCGTTTCAGGCTTAGCTGTCGGAAGCTATTACGCGCTCAGCGAACCCTATCGCCGCGCGAGAATGATTTCGTTTATTGATCCGTTTCGGTATCTTTCAAACGAGGGCTATCAGCTTGCGCAGTCGCTGATGGCGTTTGGAAGCGGCGGTCTTTTCGGGATGGGGCTTGGACGTGGCAAGCAGAAATACTCCTTCCTTCCATACCCCGAAAGCGATTTCATCTTCGCAATTGTGGGCGAGGATATGGGATATGTGGGATGCATTCTTGTGATGGCGCTTTTTATGGCGTTTCTGTTTTTCGGCTATCGGATTTCAGTTCGCGAAAAAGATCGCTTTAAAAGCATGCTGTCGGCAGGAATTGTATCAACCATCGGCGTTCAAACGATTCTAAACATTGCGGTCGTCATCGGCGTTATGCCGACGACGGGGCTGCCGCTTCCGTTTTTTTCAGCAGGCGGAACATCGGTATCAATCGTCATGGGCGCGGTAGGAATTCTTTTTAACATTTCTTCGGAGCAGAATCCGTTATAGAAAAAACAGCAAAAATACAGGGGATGAGAAAATGGCAGCGAACGATAAGAAAAAGAAGATCGGTCAACAGGGAATTATGGCGGTTTTGGTGCTTATCGCTGCCGCAGCCATCGTGATTTTTTTGGTCGGCGGTCAGAACAGACTCAAGGATGTAGAGGTTTTCTGTGTAAACGGCGAGATTTCAGCTGCTCAAAGGGATGAAATCATACGCTCGTCCACGCTTAAGATGGGCGCGCAGATTGAGGCGATCGCCGATATTGAAAACGACGTCAGAAACGGCGTGAACGCGACCGGGTTTGCGCGGTTTGAGAAGATCGAGCGCATTTCTAACGGAGCGTTTCGTTTAACCGTTTCCATTCGCGAGCCTCTCTGCGTCGTGCAGGCAGGCGGCTACTATGTCTTAATTGACGAAGACGCAATGGTCATAGAAGTAATCAGCCACTTGCCCCGAGAATCGTACGTCTGCGTTACGGGCGCGGATATTTCCAATTATTCCAAGGGAAAAACGCTGGTTTTGCGAAAGGAAAAGCAGCTTGAGGACATAATAAGGATTGCCTCGGCGATCAGAAGACTCGGCTATGAAAGCACGTACTCCGAATTCAACGTAAAGGATCTCAAGAGCATCTATCTTGTAACAACTACGAACCAGATGGTTGAGATCTTCGACGGCAAGAATATTGAACAGACGCTTCAAATGGTCAACGAGATCATCTCAAGCGGCAGAACAAACGGCAAAATCATCGTAAGCGGCGACTATGCGGTGTACGACGCCGATCAATAAGGAGGAATACGGCGAGGGACAATGTAAAAATGTAATAAAAATGAATTAAAAATGAAATATTTCACCAAAAAAGTGTTTACAAAGAGGCGGCTTATCCTGTATAATTAGGGGTACAGGATGATGAGGACGATTTACGGGCATAAAGCGGGAGAAGATAAAATGAAGACACGGGTAGCAGCGATCGAATTTGGCACGTCCAAAATCGTTACTTTGATCGCGGAAAGCGGTTCCTATCACCGCTGTGACATCATCGGCAGCGGAACGGTGCCTTACGACGGGTATCGAGACGGCGATTGGATAACGCCGAACAAGCTTGCGCAGGCGGTCTACAATTCCATCAGCGCAGCGGAAAAAGACGCCAATACGAAGATTAAAGATATATACATCGGCGTTCCCGGCGAATACATTCACGTGGAAACGCAGGAAGCGACGGTAAACATTGACCCTGAAACAGGCAGGGTAACGGAAGAGGATATCGACCATGTCATGGATATGGCGGCGGATGTTCTGAAGTTTGACAAACGAAAAGAAAATCCGGGAAACGTCATTCACAGATCGCCTGCATGGTTTCGGATAGACGACGGCGAGAAGACGATGCATCCTTTAAGAATGTCTGGCGACAGGCTCACGGCATGCATATCGTTTATCACCATCGAACAGTTCTTTATTGACGATATGCGCGAGCTTATGGATTCCATGGGCATAAGCATAAACGGCTTCCTCTCTTCCTCCTTCGGCGAGATGCTTTGGCTCACGTCTGTTGAAGACAGAGAAAGATCCATGATTTTTGTGGATTCCGGCTTCCTTTCAACCGAGCTCAGCATTATCGAGGGCGACGGAATCCTGTATCACGCCATGCTCCCGGTGGGCGGCGCGCATCTGACGGAAAAGCTTTCCGAGGCGCTTGCCATCAAGGGCTCCGAGGCGGAAAGGCTCAAGCGCAGCTTTGTCATTTCGCCGGAAGGCTTTGAAATGATCAATCCGCCGGATTTCTTCGACGAATACGGAAGAAAAATCGCCTTTGAAGAACTGGCTGTCAGCGAGTGCATGCGCGAAGGCGTGGACGAAATGTGCGACATGATCGACCGCACGATTGATATGGACGGAGAGGGTCTTGTCGTAAGCCGAACGCCCGTGTACCTGACGGGCGGCGGCCTTGCAATGATCAGAGGCGGAAAGGAATATCTGGGCGCGTATTTGAACCGCTCGGTCAAGGTTCCGCAGGCGAAAGCCGCGCAATTCAACAGTCCCGTTTATTCAAGCGCGATGGGACTGGTCGATCTGATTTTTTCTTCCATTGAACAGCGCTTGCCTGATGAAGAAACGCTCCCCGGACGGCTGGCAGACGGCTTCCGCGGTTTGTTTGGCAGAAGATAAAAGAATTACTATCATTAGCGAGGGGGATGCCTTGTGCTGGAATTTGAACTTGAGACTTCTAATTTTGCATCAATTAAGGTTGTTGGCGTCGGCGGAGCCGGTACCAATGCCGTAAACAGAATGGTTGACAGCGGACTTCGCAACGTAGAGTTTATCGCAGTAAACACCGATAAGCAGGCGCTTGCGCTTTCCAAGGCGACCGTAAAAATCCAGATCGGCGAAAAGCTGACCAAGGGCCTTGGCGCCGGCGCGAATCCCGACATCGGAAAGCGCGCGGCCGAGGAGAGCCGAGAAGAGCTCGCCAACACCTTAAAGGGCGCCGACCTTGTATTCGTCACCTGCGGCATGGGCGGCGGCACCGGAACCGGCGCGGCTCCCGTTATTGCGGAAATCGCACGTGATCTCGGAATCCTCACCATCGGCGTCGTATCGAAGCCCTTCATGTTCGAAGGCCGTCAGCGCATGAAGAATGCCGAAAACGGCATTGATCAGCTGAAGGCCAACGTGGACACGCTGGTCGTCGTTCCCAATGAGAAGCTCCTGTCCATCGTAAGCAAGGGCACCACCATGACCGAAGCTTTCAAAATCGCCGATGATACGCTCCGTCAGGGCATTCAGGGCATCTCCGATCTGATTGCAGTTCCCGCGATGATCAACCTCGACTTTGCCGACGTTCGCACCGTTATGGAATCCCGCGGCCTCGCCCACATGGGTATCGGCGCAGGCACAGGCGAAAACCGCATGGTCGAAGCGGCCAAGCAGGCGGTTTCCAGCCCCATGCTCGAAACCTCCATCGACGGCGCGCGCGCTGTTCTGATCAATATCACCGGCGGTCCCGATACTTCCATTATCGAGGTCAACGAAGCAGCCCAGCTCATTACGCAGGCTGCCGATCCCGAGGCCAACATCATCTTCGGCGCAGGCATTGACGAATCCCTGACCGACGAAGTTCGAATCACTGTTATTGCAACCGGCTTTGAAAAGCCCGTTCCCCAGAAGAAGGCGTCCCCGTTCAGCCGCGCTTTTGAAAGCGATGTAAGCGCAGGTGCCGAAGCGAAGGAAGAAGACGACGGCGTAAGCCTCCCGCCGCTTTACGACAAGCGACCCGAAGCGCCCAAGGCTCGTCCCGTTCAGCCGCGTCCCGCGCAGCGTCCGCCGCAGGGAGCGCCCGCGCGTCCCCAGATGCGCCCCGCTCGTCCTCAGGCGAATACCCGCATTCCCGAGCGCAAAGGCGAGGCCGCGCCCCGTCCCTCTGCGTTTGCCGAGCCGAGACCCAGAAGAGGCTTCTCTCCTGACACGCCCTCTTTCTTAAAGAGAACGCCCAGAAACGACGAAGAATAATGTAAAATAAACAAGAGCTGTCCCGAAAAAACGGGGCAGCTCAAGTCATCAACAAACCTCTGGGTGAGGCATGGAGAGGGAGCGCACTCCCTCTCCATTTTCAATCGATTTTGGCGGCATGTACGGCAAAATCGCGCGTTTTCACAAAGCGCAGCGACTGAAAACGCTTCCCCTTTCCGATCCCCGCCCGGA
>JAFWZN010000049.1 GCA_017522345.1 Clostridia bacterium | reverse complement strand
AGGTTGGCTTTGTTCTATGTCTGCTTTTTTCTGCCTGTAGACAGATTTCTCTCCTGCTCAACGAAAATTGGCTGTATTTCTGCTCGCTTGTGATATGCAAAATGAGGCTGCTGCAGATTCTTTTGCTTCTGCAACAGCCCCTCTGGTTTAAGCGCTAAACGTAAAAGCTTATGCTAAACTCAAATTACTTGCCGTTGAAGGCGTCGCAGAGGGCCTGCCATGCGGGAGTCGCGGCCTCAACCAGTTCAGCGGGGGTGGATCCGCCAAGCTGCCAGAGCAGCGGGCTGCCGAGAACGTCGTTTACAGAGCCGATGTACAGGGTAGCGTTGGCTACGCAGTGCTCGGGTTCACGGAGCATGGCGTAGGTCTCGTCTACAGCGCGCTCATCAGTGAAGTTGTACTTGTTGCCGATCCAGCCGAACTCATCGTCGTAGCCGGGGGTGGCGTTGGACCACATGTCATAGATGAAAGCGAGCTTGGCAACGGTCTCAGCGTCATAAACGTTGGGGATGACGGTGATGTTGTCAGAGGTGATGTTTACATAGGTTTCGCCCTTGGGGCCAATGGGGAACGCAACGCAGCCCCACTCATCAGTCATGCCGAGGAGTTCGGAGTTGTCGTTGAATCCGCCGTAGGTCTGGTACATGTAGAAGCCGCAGAAGCCCTGGTTCCAGGCAGCCTTGAAGTAATCCCAGTTGCCGTCCGCGGGCTGCTGATAGCCGTAGTTGTTCCAGATGTCCTTCGCCCACTGGAGACCTTCGAGAGCAGCGTCGCTGTTAACAGCGATCTGGAGCTCGCCGGCTTCGTTGAAGTTGAAGAACTCGGCGCCGTTGGAAACAACGCCCATCATGTACAGGTCAGAGTTGCTGCCGGTCAGGCCATAGATATCAAGAACGCCGTCGTTGTTGGTATCGTTGTTGATCTGCTGGAGCATCGCCTCGAAAGCTTCCCAAGTCCAGGTGCCTTCGGCCTGCATGTTGTAGATTTCGTTCCAATCGATGCCGGCTTCTTCAAGAACGCGCTTGTTGAAGAACAGGCACTGACGGGGCTCGGAGTTGCCGGTGGAAACGCCGTATACCTTGTCGCCCTTGGTCATGAAGTTGATGGTGGCATCGTTCCACTTGTCAGCGGCCAGGTCGATCAGGTCGTTCTCGTTCCAAGCCGCGAACAGATCATTGGCCATGGGGGTACCAACGAAGTCCGGGGGAAGGATGTAGAGGCACAGGGTGCCGTCGGGAGCGGTGGTGAAGTTGATGAGCTCGTTAACGTTGCTGCCCCAATCGCCCTTCTGGATCTGGGTGATCTTGCAGTTGTAGGTGGCCTCGAGCCAGTCACGGTAGTCATACTGAGCCTGCTGTTCGTCGGTGGGCTCGGCTACGCGATCAGCGCTTGCGGTCCAATAGTCGTAGACGTAGATCTGTGCGCCGCCGAAATCGATACCGGGGGTAACTTCCGGATATCCTTCGGGAGCTTCTGCGCATGCGCCAACGCACACGAGCAGCATCATGAGGGAAAGGAGCATTGCGACCAGTTTCTTCATAATGGGGTTCCTCCTAAAAATATTTCTGTGTGCGTTTTTTCGTAACGCACATAGATTCGAAATGAGTGTCCGAATCGTTTCGGACGGAGATCCGGGCGGCGGAACGCCTCCCCTACAGCATGATCCAATCGAATCCGCTTGGAATGTGCTTTACGCCTCATTCCCTCGCTGCAACCCGATCAAACCCGTAGGGGACGGGTTTCCCGTCCCGCGCCTCCCTTGTGTAAAGGAAGTTTTTTGGCAACGAATAAATCTGCACCTTTATTCCTTCGTACCGGACATCGCGATCGACTCTACAAAGGTGCGCTGGGTGAAAATGTAGAGAATGATCAGCGGGAGAGAGCAGACAAGAATTCCGATGGAAACCAGCTGCATCTGACGTCCGACAGGAACGATGGTGGGCTTTCCGGTCTCATTGGAAAAGTAGAGACTCATGCGGGTCAAGATGGTAGAAAGCTCGTTGGAGAAAATCGTGTAGTTGGACAGGAAGTTTCTGGTGTAGAAAAGATCCGTCCACTGCCATACGAAGGAGAAGAGGAAGCAGCTCAGAATCGTGGGCATGGCATCGGGAAGCATGATGCGAACGAAGGTATGGAGGCTTCCGCATCCGTCCACGTATGCAGCTTCTTCTAAGGACTTCGGAATTCCTCTGAAGTACTGGCGGAGCATATAGATGTACAGACCGTTTTTTAGGCCCATGCAGGTGATGCTCATCAGGGAGTACGGAACAATGGAACCGTGCAGTTTCACGCCCTTGCCCGTAAACAGCTTAATGATGCCCAGCACGTCAAAGTCTACGAAGTTCATGTACAAAGCTGTAGCGATGGTCTGCGGCGGCACAATGATTGTGACGATTACGCAGCCGAACCAAAGCTTTTTAAGCGGAAAATCGTATCTGGCAAAGCCATAGCCAACCAACGTACACGCGATAACCTGCAGAACCGAAACCAGCGTACACGTCCAAAGCGTATTCAGCATGGACTTGGGAAGTCCGGTAAGATCGGCAACGATCCTGTAGTTATCAAACGTGATCTCGCGGGGTACAAGTATGACGGTAGAATCATAAAGATCTTTTTCCGGCATCAGGGAGGTGGAAAATCGAGTCAAAAGGGGCTGAATGATCATGAAGCACAGACCGAACAACAGAAGCGCGCGAACCACGGAAACTATCATTTTGGAGATTTTGTTTCTTAAAAGATAGCCGCCGGACTGTCGGTTCGCCTCCCAGAAATCGCGTTTTCGGATCATTTCCGTTTTATTAGTCTTCATAGTAGTGTACCCCCCTGGTGATGATAAAGGAGCTCACCGCAATGAATGCAAGAGCAATCGCGAAATAAATCCAGCTCATCGCCGCGCTTTCGCCGAATCGAAGTTGCGAATACATAACCGTGTTAATGCGCTCCATAACCTTGTTATCGTTCTTCATGAAGAAGTCGATGATGGTATAGATGCAGTTAACAAGAAGAAGCGGACTGACCATGGGGAACGTGATCTTCCAGAAGGATTCCCACGCCGTGCAGCCCTCCATATCCGCTGCCTCATAAAGAGAAGGCGAAATGGCCTGAAGACCGGACAGGAACACAATAATCTGGATACCGCTGGCCATGACGATGTCGTAAATGGAGTCGATCATTGTGAACAAAATGTCAAATACGCTGGACGCCATGCCGGATACGGAAAGCAGTTCTTCAAGCGTTGCGGAGATATTGATGCCCGAAGAGGAAGAAAGTTCTTCCGCAACGGATTCGATCATCGTAATTTCCTGGTTGGAACCAACCTGCGCTTCAATGCCGGGCAATACGCCGGAAGCGAGAATAACCGGCAGGAAGAAGATGGCGCGTGCGGCGGTTCTGCCTTTGAAATTCTGATTGAGAATTACAGCGATAACAAAGCTCAGAACGAGGGTAGAAATGGCGTTGATTGCCATACGACCGATTTCATCAACCAGAAAATTGTTGAAATCAGGGTCAACCGTAAGCGCGTATTTGTAATTTTCAAAGCCGTTGAGTGTACTCGTATATCCGGCGCCTTGAATGATCTTAACCGCAGAAAGGCTCATTAGGAGAGATTCGCACAGGGGCCTTAACATGAACACGAGGAAACCGAGGATAAAAGGAAGCACAAACAGCGTTCCGATTCTGGCATTTCTGGATCTCATGGAATCGAACGTGCCGTTTTTCTTCTTGGATCCTTTAATAAGTCTGATCAGGGGTTCAATCGGCAGATAGGTCAGAATGGAATCCTTGAGGCCCCACTTTCTTACGCCGACCTTGCTCTTCGCCTGTGCCATTACTTGTCACCCCCTACTACGATGTAGCTTCTGGCGGGAACGGTCTCATCGCCCACAGCATAATCCGCAAAGCCGTAGTTGACATATACGCTTCTGCCGTCTTCATACGTTGTTACCGTTACATCGCCCAAAATTTCGTGACCCGTGATCGCGGTCTGGTTAAGACCCGCCATCGCCGTCTGATAATCGTTCACGATCTTCTTTACATCCTCCGCCCACTCGTCATAAGACGCGCCGTAGAGGCTGGAATGGTAGGTTTCCTGAACGATTTTCGCATCCTCCGCCATGAAGGTGAAGTTGAGACCCGCGCCATACTGAACGCAGTTCAGAAGCTCGGTCTCCCAATCAGCGGCAACATTAATGGGCAGACCCGTGTATTCAACTCGTCCATGCAGCGCAATCTGATAGAACGGAACCGATTCGTCAATCAGGGCATACTGGCTTCCGATCATATCCATATCGGTAATCAAATCCGCATAGGGAATCGCGAAGTCGAAGCCTTCTTTGATCTGAATCTTCTGGCCATGTTCTTTTGCGTCCAGCATAGTCTCGATGTTCATCTGCTTGACCTGCTCGCGGGTAACGAGCGCCTTCGGGTTGTAATCGGCCGAAAGCAGGCTTCCGATATCGCGGAAAGCGACGCCCTGAGCATCCATATCGTCCAGTTTGTCGATCAGATTTTCCGCCATCTCGCTTGCGTAGGAAGGACTTACCAACTGGAAGGGATCCTTCCAGCTGACGCTGCGGTATGTGACGAAGGAATAATCATCAATTTTAACCTGCTCGCGGGTTGCATGCCGCGCGGAATCATTAAAGGGATTGAAGCCCTTGAAAATGCCGCTGTCGTAGGCAAAGCAGGTGACGCCGTCAAAGTAAAGCGGAATTTTCCTTTCTTTGGCAGCCTCAATCAGCTTCTCCATGCCCTCTTCCCCGCCGAGCTTTTTGACAACCTTGATGTTATTCAAAACCTTCTGGTTCACGCCGCCATTGTTCCAGCCGGAGAAGCGAACGGAGAGATTTTTTAAGCCGGCGTCGGTAAGATCCGAAATGATGTCCTGCGCGTCTTGAAAGGTCGTTGCGGGAACAGCGGAATCAACGGGCATGCCGAACTTGACGACGGTCTTGCTGATGGCGCCGATGAGCTCAACGTTTACGGGCATATCAGCGTTTTCATTCATGTCTTTAAGCTCGGGATGCTTGTTTACAAGGTATTCGCCGTACGTTTTTGCCATGTCCACATAGCTGTCGGATTCAACAAAGCAATATCTTTGCTGAATAACGTCCTCGGGCATCTGCTTTTCAAACATTTTTACGATCTGAGCAGTCTTTGCCGATACGTTATACTCCTCGCTGTGGATAACGGTGTATTTGACGTTTGCGTAGTTGTACGAATTATAGCGCATGGAAATATCCGCCTGAATGCCAGCATAAGCCTGCGCGCCTTCGACTATGCAGATAAAGGAGCCGCCGTTTCCGGTCATGCCGTACACGGGGAACAGCGCCTGCGTTTCATTGACAACCTCATCGCGCTTCTGAGCATAATCCCAGCCATAAAGATTGGTAAAATAGCTGTTCTGCTTGAGCTTTCCGTTGTTGTAATTGATGAGCGCGCCCCCGCCCTCAGGAACCAGTATGAAACCTTCCTGATCAACGCCCTGTGCGCCGAACATGGGAAGAACCGTCAGATACGTAATCGGATAGTCCGCGCGGTAACGCATATCCTGCATGGGAACGCTGACAACGAGATCTCCGCCGTCCAGTCGGTACTCGACCGAAACGTTGAAGATGGGGCTGTCGGATTCCTTCTTGGCCGCAATCAGCGCCTGATCAATCGCATACTCTTCCTCATTGTAACCAAGCGAGGCAAACACCGCTTCGGCGTTTTCCTTGTTGCTGGCAGTAATGTTGGACTTCATGATGTAAAGTTCCTGCTCTGCAAGCGACGGATACAATCGAAGCATCTGCTCTTTCTCTTCCGCCGAAAGTTTTTCAAGAGACGCGGGCGTCTGCTTGGAATAGTAACCGGAAATCTTTTTCTTGTCCTTACCACTCATCTGGTCGGTATAGAACTTATACCGCTCAGTTGTGATGGCGTAGGGAATCATGTATACCTTTTCGATCTGACCGATGGCGTAGGTTACGCGAATTGCACCGTCTTCGGTGATCTCATAGATAAAGTTCTGGTTTTCGATGGAATACTGATAGTTGTTTCTCTCTATATCGGTGCTTCCCAAAGGAGAATAGTAAAGAAGAAGCGTAGAATTCAGAATGCCCTTGTTTGTGGAAACCGCTTTCTTATCCTTATCCGCATCCGCGGGGTTGGAAAGCCATACGCGGCCGGTCGCCTTTTCGGTGAGCTTAAAATGGGTATTATCAGGATCCATCTCGAAAAGGAGATCGTCGTTTTCCATCTTGAGGGACGCTTTATCCATATCGCCCTCGTAGAAGAAAACCTGCGGCGGCGCAAGCTCTTCAGTCTCCTGAGGCGCGTACAGCGGAATTCCGACAAAAATCACGAGCGCAGCCAGCGCGGCCAGAACAACCAGCCACGGAAGCAAACGAACGAGAATCGACTTTTGCTTTTTCATCGCTTAACCACCTCCTTAGTGAAGTCTGAAGACAATCTCACGATACAGCGATACAAAGTATGCCGCCGCATCACTTAAAAGGCTGAAAAATACCAAAATGAGGAACAAAATTACAAGCGCGCCGAAAATCGTGACGAACAGGAAAATAAACGCTTTTCCGGGGGTGTAATCATGCACCTGCATAAGCGCTACGAACACAAGGAACACGGGCCAGATAACGGAAATGCCGGCAAGCACGTTGTAATAAGCAACTTCGTCAAAAGAGATAAAGTGGCTGATGGCAACCAGCGGCAGCTGAATCAGAAAATACGGCACCAGCGCATAGCACAGCGCCATGTAGATATCCTTGAAATAGCCTTTTCCGTCAAAAAGCGTGGAAAGCGCCCAGTTTGAAATACAGATAATCAAAAACGGGAGAAGGAGAGAGGCGCACTGTTCATAGATATTGATGTACTGAAGAGGCGCGGTCATGAACTGAAAGTTCGTGTACATGAGCCTCAGAACATAGGCAAGAAGGAAAAGCGCAAGAAACGTATGCGCGGCGCCGATGGATCCTCTCTTTTCATGTACCAGATCCCAGAAACCGTCGAAGGGATGGAATATGACGTGCTTTGCGTACTTTACGGATGCGATGTATCGCTGAAAGCGCGTTTCACCCTTAGCGGGCTTTCCGCTTGCTCTCATATTCCTGCACCTCCCACTTCATTTTCCGTATTACCCTCAGAATCAGAATCACTGCAATCAGAACAACTGCAATCGCAACGATCCATCCGATGTTCTCTTCGATTCGTTCCTTGCGGAAGTAGCGATAGGCTCTGCCATAGTTCTCCTGATCATACGCCATCCTGAAGTACTTCATGGCTTCTTCGAAATTTTCCTGTCGCATCAGCGCGCGTCCGATTCCGATGAAAGCGAGATTGTAGTTGGCGTTAAGCTTTAATACCTCTCTCCAGGTATCAGCGGACGCATCGTAGTCGCCCTTCAGATACTGGT
The DNA here is from genome assembly GCA_017522345.1 of Clostridia bacterium. Classification (GTDB taxonomy): domain Bacteria; phylum Bacillota; class Clostridia; order Christensenellales; family Aristaeellaceae; genus SFHK01. The sequence continues at coordinate 65,175 of JAFWZN010000049.1, read as the reverse complement.
CGGAAGCCTCAAAGATCAGATTGCCGTAATCCGTAGGTCTGAAAACAGTAATCGTACAGCCAAGTTCATCCAGACAATACAAATCGTTTCCCATATGCTCAATGGAAACTGCGCCGTTAAACGTGCCTTCGGTGTTGCCCTTGTTTCCGAATGCCCACAAAAGAATGCCCTGACTGTCATAGCCGAACAGGCGGCCGCGGGTGCGGTCAAAGGCGACATAGATGTCGTTTTCAAGAACGGTGATGTCTTTGAACTTGCTGGGGCCGTGTTCGATGGATTGCTCCTCCCAATAGATGTCGCCGATCGGGGGCAGCCAGCCGTTTTTGACCAGAATATCGTTTCCGATGCTGTTCAAACGGCGGATGGGCTTGGCGTTGTCCCAAAGGAGGTCGTATTCGGAGAACACGGCGTTGGTCGCATAGATGAAGCCTTCCTCATCAATGGCGATGTTGGAATACTCAGTCGGTACAAAGGCGGCCTGCTGGGCTCTTTGCGCCTTGGAGGTGAAAAATGTTTTCCAGATGTATTCAAACATCGTGTACGTTACGGGGTTTGCGCCAATGAATCCGGCAAAAATGCCGTCGGCCTCATACTTGATCAAGCCCTTATTGATGTTGGTGGCAAGCGCATACACGCGGCCGGACACGTCGACAACCATGCGCGCAGGCAGGAAATCGCCTTCGCCAAAGGTGGGATCTGTGGGTTTGACAAAGCTCATGACGAAATTCAAGTCCTTGTCAGCCTTGATGATGCGCTGGTTATTGGTGTCTGCGATGTAAATGTTGCCCGCTTCGTCAACGAACATATCGCTGGGCGAAGAAAGGGTTTCAGGCTGAGCGCCCTTGATCTTGTCGATGATCTGTAAAAGCTTAAACTGATTGCCCTGACGCTCGATCTCAAGCACCCGGTTATTGCCGGTATCGGCAACATAGACGCGATTGCCCCGGATATACAGGCTCTGCGGCTTGTTCATGGGCGTTTCAAGACCCAGCGTACCGGAATAGACGACCTGCTCCACGCGGTACGCGTCGGGCATTTCGATTTCATCCTGCCAGTAATCGTAGTTATAGGTATAATTGGTAAAATTACCGTCCTCGCTTGCAAACGCCTGGATTGAAGAAACAAGCGTAACGATTGCAAGGATCATGGTCATTACCCTTGTAAATGATTTCACCGTCAAATCCCCCCTGTTAAAATTCCGGCTTCCGTCACGCTTAATCCTTAAGACCAGAGCTTGCCATCGTTTCAAGGATGCGGCTCTGGGAAAGGATAAAGATCGTAATCGGAACCAGCATTACGATTACCGTTACCGCAGCAGCCTGACCCGTACGGGCGATACCGCCGGCCTGAATCTGCTGAAGCGCATAGACCAGCGTTTTCTTGGCTTCGGAGTAGATAACCGTGGAGGCATTGGTGTTCCACAGGCTCTGCACGGAGAAAATGATGATGGTGAGCCATGCGGGTTTTACGTTGGGCATTACGATCGACCAGAAAATTCTCATCTCGCCCGCGCCGTCAAGGTGCGCAGCTTCAATAAGCGAGGTCGGCAGGCCTTCCATGAACTGCTTCATGAGGAAAAGGCCGATCGGCGCGGCAAACGCGGGAAGAATGATCGCCCAGTAGGTGTCGATCATGCGAAGCTTCGACATAATGACATAGTTCGGAATGCCGGTTACGTAGCCCGAGAACATGAGCGCGGTAACGACAATGGAGAAAAACGTCTTTCCGCCAGGGAAATCATACTTCGCAAGCACGAACGCCGCCATGGAAGCGATGAGCACATGACCCATGGTTCCGATGAAGGTGAGAAATACCGTGTTGACCAGATACCTCGAGAAGGGCACGAAGCTCTGGCTCAAGGTGACGAAGAGGTCGGAGAAGTTATCCATAGTGGGCTGGCGCGGGAACACCGTCGGCGGGAAGCGGAACAATTCGTCCAAGGGCTTGAGCGACGCGCTGACGGAGAATACCAGCGGGAAAATCATGAGAATCGCTACGCAAAGCAGCATGAAGTAAATTCCAAAGTCGCCCCATACGCTGCGGTTGGGCTTTCTGCGCTTGGGTGCAAGCAGGCGGATGACGACATAGAAGCCATACGCACATGCGCCAACGATCAGAAGAAGCTTGCCCGCGCGATAGAACGGCGCAAAGGTATAATCCTGCGGTTTCTTGATCTCACCGACCGCTTCTGTCTCGGTGGTCGCTTCTGCCTCGGTGGTCGCTTCCACCTCAGTGGCCGCTTCGACCGCGGCGGCCGCTTCCATCTCGGTGGCTGCTTCGACTGCGGCGGCCGCTTCAGCAACTGTTGCCTCTGAAACCGTGGCGGCGTTTTCATCCGCGACAATCTCAGCAGCTGCCTGCTGGGCATAAAGCGCGTCTTCATAGGCCGCAATCGTATTCAGCCTGTACTGAAGAACGACAATCGCCGCAATCATAACGCAAAGTATAATAAGAGAGGTTAAGAAAAACTTCTTTTTGTCAAACTTCTTTTCTTCCTTAATCTCACCCAGAAGCACCATGCGCTCATGCAGAATATCGCCGCGCGTTTTCTTGGCGGGCTTTACGGGAATATTCTTATTTTCCATTAAGAGCCCACCTTCCTAAGCATAGACTGAATGGCCTTGTTGCACAAAATCATGACTAAGAACAATACTGTGGCAATGGCCGACGCATAACCCATTTCAAAGCGGGAGAAACCGTAGTCGAACAGGTGCGTGACGATGGTTCTGGCGGCATAGTCCGTAGACGGATAGCCTGCCAAAGCTCTGGGCACGTCGCAGACGTTGAAAGCGGAGGTGATACTCATAACCGCGCCGAACAGAAGCATGGGCTTCATGGACGGGAGGGTGATGTACCAAAGCTCCTGCCAGCGGTTTTTGATGCCGTCAACATAACCGGCCTCGTACATCGCGCGGTCAACGCCCTGAAGACCGGCAACGAAGGATAAGAAGCCTGTGCCCATGCTCATCCACAGGATAACAATGATGATAACGGTAAGCATGTAGTTGGGATCGGTCAGCCACAGAATCGGCGCGTTGATCAGACCGAAATCAACCAGAAATGAGTTCAGATATCCGTAAATATCGCCGCGGAAGATGATAGAGAAGATGAAGTACACATTTCCTGCGATGGACGGAGCGTAGAACACAACGACCGCAATGGCGCGAATCCACTTGGGAAGCTCGTTGATGAACCATGCAAACAGGAACGACAGAATGTAGCCGATGGGACCTGTGATTACCGCAATCACCAGCGTATTCTTGACGGAGGTCAGGAACACTTCATCCTGAAGCACTAAGTTAATGTAGTTCTGAAAGCCGACAAACTGAGGCTTTTCAAGGATGTTATACTGCGTGAAAGAATAGTAAATCGATGTGCAGATGGGAAGAATGAAGAAGGTCGTGAACAAAACAGCATAGGGCAGAAGGAACAGGTAGCAAATTTTCATGCGCTTGGCCTTGGCGAAATTATACTTAATGGTCTCGCGCTTCATCTCTACATAGGTTTTCAGAAATGATTTCAACTTACCTCATCTCCCTTCATGATTATTCCAGCGGCAGGCCGAACTCTTTGCGCTTGATACGGATCTCTTCGTTGATCGTTCGCGCATAGGTGATCAGCGTCTCGCGCGCGTCTTCTTTTGTATTGATAACGCGGCGGATCGCATTGGTCATGTGACGGGTGGTGGAATAGCCGCCGGCAATTTCGCGGAAGCCGACGGTCGAAGCCATCTGCTCTTCAAGAACCTTGAGCTCATCTTTCGACCATGCAAGCTGCTTGAGCGCGTCGCGGTTGGCGGTAGTGTAGCGGGCGGAGGAGCCCAGAATGGACTCGATCTCGCGGCCGAAGCGGGCCTGCGTATCGGCGTTCACCCACCACTTCATGAATTTCCACGCGTTCTGTTTCACCTTTTCATCGTCGGTTGCGATCATCATGCAGCTAAGGCCCTGCGAATGAACGCTTCTGTCGATGTACGCCTCGCCGTTTTCATCGGTTCTGATCGTGCCGGGGAAGAGCGTGAAGTCCCAAAGATTTCTGATTTCGGGCGCGGATACAACCAGCGTATTGTATACGGAATAGTTTGCGATGCCGATGGGCATTTCGCCTGAACGGAAGCGGCTGACAAAGTCGAATACGGTCGGGAGGCCGTAGTCGTTGTAAAGGGAGGTGTAAAGCTTAAAGGCAGTAACGCCGCTCTCTTCGTCAATCAAGGTCTTCTTTCCGTCTTCGTCGTAAATTTGACCGCCGTTTTGGTAAATCAGCGAGTTCAGAATGGAAAGGTCGACCGTCGCGATGTCGGGATAGGAAATGCCTACGGACATGTTGTTGCCCTGAATGGTGGGAAGAAGCGCAATCAGCTCGTCCCACGTGTCGGGCGCGGTCACTTGAAGCTCCTCCAGAACGTCCTTTCTATAGAAGAGAACGGAGAATTCCTGCGTTTCGGGAAGTGCGTAAATGCCGCCGTTGTATTCGGCAGGGAGAATCGCGCTCTCATAGAACGGCTTAATGATCTCGTCAAAATCTTCAAACTGCGTCAGATCCTCAACCGCGTTTCGCATCGCGTAGTTGACCGGGAACCAGCTGCCCAGAGACAAAACGACGTCCGGGCCGTTTCCGGCGACAACAGCGGTCAGAAGCGTATCGGCAACGACGAGCTTTACATTGACCTTGACATGGTAATCACGCGTAAAGTTGTCGTCGATCATGGTTTTGAGCACGGTGGACTGGTCGCGGCCGGTGACGATCCATACCTCGATCAGATCCTCCTCCTCGCCCTCCTCGTACTTGTTGCCCAGAGAGTTATAATCGACAAAAAAGCTCATCACGCAGGAGCGGATCTCGTGGATGGCTTTTGCAACAAAACCGTCGCGTACCTTGGGAAGCTTGGCATCTTCGCCGCTTACAATCAGAAGATCGATGTCCAGCTTGCACTCGGACATGTTCTGCATCGCGGTGCCCAAGGAAGTGATATTGTCCTTGAAGTTTGTGAACTGCTTGGTAATTCTTTCGTTGTACAAGCAGAATTTCTCAAGCTGATTGGCCAGCGTCTGCGCAACGGCTACGCGGTCGCTCTTCTGACCGGTGATTGCAACCGAGTCGTCAACAAGCTTGTAAAGGCGCTTGCTTTCAAGATCCATCGCCTCCAGAACGTCCGGATAAACCTTTGCGAGGTTGTAATCGCGGAAGCGGTCGGGGTTGACGCCGGTTAAAACGAGAATTTTTCTGTAAATCAGGTTCAGCCTGTAAATGCTTTCTTCAATCTGGCTTAAAATCGTGCCCATCTCGCCGAGGGTAGCTTCGAGACGGATGGTGTGCGCGCCCTTTTCAAGATAGAATTTATACGGCGTTCCGTTTTCGTCGGACAGGGTGTACAGTTCCCAAGAGGTGTCGTAGTCGAAGGAAATGATGCTTGCTTCTTCAAACGGAATCTCTCCGTCGATGTAGAGGCTTCTGGCGGAAACCGAACCGCGCTGATAAGCCTGACGGGCTTTGACGGAAATGGCATAATAGCCATCCTCAGGCACTTCAAACTCCCATTCGATCCACTGGCCGGCCGTTCTCCACGGGTCGCCGCCGATGTAGTTCAGAACGGTGTTTTTCACGCTGTAGGGCTTGGTGTCGGCGGAGGAGCGGTCATATCGTGCATACAGGGACGGAGAAGAACGAAGATACGCGTCCTCGCCCTGAATGGTCACGGAGAATTTCTTGGCTTCTTCGGACATAGAGGCTTCAGGCTGCGCGCTCAGATATTCTTCATATGTAATCTGCCCTGCAACCGGCAGAAGCTCCATCGCGCGGATTTTCATAGGCTCGTTTACGGATTTTAAGGAAATGGTGTTTTCGCCTTTTTCAAGGTAGAACTGATAGGGCTCGATCTGATAGCCCATATCGTCCTTCAAAAACGCCTTCTGCCAAGCGAAAACTTCCTTCTGGGAGGGACGAATGTCGTTGCCCTGATTGTCCTGCGTAACCTCGCCCGCGTCCGTCCACAGACGGTTGAAGGTCAGCTGACCTGCGCCTGCAAAGGGAAGCTCGCCGTTGATATACAGCTCGCGCTCCACGTCGACGCCTCGGCTTTCGCCGGCCATGTAATCAATTCTGATGTTGTACATGCCGCTTTGAGCAACATTGACTTTCCACGTAACGTAGGACGAATCGGAGGTGTATACATACTCGCTTCCATCCTCATCCGACAGAATTTCGGCGTTGCCTTCAAAGGAAAGAACATCCACTTTCGCGCCCTCTTCCGCCTTGGGCGCATTCTGATGGGCGCGCAAATACCCGCCATAGGTATCGCTTCTGCCTATGCCGGATACGTCTTGCGAAAGGTCTGTTCCCTCGTATTTTGCGCGGAAGTTTTCGGGCTCTGCGTCTAAAAATACAACAAGCGCAATTACGGCCGCCACGCATACAAGTCCAATCAGTACACTACGAAATTTTCTCATGATAGCCAACGCCCCTTAGATCAACTTCTGTTTCTGATGCTCTCAGGCCTTCCTGAAAATGACTCTACATCTTTTTCGTATACATGTTTTTACATATTCTAATACATTTCGTGCAACTTGTCAATCTTTTCAGAAAACGTTTTAGTGATCAAAAGCTTTTTATTTTGTTTTTTTCTTTAGGCACCTTGAATAGAAGGAGGTTTTCATTTTTCGTCGAAGTAATCCTATAAACGTTTGTAAAAACAAGCAATCTGTGCATAGAGCAATCATCAGGGAGGAGACCATCATGAACGTAAAAACCGTTTCCATAAGCAGGGATATGCATGCCAAATTCATAAACAACGCAGACTTTTTAATTGGAACAGGGCGCATGGGGCTTGCGCTTCAAAAGGAATATGTGGACGAAATGCGCCTGGCGCAGTCGCTGGCATCCTTTAAGCACATAAGAGGACACGGCCTTTTCTCCGACGATATGGCGATCTATCAGCCCTATCCGGATGAAAACGGAAATCTCGTGGACGCCTACTGCTTCACCTATCTCGACCGCGTGATGGATTCCTACCTTGAAAACGGCCTGACGCCGTTTCTGGAGCTGGGCTTCATGCCCTCTAAAATGGCTTCCGGCACACAGACCCTCTTCTATTGGAAGGGAAACACCACGCCCCCGGCAGATCATGAAAAGTGGGCCAATCTCATAAAAGCCACCCTTATCCATCTTGCCGACCGCTACGGGAAGGAATTTGTGTCCACCTGGCCGTGCGAGGTATGGAACGAGCCCAACCTTCCCGGCTTCTGGGAAAACGCAGATAAAGAAAAGTATCTGCACCTTTATGAAGTGTCCGCCCGGGCGGTAAAGGAAGTTCTTCCCAAAATGAAGGTCGGCGGCCCGGCCATCTGCGGCGGAAGCGGCTCGCAGGAATGGGTTAAGGATTTTCTGACCTTCTGCCGCGACAACCATGTGCCCGTTGATTTCGTGACCCGCCACGCCTATATGGGACAGACCCCCGAAAGGAAAGGCAGATATCTCTATCACGATATGTGCGAAGTTTCCTATACCTATGAGGAAATGAAGACCACGCGCGAAATCATCGACAGCTTCCCCGAGTTTAAGGGAATGGATATGCACATCACCGAATTCAACACTTCCTACAATCCCTTCTGCCCCATTCACGACACCAACTATAACGCAGCCAACATCGCAGGCCTGCTCGCGTGCTTGGGCGACGTCGCCAGAAGCTATTCCTATTGGACCTTCGGCGACGTGTTCGAGGAAATGGGCGTTCCCTCCCGCCCCTTCCACGGCGGCTTCGGCCTGATTGCCGGCGGCCTTATTCCCAAGCCCACCATGTGGACGTTCCATTTCTTCAATAATCTGAAGGGCGACTGCGTTTATAAGGACGAAAACATCGTCGTCATGAAAACAGAAGAGGGAAAATACGAGGGCGTTTTATGGAACATTTCGAGAGAAGAAAAGGAAATCCGCCTTTCCCTTCCCGAAGCAGGCGCAAAAACGCTCATGACCCGCACCGTAGATGAGGAAACGACCAATCCCCTAAAGATCTGGCACGACATGGGCGAGCCCGCAACCCTCACCAAAGCGCAGACCATGTATCTTAAGCAGGCGGCGAACCCGAAGATCGAAACCGAAATCGTCGAAAACGAGGCCTGCATCCTTCTTCGCGCAAACGCGGTCGTCCATTTTGCCCTCTCCCCCTTAAAGGAAGTCCATGACAACGGCTACGACTACGGCTGGTATCTGAACAAATAAGGATTCAAACAAAAAAAGCATAAAAAATAAGGCGCTTTGAAACGCCTTATTTTTATGCCCAACATTATAACTATACCACATAATTTTTCCCGCGTCAATAAATGTTAAGAACTTTCTGCGCTTTACACACAAATTACATTTATAACTTTGTGCATCATTCCATCTTGCAAAATACGGTATCTTGCGTTATAATGTAATCACAAAACAGGGAGGAACAAACCGACAACATCACGGTTGTTACCCACAAAGCCTGTTCAGGCCGGAAAGAAAATGGTGCGCTTCTAAAAAGCGGTAGAGTTTAACCGCATAAAAGAAAACAGTGTGGAAGCAAGACCCGTACACCGACCGGTCAATAAAAGAAAGCGAGGTACACAAAATGATGTTAGATAACAAGACAGAACCGAAATGACCCTTGATTGCGGATGATCAGCCTTTGTAAAGAAAGAGGAAGATCGAAAAAATGAAGCAATCAAGGGTCATTTCATTTTTGGGAAAAGTGAATAAATAACGAGGAAGCTGCCGCATCCGTCAAAGGAAGGGCGGTATTTTTTGCGCAGAAGATCTTGACTAACAAAAACGAAAGCTGGCAGGCGGACAGCATTATTGAACACAGGACGCCGCTGCCCACCCTCTCAGCCGCCGATCTCAAAGTGATGTCTGTAAATAAACTGGCGCGGCGCTTTTATAGCGCCGCGCCAGTTTATTTACTCATGGAACGCAACGTACTCGATTCCCCTAAACGCATCGTTTTCCCTGACCGCCGCAAGACCCGAGATGTCGGCCGTGGTCATAATCGTGCCTTTTCTGAAGAAAAGGCCCAGAAACGGAAGCTCGCCTACGATTTTCATCTGAATCTGGCTCATGAGAAACTGAAACTGCGCCTCGTCCGTCGTCATGTAAACGTCTTCAAGCAGCGTGTTCATACCGCCGTCCATATAACCGGAATAATTAAGTCTGCCCTGCGAATTCAGAAGGAATGTCAGGTCGGGCAGCATCGCCATGTTCATGGCGCAAAGCACCATGTCGAACTCATCGTTCTTCATTTTTTTCTGAACGGCGGATTTGGTGGAAGTAGAAACCGTCACATTGATGCCCAGCGGCTTCAGCTGATCGCGGATCATCTCGGCCGCGTGCGTGCGCGTGCCGGCAGTATCGTCATCGTAAGTGAGAATCGTAAATTCAAACTGCTGAAGAACGCCGCCTACAACCTGATCCAGAATGCCGTCGTTATTAAAATCGCCCCAGCCGCCCTGATACAAAAGCTGAAGCGCACGCTCCTGCGATTCAAAATACACGGCGGATTGCGTTTCGTACAGCCATGTTCCGGGAACGACGGGCACCTCCGACTCCGTTACCATGCCCATGTAGATGTTGGAAGCGATCGTTGTGATGTCGATGGCGTACATGAGCGCCTGGCGGGTGTATACGTTTCCAAAAATCGTGCTGTTGAGATTCGGAATCAGAAGCTCATAAGTGAGCGTGGTGTAGTCAACGCCGGTTCGGTCGTTTAAAAGCCTTGAAAGCGCGGCGTTTTGAGAGCGCGTCGAGAGCGCGTCGATCTCCCCCATGCTGAGCGCAACCAGCGCTTTTCCTGTATCGTCGTAGCGGAGACCGAACAGCGTCGAAATCGTGGGCGTTTTTTTCCACCAATAGGGGTTGATATCCAGCTGCAGCCACTCAAGATCGTATCCGATATACCAATACGGCCCCGTCCCGCACGCCAGCTCCTGCGAAACCGTATTGCGATGGGCAACCGGGAATGTCATGGCGTAAAGCGTCAGATAGCTTTCGTATTTACCTGTAACCTTTACGGTGTAAAGGTCAACAGCCTCCATTTTCTTAATATACTGGCAGCGGGTATAATAAGGGCTCGCGTCGCCAAGAGAGATAATATAATCATATGCCGCCACGACGTCGTTTGCGGAAAGAAACGATCCGTCGTGAAAGCGCACATTGTCGCGCAGTTTGAACGTATACACGCCGCCCGTCTCCATCTGCCAGGAAAGCGCAAGCTCTCCTACGGGCTTGAACGCCTCGTCGAAATCGAGCACCGATTCAAACACAAGCTCGTTAAAGCTGATCAAATCCCTCTGCGTGCAGCGGTACGGGTTGATCGTAGCGCCTGCGGAGCAAACCATGCCAATGGTAAAAACGTCTTCATTGCCTGCGGCAGCCGTTCCGGTAAACAGCACAAGCGCGCACAAAAGCAGGCAGAAAAGACGTTTTTTACTGGAATGCATCCGCGTGATAAATTTTTGTGTAATATTCATAAGCCTTATTAACCTTCTCAACATAATGCCGCGTAGCCTTTGCCCCTTCGGGAATATTCGTTAAGTGAACGCCGTCGGGCGCGCAGGCAGTATCCTTCCGCCACGACTGCACCTTCCCCTGTCCCGCGTGATAGGCGGCAATCACGCTTAACGGATCACCGTCAAACAGATCCGAAAGAAAATCAAGATACCAGCAGCCATATGTAAGCGCGCCGTCCACAGTATAGAGAACGTCGGCGTCAAACGGATAGGGCTTTTTAAGCTTTGGGTGAATCCACTCGGCGGTGGAAGGCATCACCTGCATAAGCCCCCTCGCGCCGACAGCGCTTGTCGCATTTACGTCATAGCCCGATTCCGTATAAACAATCGCCGCCACAAGCGCGGGATCAAGCCCGTAATCCTCGGCAAATTCTTCGATCCATTCCGCGTATCGGACAGGATAATTTACCCTTTCAAGCGCATCGGGAAGCACGCACACAAAGAGGATTGCGAGAACAAAGAGCAGCGCAAGCGGAAGAAAGATGCGTTTGCCTGATCGTTTTTTTCCTTTGCTCATTCGTTTTCAAGCTTATGAAGCTTTTTTTCAAGCGAAGCGTACAAACTGGTAAGCTCGCTTTTCAGCTTCTCAAGACTTCTTCTGTTGTCAATAATCACCGTGGCCAGCGCTTCTTTTTCCTCCAAGGACATCTGGCTGTCGATGCGGGCGCTCGCCTGCTCGCGCGTCAGGCCGTCTCTTTCCATCAGGCGCTCCAGCTGCTTGTCGCGGTCCAAGGAGATGAGCCACGTTTCGTCGCAAAGCGCGTCCATGCCGGTTTCAAACAAAAGCGGAACGTTTAATACGACGAGCTGCCTTCCCTCCTCCTCATACCTTTCCACATCGTCCATCATGGCTTTCTGAATGGCGGGATGGGTCACGGAATCGAGAATTCTTCTCTGCACAGGATCCGAAAACACGATGTCTGCAAGCGCGCGGCGGTTGAGATTGCCCTCCTCGTCAAAGATTTCGTCGCCGAAAGCTTTGCGAAGCTGTGGAAGCAGCGGCCCGCCCGGCGCAGTCATGGCGCGGGAAATGGCGTCGGCATCAATACACGCCGCGCCAAGCGAGGCAAGATGCTTTGCCGCCTCCGACTTGCCGGACGCGATTCCGCCGGTAAGCCCCAGTATATACGCCTTACGATTTGCACTCATTCCAATTCCCTCCTGTTGAAAGCTCCGCCTTGAGCGGAACAGAAAGCTGCATTACAGATTCCATGCCGCGAATCAGAATCTCCTGAACCAATTCCTTTTCGCTTTCCCATGCTTCGACGATCAGTTCGTCGTGCACCTGTAAAATCAGCCGCGATTTGAGATTTCTGTCCTTAAGCTCCCTGTGCACCCTGACCATGGCAAGCTTGATGATGTCTGCCGCCGTTCCCTGAATGGGGCTGTTCATCGCGGCGCGCTCCCCGAAGGAGCGCATGTTGAACGACGAGCTTTCAAGCTCGGGCAGGTATCTGCGCCTGTTCAGAATCGTGGACACATAGCCCTGCGCTTTGCCGATGGCAACCTGCTCATCCATGTATTTTTTCACATTCGGATAGCGTTCAAAATACTTTTTAATAAATTCCGCCGCCTCATATCGGGAAACGCCGATGTTTTTGGCAAGGCCGAAATCGGAAATCCCGTAGACAATGCCGAAATTAACAGCCTTGGCATTCGAACGCATTTCACGGGTAACCTTTTCGATATCCACCCCGTACACCTCGGCGGCGGTACGCGTGTGAATATCCTCTCCCCTTAAAAACGCGCCCTGCATGCCGAGATCTCCCGACATATGCGCAAGAACGCGCAGCTCAATCTGGCTGTAGTCCGCGTCCACAAGCGTATATCCATCGCCCGCAACAAATGCGCGGCGGATTTCGCGGCCCAGCTCCGTTCGAACGGGAATGTTCTGAAGGTTGGGTTCGCGCGAGGAGATGCGCCCCGTGCCCGTCACGGCCTGCTCAAAGGACGTGTGAATGCGCCCGTCCTTTTGGCATTTGGGAATCAGCCCCTCCACATAGGTGCTCATTAATTTCTGATATTTTCTGTATTCCAGAATCAGCGCGCAGATGGGATGGCGTTCGGAAAGCTCCTCTAGAATTTCCTGCGCGGTGCTTAAGCCCGCTTTTCCGCCCTTTAAGGGCTTGATACCCATGTCTTCATAAAGGAGCTTTGCCAATTGCTTGGGCGAATTTAAGTTGATTTTTGCGCCCTTCTCGCCGGCTTCCTTATAAATCTTCTCTGTAATATCGTCAATGCGCGCCTTGTAGATTTTGCCAAGGCGCCCTAAGTATTCCTTATCCACCCGAAAGCCCGCGTCCTCCATATCGCGAAGAACAAACGCCAGCGGAAGCTCGATTTCCCGGTACAATTCGAAGACGCCGTCCGCCCTCATTTTTTCACTCTCAAGCGCAAAAAGGCTCAAAAGGCTTTCGGCAGGACACTCGCGGGAAAACTCCAGTTCGAAAAACGCGCAGTTTTCTTCCAGCGTCCTTGCGGTTCTATGGGGATTGATCACATAAGATGCAAGCATCGCATCTTCCGAAACGTTCTTGAAAACGTCAATCTCGCCTTCAAACGCTTTAATATTATGAAAAATCACACGCGCGCGTTCTTGGGACGCAAACGCTTTCATGGCGTCCAGTATCCGGCTGACCTCGACGCCGGGCGACAGCAGATCGCCGTCCATATTCATCTGAAAACGATCTCCCAGATCGGTTGCGAGGGAAAATTTCTCCCCAACATAGGCGGAAACAAGCTTCGCGCCGGAGGCTATAATGTCGGAAACGGTTTTTCTGAGCGCGTCCTCGCCCTCAAGTGTTAAAAGCGCTTTTTTCTCTTTTTCTAAAATTCCGCCGGTTTCTTCCTGCGCGTTTTCCCCATCTCCCGTGAACTTCATAACCCTGTCCACAAGGCTTCTGAGCTTAAGCTTTCTCATAAGCGGTATAACCGGCTGAAAGCTTTTGATTTTTGCGCTTTCAAAATCGAAATCAAGCGGCGCGTTGCGAACGATGGTCGCAAGGAACTTACTGTCGATCGCCTGCTCTCTGTTTTCCATAAGACGCGTTCTCACCGCGCCTTTAAGCTCCGTATCCGCCTTGTCCAGCGCATTTTCCAAGGAGCCGAACTGCGTAATCAGCTTGATCGCCGTTTTTTCACCAACGCCCGGAACGCCCGGGATATTGTCGCTTGCATCGCCCATCAGGCCCTTGATATCAATCATCTGAACGGGCGCGACCTGATATTTTTCTTTAATCCACTCGGGCGTCACGCGTTCATTTTCGGTGATACCGCGCTTGGTGTACAGAATCGTGGTGTATTCGCCCGCAAGCTGATAGGCGTCTCTGTCTCCGGTTACGATCACACAATCGATTTTCTTCTCTTCACACATTTGGCTGATCGTTCCGAGAAGGTCGTCCGCTTCAAAGCCCTTTAGGCTGATCTGCCGCACGCCCATAAGTTCAAGCATTTCACATATCAGGGGAATCTGCGGCCTGAGTTCCTCGGGCGTGGGCGCGCGGCCCGCCTTATATGCGTCATAGTGAATGTGTCTGAACGTCTTTTCGTGCTCGTCAAAGGCCACCGCCAGATAATCGGGCTGTTCCTCGGAAAGCACCTTAAGGAGCATATTCATAAAGCCAAAAACCGCATTGGTATACACGCCCTCGCCGTTATCCAGAATCGGAAGCACATGAAACGCCCGGTACATCAGACTATATCCGTCTACCAATACAATCTTTTCCGCCATATTTTCCTCCATATGCACACGCATTCAGTATTATTATAACCGATAAACGTTAAAAACGCAAATCATTTTGAATATGGACATTTTGAATAAGGCATGATACAATAGAGAAGATAAAAATTCTGGAGAAAAATCAATGAAAGCATTCGCAAAATTCTTAACCGGCATCACTCTGGTCATTGTTTCGCTCTTGGCATACTACATTTATTCCTCTAATCTCCAAGTCGCAATCACGCAGGAAGCCGTCCCGGCAGCGGAAAAAAACGAAGAATTCCGAAAAATTCTTTCAGACGTAGAAAACGGCAAATATGAGGGCGTCTCAACGCTTGATTCTATCGACGCATACTCCTTCGTCACCCTAACCGTCAGCGCGAAGAACTTCTCGCCCTTTCCGGCGGAATGGGCGCAGTTTGTTGAGAAAAAATCGGATGCGGACGCCGTCGTCCTTTTAACCGACGCGGGTCCCAAGGACATCGACCGCTTTAAAGAAGCGAGGTTTACCGCAACCATTCTGACAAAAGACCCCTCCGCCCTCAGAACCGGCTGGCTGGAATACTATATTCTTGGAAGATTCCACTCCGTAGAGGCTGTTTCGGAAGGCTAAACATGCAGAAAAGGCGCTTCGCAGTTTAATCGCTGCAAAGCGCCTTTTGTATGAGGCTATCCCTCAATTCTTCTTGCAAACATCCTGCCGGTTGCGGCAATCAGCTTAAGCGCGTCGGGAATGAGCTCCTTGTCAAACATGTTTGTGATATTGAACGTTTCAAAGCTCAGCGTTCCTTTGTATCCGATCGCTTTGCAGCCTGCAATAAAGCGGTTCCAGTCGAGCTTTCCGGTGTAGGGCATAATGTGCTGATCCCTCGCGCCGTCGTTATCATGGATGTGGAACGCTTCCACGCGGTCGCCGATCTGAAGAAGGGCGTTGTATACGTCCTTTCCGACCAAAAGCGCATGACCCGTATCGAAGCAGAACGCAAATTTCTTCTCGCCCGCAATCGCATTCAATTCGTCAATATATGCAGCCGCTTCATACATATCGGAGCATACCGCGCCGTAAATCTTGCCATCACGGCCGGTAAACATGTTTTCAAGGCAGCAGGTGATGTTGTATTTTTTAAGCGCCGGGATGAGGCGGGAGTATCTTTCAATATTCAGCTTCCATTCGTCGTCGTGCTCCAGCCACTTGTCGTAACCGTTGAAGGCGGGATGAACGATCATATATCTGCAATCGACATAGTCGCAGATGGCGCAGCACTTTTCCATAATCATGAAAAGATACTCGTTCATTTCGGTGTTTCCGTCGGAATAGAACGGAAACGGCGCGTGCGCCTGATAGAAGGTGACGCCGTATTTTTCGGCGGCTTCCTTATAGGGACGCGTTTTCTCCAGAATTTCTTCAATGGGCGCGTCCAGAACGCTCTCGCAGATGTTGTTTTTGATGTTGTAGCCGCTCAGGCAGTGGTCAATATTGAAATCCACCGCATCAAAGCCCGCTTCCTTGATGATGCGAAAACCCTCGTCAATGCCGAAATGATCCAAAATACCGCCGGTCTGAACCGCAATCTTCATACTGCGTACACCTCCAAATTATGCATAATCATATTTTAACATTAAAAGAGAAGAAATACAATCCCCAAAAACATATGAACGCCGGACTTTTTCGCCCGACGTTCTTTATGTGTTTTACGAAAATCTTCTGGTGCAGACCGCCATCATGCCGCGTCCTACATGTACGGACAGGGAGGGCGTAAGCTCGCTGATGCTCGTTTTCACATTCTGGCAAACCGCCTTGATGGACGCAGCCAGCTTTTCAGCCTCTTCCTTTGCACCGGCGTGCAGAACCGTGACTTCCGCTATTCTGTTTTCCACAAACGCCCTGCACTCGTCCCGCGCCGCGAGCATGGTGCGCTTTGCGCCGATGCAGATTTTTCTGGGATAATATCTGCCTTCTTCCGGCTCGCAGCCGATAAGGGGCTTGATGTTCATGAGATTTCCAAGATATTTGGCGACGCTTCCGATACGTCCGCCCGCAGCTAAGTATTTAAGGGTCGGAATGTAGAAATATCCGTCCACATCGTTTCGAAGCGCCGTCATTTTTTCGATGATCGTTTCATACGGATAACCGCTTTCGACGAGCTCGACCGCGTTTTTGACCATATAGCCCTCGCTCATGGAGAGGATTTTGGTGTCAAAAAATTTAATCTCAAGCTCGTCCTTGTGCTGATCGGCCATCAGGCGCATCATGGCAAGGGTGCCGGAGAGGCCGGAGGCAATGTGCACCGAAACAACCTTTTTGATGCCGCGCGCTTTGATTTCGGCCAAAATCCTTTCCGCGTCCTCGGGACTCGGCAGGGACGTTTTGAACGTCTCGCCCGCTTCCATGCGCGCAAGCACCTCCTCCGTCGTGATGTCCGCGCCGTCGATAAGGCTTTTGTCCCCCACATTCAGTCTCAAAGGCAGAACAAACAAATCCTCGTGCGCGCTCAGATATTCCTTGTCAAGATCCGAGGCGGTGTCGGTAATAACCGCAATTCTCTCTTTTTTCACGAAAAAAGCCTCCATTCGGCCAATAATGCATCTCTACCTTGTTATCATACCCGTCAAGCTGAAAATTCTCTTAAAAAGCGACGCATCTTTCCGTTTCTTCACAAAAAAATCAAATTTGCGTTCGTCACCATTTGTAAATTCTGTAATCTTGTGCTATGATATAGGTGGGAAAGGAGGCGCGATATGCATGCGCGCTTTAATTGTTGAAGACGAGAAACGCTTAGCCGCCGCGCTCAAGCGCATATTTGAAGATCAAGCCTTTGTTACGGACGTCGTATACGACGGAAAAAGCGGCGTGGAATACGCGCTGTGCGCTCCATACGACATTATTCTTCTGGATATTATGCTGCCGGACATTGACGGGTTTGAAGTCGTTCAGACCATCCGCTCGAAGAAAGTATCAACCCCCGTTCTCATGCTGACGGCAAAAGACTCCGTTCCCGATAAGGTCAACGGCTTAAATGCCGGAGCGGACGATTATATGACAAAGCCCTTTGCGACGGAGGAATTGATTGCGCGCATTCATGCGCTGACCAGGCGAAGCGGCGAAGTCGTTTTAGACGAGCTCGCCTACGCCGACATAACGCTCGATCTGACCGGCTGCGACCTTAAAAAGGAAAACGCTTCCGTCCATCTGAGCCCGAAGGAATTTGAGGTCATGCGCCTATTGATGAACAACCCCAAATCCGCCGTTTTAAAAGAAACCCTCATATTAAACGTATGGGGCGCGGAGTCCGGCGTAGAGGACAATAATCTGGAAGCTTACATCTCCTTCTTACGAAGGAAGCTTCGATTTTTGAATTCCTCGGTCACCATCAAAAATCTTCAGAAAATCGGCTATCGGCTCTCTCAGGAGGAGGGATAAACCGTGCTTAAACGCCTCCGCACAAAGTTTATCGTAACCAATACCCTGTATGTCGGCATCGTGCTGATACTGGTTTTTTTGCTCATCTGCTTTTTCACCTATGACGCTCATATTGACGAGCTTGAAGCGTATCTCATAAAAGCCGCGACGAATTCCATCGAAGAAACGCCCGTTTCATTGGACGCGCCCGCGCCCGGGCACATGTTCGCCCCGACGGCGCATATCGTTGTAGTGGCGGACCCCCAAAAAGGCGAGATTATTCATATTGAGATGCGCGGCGCTCATCTTGAACAAGCGGCGCTCAAAGAAAAGGTAACCGCCGCGCTGGCAAGCGAGAATCAGACGGGCGACCTTGCGGACGATATGCATTTTGCAAAGATTCCAAACCCGGACGGCTCGGTTTCCATCGGAATCGCCAGCACGCGCCCGGTTCGCGCGGAAATGATCAAGCTTATAAAGCTTCTCACATTGATTGGGGCTTGCGCCGTTGCGCTCGTAATTGCCGTCAGCATACCGGTTGCAAAGCTTGCGCTGTTAACCACGGAAAACGCGTGGGAGCGGCAAAAACAATTTATCGCCGACGCATCCCACGCGCTTAAAACGCCCTTGACCGTCATTCTGGCCAACATCGCAATTTTACGAAGCGGCTCCATGAAAAACGACGAGGAAGCCAACCATTGGCTGACAGCAACGGAGGAAGAAGCCGGCGGCATGCACGACTTGATTCGCGATATGCTGGTGCTTACGCAAAGCGATCTGAACGTGCGCCGCACGGATTTCACAAACGTAAATCTCTCCGCCCTCGTTTTTGGTCAAACGCTTCAGTTTGAAGCCGTGGCCTTCGACAAAGGCATTACGCTTGAAACCGACATTCAGGACGGCGTCGAAATCCGCGGAAACGAAAAAGCGCTTTCGCAGATGGTCACAGCGATCATCGAAAACGCGTTCAAGTATGAAAAAAACGGGGGGCTGGTGCGCATCCGACTTGAAAAGCAGGTCAGAAAAATCGTGCTTTCTATCTATAATGCGTCTACCTACATATCAAAAGACGAAATCGCGTATATTTTTGACCGCTTTAGACGCTTGAAAAACGCCCAAACCCGCGCTCAGGAGGGGCACGGGCTCGGTCTTTCCATCGCAAGAAGCGTTGCCGACGCGCATCAGGCTTCCATCGACGTCGAATCAACCGAAAGCGGCGGCACGGAATTCAGAATCAACTTTCGGCACATTCTATAAACCATACACAACGATCCGAAAGGCGGAAAACAGATGAAAAAATTAGGATTTTTGGGCGCGGGCAATATGGGAGGAGCGCTCATTCGCGGCTTGATCGAATTTGGCGCAATTGACGCGGACAACGTCTATGTGTGCGGTCATCACCCCGAAAAGCTTCGTGCGTTTTCTAAAGAATTGGGCTTTCACATCTCAGAATCGCTCGAGCAGATGGCCAAGGACACAGACGCCATCCTCTTTGCCGTAAAGCCCTATCATATTGAAGCCGTTTTAGAGGAAAGCGGCAATTGTTTAAAGGACAAAATCATGCTGTCCGTCATTTCCGGCTACGATTTTGACAGATATGAAAAACTTTTGCCCCCCTCCGTGCGCCACCTTTACATCATGCCCAACACCCCCTCCTCGGTGGGCGAAGGCGTTTTGATGTTTGAAGAAAAGCACAACCTGACAGAAAGCGAGCATGCGTGGGTATTTGATATGTTCTCAAAAATCGGAAGCGTGTTTACGCTCCCCTCCCGCCTGATGCCTGCCGGCGCAGCTGTTGCCGGCTGCGGCCCCGCGTTTATCGCGATGGTTCTTGAAGCGCTGTCCGACGCGGGCGTCAAATACGGCATTCCCCGAAAGACCGCCTACGCGCTGGCCGCGCAGATGACCTTGGGAACGGCAAAAATGCAGCTTGAAACCGGTCTTCATCCCGGCGAAATCAAGGACGGCGTATGCTCCCCCCTGGGAACGACCATAAGAGGCGTTCAGGCGCTTGAAAAAGCAGGGATGCGCTCCGCCTTTATGGACGCCGTGGACGCAGTCATGCAATACGGCAAGTAAACTTTCGCCCTTTCACCGAATAAAAGGAGCAAGCGCGCTCCTTTTATCATTTATTTTAGAAAACCTTCATCATAAAATGTTCGAATTTACTTGATAAGATGAAAAAATAAGAGTATAATGCTATGTGGGCTCTTATGCACAAAGTAGGTGTGATTGTATGCCGATGTATTCGTTTCTCTGCCCGGAATGCGGAAAACAATTTGAAGAGCTTTTGTCCATGAAGGATAAGGATTTTGCTCTGTGCCCCGACTGCGGCGCGAAGGGCGAAAGAAATTGGATGGGCAAGCGCAACTTCATCAAAAAGGCGGAAGCGCCCGCCTGCCCGAACGCAGGCGGCTGCTGCGCGGGCGCATGTCCCCATGCGCGCAGATAGTCATCGGCCACACTGATCTAAAATAATGAAAGGCTCCGCCTGAACGGAGATTAGCGAGCATGATTGAGACATTGTGTATTCAGGGCGGCACAAGGCTTCGGGGAGAAGTCAGCGTCAGCGGCGGTAAAAACGCGGCTGTTGCGATCATTCCCGCCGCTGTTTTGGCCGACTCTCCTTCCACTATAGAAAATCTGCCCGATATAGACGACGTATACTGCCTGCGCGATATGCTCAAATGGCTTGGCGCCGACGTTGAATTCAAAGACGGCGTGATGTACATTGACCCGCGCGGCATCACGAAGGATAACCCGCCGGTTGATCTGGTTTCGAAGATGCGTGCGTCTTATTATCTGGTTCCTGTGCTTCTGGGAAGACTGGGCTCGGCCAACGTGCCTATGCCCGGCGGCTGCAATATCGGTAAGCGCCCGATCGACTACACGATCAAGGGCCTTACTTCCCTTGGCGTGGACGTTGATCTTGCAGGCGACGTCATTTCCGCGCGCGTCACCGATAATTTCAAGGGAACCGAAATCTTTTTGGACTTTCCATCCGTCGGCGCAACCATCAATACCATGCTTGCGGCCGTGTGCGCCGAGGGCAATACCACCATTCACAACGCCGCCCGCGAGCCTCACATCGTTGACACGGCGAACTTCCTGTCCTCTATGGGCGCATGGGTCAAGGGCGCAGGCACCGACGTGATCCGAATTCGCGGCGGACGCCCGCTGCACGGCTCCAACTACGCCGTCATCCCCGACCAAATCGAAACGGGCACGCTCATGATTGCCGCCGCCGCAACGCACGGCGACGTCACCATTCACGGCGCGATTCCAACCCATATGGAGTCCTTGACGGCAAAGCTGCTTGAAATGGGCGTACACGTCACCGATTCGGACGATCTGATCCGCGTGCGCTCAGAAGGCATTCTTCGCCCGATCAGCGTGAAAACACAGGTTTATCCCGGGTTCCCCACCGATCTTCAGCAGCCCATGACGGCGATGCTCGCAACCGTCGCGGGGGAAAGCTCCGTCAACGAAACGGTATTTGAAAGCCGGTTCAAATATGTGGAGGAATTAAAGCGCATGGGCGCGGATATCGACGTCGATAACCGCATCGCGCGCATACACGGCGTAAAACGCCTGACCGCCTCCTCCATCACCGCTACCGACCTTCGCGCCGGCGCGGCCATGATCGTCGCCTCCCTGATTGCAGAAGGCGAGAGCAGCATCCGCGGAATTCATTACATCCTGCGCGGCTATGAGCGCATCGATGAAAAGCTGCGTTTGCTGGGCGCGGACGTTCGCCGCAGACTCGTTGACGAAAACATGTTCCCGAATGTATAAGACGTGAAATGAAAGCCGAACGACTGCGCAAACGCAGCCTCGTTCGGCTTTTCAAATTGGGAGAAATATGCTGTGCTTGGTAAAATATTCGATATTGAAGAATTCGCGGTGTACGACGGCCCCGGTATCCGCACGGTAATCTTTTTTAAAGGCTGCCCGCTTCGCTGCATGTGGTGTCATAACCCGGAAGGGCTTGATTTTGCGCCGACTCGCATTACAAAGGTGCGCCTGTGCGCGCATTGCGGCGCGTGCAATGCCGTTTGCCCCACGGGCGGCAAAGGAAAATGCACCGGCTGCATGCAGTGCCTATACGCATGCAGGCAGGGCCTTATCTCTATCGCCGGGCTCGACGTTAGGGCCGAGGACGTCGCAGAAAGGGTTTATAAAAACGCGGATCTTCTTAAAATGAACATGGGCGGGGTTACCTTCAGCGGCGGAGAACCGCTTATGCAGAGCGAATTCCTGCTCGAAATTCGCCGTCTCCTTCGCCCCATGCACGCCGCGATTGAAACCAGCGGCTATGCGGAACAGGACGTTTTCAAGCGCGTTATTTCCGAACTGGATTACGTGATTATGGACCTGAAGGTCATTGATCCCGAAGCGCATTTACACTATACCGGCGTGAAAAACGATAAAATTCTCAAAAATCTTGAAATTCTCAAAAATAGCGGCGTTCCCTTTCAAATCAATATACCCCTGATTCCGGGCGTGAACGACACGCTTCATAATATGAATGCGACGGCGCAGCTTATAAAGGGCGCAAAGCAGCTTCACCGCGTCGCGCTCCTTCCCTATCACAAAGCCGCAGGCGCGAAATATGAAAGCGCCGGAAAAAAATACAAGCCGTCTTTCAATGAAAACGCAGAAGTCAACATCATAAAAGCTCCGTTTGAACGTGAAAACATGGAGGTGATCGTGCTTTGACCAGCTGGATGGATCATCAGCGCAGCAATCTGATTCTGGGAAAAAACAAATCGCTGCGCGCGCCGCTCGACAGCAAAACCGCTGAAAAAATCGAAAAGGAAATCCAATCGGACGATCTTTCGCTTGAAATGCGCGCAGCGCTTCGCTTAAAACGCTTTCTTGAAAATGAAAAAATCATACGTATGCCCGATGAACATATCTACGGCTGGCGCACCGTCCCGTCTTTTCCGGACATCTATCAGGAAGGCGAAAAGGAGCGCCTGCAGGCGGGGCGTCACGTCCACGAGCAGGGGCGCGTGTGCAACCTGTCAAGCGACTGGGCGGGCGTAATTTCCGGCGGTCTTCTCAAAAGAAAAACCGGTCATCCAGCGCGAGACCTCACCATCGACGCCGTCATCGCTTACGCCGACCGCTACGAGGACGAAGCGCTCTCAAACGCCATCCGCTACGGCGCAGAGCATTACCTTGACGCGCTGAAAGCGCTTCGCATTCTCCATTTCGCGCTCTGGGCGAGCAATGTTTACCACAATACGCTCGGCAGATTCGACCAATACATGTACCCGTATTTCAAAAAAGACGTCGAAAGCGGCTTTATCACCGAGGCGGAAGCGCTTTTATATACCGAAGAGCTCTTCCTGTCCTTCAACCGCGACAGCGACCTGTATACCGGCATGCAGCAGGGCGACAACGGACAGAGCCTGATGCTGGGCGGCGTGACGCGGGACGGAAAAAACGCGGTCAACGAGCTGACGTACCTATGCTTAAAAGCCTCGCTCAACAACAGAAGAATCGATCCCAAAATCAATCTGCGCGTAAATAAAGATACGCCCAATGAGCTCTACATTGCCGCGACCGAGCTAACCAAGCAGGGACTCGGCTTTCCGCAGTATGCAAACGACGATATCGTCATCCCCGCCCTCGTCAAAATGGGCTACGACCTTGAGGACGCCCGCGATTACACCGTCGCCGCCTGCTGGGAATTCATCATCCCCGGAAAGGGTATGGATATCCCAAACATCGCTGCAATCTCCCTTGCAAAAGAGGTTCACGAAAGCATTCTTTCCTCCATTCAAACCGCGGATTCCTTCGAAACCGTACTCGATACCGTAAAAAAACGTCTGCAGGCTGCAGCCCAAGGTGTCAGACGCGAAGTCGATTCCCTATGGATGGAGCCCGCGCCGTATCAAAGCGTTCTGATGAGCGATTACGTTAAAGACATATCCTCCGGCGCGAAATACAGAAACTACGGCGTTCATGGAACCGGCTTTTCCGATGCCGTCGATCAGCTGGCTGCCGTCAAAAAATACCTTTTTGATGAAAAAAGCGTGACGCGCGACGCGCTGACAGACGCTCTTTCGGATCATTTCCAATCAAACCCCGCGCTTCTTCGCATGTTAAGGGAATCTGCGCCCAAGCTTGGACGGGACGACGAATGCATTGAGCTTGCAGATTTTCTCTTAGACGCGTTTGCCGACGCGCTCTCCCCGCTCAGAAATGAATTCGGCGGCATTTTCCGTCCCGGAACGGGCAGCGCAATGTACTATCTCTGGCACGCGGACGAAATCGCCTCCATGTCCAACGGACATCTGCCCGGCGATCGCCTCGCAGCCAACTTTTCTCCCTCGCTTCTTGTCCGGGACGCGGGTCCTCTCACCGTTCTAAGGCATATGGCGCGTCCGGGGCTGTCGCGCGTCATAAACGGCGGCCCTCTGACGCTTGAAATTCATGACAGCGTCATGCGAAACAAAGAAGGCATGGAAAAAGTCGCCATGCTTGTTAAAACCTTCATCGCTCTGGGCGGACATCAGCTTCAGCTGAACGCCGTCAATATCGAAACTCTCAAAGACGCGCGCATTCATCCGGAGAATCACAAAAATCTCATCGTGCGCGTATGGGGCTGGAGCGGTCATTTCGTACAATTGGACGCTGCGTATCAGGATCAGATTCTGATGCGCGCAAGCTACAGGTAAAGGAGAACCGTCATGAATCGAACCGATAACCGCCAGTTAAAGGTCTGGATGTCTACCATCATATTCGCCGTCGTGCTGTTTGCCGCCTTAATGAATCTTGATTCAATCGCCGGGTTTCTGGAAAAAATCTGGGGGCTTTTAAGTCCCATGGGGCTGGGCTTTGCGCTTGCGCTGATTTTAAACGTGCCGCTGCGCGGCATTGAAAAGCTTTTAAGAAGAATCGACAAAAAGCACCTGATCTCGGAAAAAACACGGGGCGTCATCTCTCTGACGCTGGTTTTGATTCTGACCCCCATGGTCATTATTGGCATCGTCATGTTTATCGTTCCGGAATTTGTCGAAGCGATTGACGAGCTGATCGTAAGCGTCAATCAGAACAGGGATGAAATTATCAATTTCACCTCCCGGTTCGGCCTTGATTCCGCTGCGATACAGACGCTGGTTGACAAAATCAGCGCATGGATTCAGGGCAACATCCGCGACATCCTAAACGTCACGTTGAATGTGACCTTCTCAACCACCGTTTCCATCTTTTCCTCGCTGACCTCAGCCCTTATGTGCATTATGCTCGCCATTTACATATTGGCTGACCGAAAGCGCATTTCAAAATCCTCGCGCAGAATTCTGTTTGCATTCCTTCCCAAAAAGGTCGCAGCCTATATCAGCCGCACCTGCTCCTTATTTGTTTCCGCCTTCAGCCGTTTTCTTTCCATGCAGTGTCTGGAAGCGTTCATTCTGGCCGCTATACTATTTGCCGGCATGCTGATTTTCGATCTCCCTTACGCCATGTCCATCAGCAGTCTCACCATGGTTTTCGCGCTCATTCCCTATGTCGGCGCCTTTGTTTCCTTGGCTTTCGGTTCAATTATCATACTGCTTGAATCCCCCCAGAGCGCGCTTGTGTTTATTATCGTGTTTCTGGTCGTTCAGCAGGTGGAAGGCAATATCATCTACCCCCGCGTGGTCGGCGAATCCGTCGGTCTTCCGGCGTATCTTACGCTGTTTGCCGTATCCATCGGCGGAAGCCTCATGGGCATTGCCGGCATGATGCTGTTTGTGCCGGTCGTGTCGGTCGTATACACCCTAATTGACGAGGCGGTGGACGCCCGGATTCCCAGCGCCATTGACAATCTGTTTTCCGATTCGCAAAGCGCGTGCAAAGGCGATGCGCCGCCTACAGATATAGAGACAATCCCGGAGCCCGTCGCTGAACCTGCTGTCAAGCAGGCCCCCCCTTCCCCCCGCAAAGAAACGCCCTCCAAGAAGCATAAAGGAAAAAAGAAAAAAGCATAGGCAATCGAAAGTGATTAAAAGGGTTGCTTTAAATGTAGTTTTTTCATATTCAACAGGGTATCCCGCAAAAATACGGTACGTGATATATGGCTCCTTAACCAAGAAATCATCGTTTTTCCGCTTCAGGAGCCATATCTTACGTCCCGTTTTGATTGTTTTCAGATAAAAGTGCGCAGAATGAGGCGATCCTCACTCTGCGCACTTTACATTGGACAAATAAACTTGCTTTCTTACTTGATCAGCGGCAGGCTCGCGGCGGCGACAGACTGACCTACGCGGCGGCTTGCTTCATCGGGGATGTGGAGCTGCATTTTCTTTGCCAGCTCGGGATATTCGGCTTCAAGAACTTCCTTTGCCTTGGCAAGCAGGATCTGTCCGCCGGTGCCGGAGGTTACGCGGCCCATGATGAGAACGTGGGCGATGTCGTAGAACTTGGCATAGTAGGCGAGCTGATAGCCGAAGTATACGCCGATGGTTTCATAAATGCCGTTGGTTCTGGAATCTCCGTTTGCATGAAGGGTCTGAACGTACTTGAGCTTCTCGGCAAGCGTCAGGCTCTCGTCCAGCTCAATGCCCGCTGCGGGACAAAGCTTGATGACGGAATCCTGAGAGAAATACTTAACGCCGCAGCCGACGTCTCCGGACCATTCGTCGACCATGGCTTCAGGGTTCACGTCAACGGGAACGAACGCGAGCTCGTTAAGCCAGCCGGTGATGTTGCCGTTTCCGTCAACATAGCCGCCCGCTTCGCTGGTGCCCATGGCAATGCCTAAAACGCGGTTGTCGTTTAAATCCATCGCGCCGGCAAGGGCGGTAACGTCGCCGTCGTTGGCAACTTCGATGGGCATGTCGCCAATGGACTTGGCAACGTCAAGATAGATGTTCTTGCACTTTTCCTTGTCTTCGGGAGACAGCTTGATGAAAAGAGAGGCAACCATCGCGCGGTTGTCGATGTAAACGCCTGCGGAGGAAACGCCGATGCCGTCTACGCGGGGCATCTTCTCGGCGGCCTTCAGCATGGCATTTCTGATTCCGTTGTAATGGTAGTTCGGATCGGTCTGGGTCTTGGGATGCCAGACGATTTCTTCGGAATATACGCTTTCGCCGTCGATGACCGCGGAAACCTTCACGTCGGAGCCGCCTGCGTCAAAGCCGATGCGGCAGCCGTCCAGATGGCGGCCTACGGGGCTTGCGGACTCATTGGTCTCGGGGGCGCAGTTGGGGCAGGCAACGAACTCAACCTCAAAGGGATGCTCGTAAACACCGGCCATGAAGTCGTTGTCAAAGGCGCGCTCGCCGTCGGCGGCATAGCACTTTTTGATGTGCTCATAAATCACCTTGGAGCCGGCGATCACGATTTTGTAGCCGCCGTATACCCAAAGGAAGGTCTTTACGATGCGTTCAACAACCTTGCAGTTGCGCGCGTCGTCGATGCCGTCTTTGAAAACGTCCATCTTGATGGTGTGGGTGTAGCCCTGATTGCGGATAACGCTTACGGCGATGGTCTGCTTTTCGCTTTTGGCAACGTCTGCGTCAAACTCGTCGACGAATTTAACCATCGGGTAAAAGCCAGGATCGAGGGGCGCTTTGATTTTAAGTTCCATAATCGAAAACCTCCAATAAACGGCTTAAATTACGCTTCGTAAATGGTGCGGCCGCGAAGGATGGTGCGGCTGATGTTAAACTGCTCGTCGGCAAAGCAGAAGTCTGCATCCTTGCCAACCTCGATGGAGCCCTTGGTCTTGTCAATGCCGATCGCCTTGGCAGGGTTGAGGGACGCCATCTTAACAACCTTGTGAAGCGGCAGGCGGCGATAGCTGTTATGCATATTGCGGACAGCCTCGTTGAGCTTAAGAACGCTGCCGGCGATGGTTCCGTCCGCCAGACGGCACTCTACGCCCTTAACAAAGATGGGCTGACCGCCCAGCGTGTACTCGCCGTCGGTCAGTCCGCCGGCGCGGGTGCAGTCGGTAATCAGAACGAGCTTATCCTTCTTGGCGTCGGCGACAACCTTGAAAAGCGCCTTGTTTACGTGGAACATATCGGCAATCAGCTCGGCGGAAACGCGGGATTCGCAAAGCGCGCAGCCGACAACGCCGGGATCTCTGTGGGCAAGGGGCGTCTGGGCATTGAACAGGTGGGTTACGTGGCGAACGCCTGCGCGAACGGCCTTTTCAGCCTGCTCGAAGGTGGCGGAGGTGTGGCCCATGGAGATCAGCATCTCGGGATGCGCCTTTTTGATTTCGCGGATGGCGCGCATGTTGCCCTTGACTTCGGGGGCAACGGTGAACACCTTGATGATGTCGGAATACTTATCAATGAACTCGGGATCGCAGGTGCGGATGTGCTCGCCCGCCTGAGCGCCCTTCTTGGCGGCGTTGATGAACGGACCTTCGGCGTTGACGCCCATGATTTCGGCGCCGTCAAAGTCGTCCTTCTTGGTCTCTGCCATAACGGTCTTGATGGCGGCAAAGGCCTTTTCAAGCGCGTCATAGGAAACCGTCATCGTGGTGGGCAGCCAGCTGGTAACGCCGTTGGCTGCGATGCCCTTGGCCATTTTGCGGATGCCGTCTTCCTCGCCATCGGAAGCGTCCTCGCCGAGGTAGCCGTGAATGTGCATATCTACAAGACCCGGAAGCACGTATTTGCCTTCCGCGTCGATTACTTCTGCGTCATTGATCTGATCGAGAGAAACGATTCCCTGAATTTTCTCATCGTAAAGAAGCGCCATGTTTTCGATGGTGCCGTTGGGGGTGATAATTCTGCCGTTAATAATCGCTTTCATGCGTCCGTCTCCTTATTAAAAATTGTCAAACTATGACACTTAAAGTATATCATATCTCATTATGAAACGCAAGAACGATAAGCAAAATAAACATTCCATTGTCGCGCCGATTTTTAACGTTTTCCCCTTGCTTTTTCAGAAAAAACATTGTATAATATTGAAGTTCACATGGAAGCGTATCGAAGTGGTCATAACGGCCCTGACTCGAAATCAGGTGACGGGAAACCGTCCGTGGGTTCGAATCCCACCGCTTCCGTCGAAAAGAAAAGTCGCGAAAGCGGCTTTTCTTTTTGTATTGTCCTGAAACATCCGATAAACCCCACACGTTTATCAGACGTTTTTTCTTGCTCATTTCACCTGAAAATGATATAATATCAGAAAAATATACATGAAAAGAGCGATGCGATTGAAACTCAAATCCCGAACGCCCCTTTTCTTTATCATTCTCTTTGTTTTCAACATGGCCGCCAATTTTGTGCACCCGGTCACGCCCACGATCATTGTGGATCTTGGGCTTAATGACTACATGTTCGGCCTCGCCATGGCGGCGATGATGCTGATGAACTTTTTGTTTTCGCCTTTCTGGGGAAAGATTGCCGGCTATATTTCAAGCAAAACCGTTATGCTGATCTGCGGAATCGGATATTCCGTTGGACAAATTTTCTTCGGCATTGCCCAGACAGAGATACAGTTTCTGCTTGCGCGAATGTTCGCGGGCATCTTTATCGGCGGATCCTACGTATCGTTTCTTACGTACACAGTTAATGTATCCAATGAAGAAAACCGCGGAAAAAACCTTGCCGTCAACGCAACGGTTCAGGCGGTTTCGGCGTCGTTCGGCTATTTTGTGGGCGGCATGATCGGCGAAATCAATGTATATTGGTCGGTATGGCTTCAGGTGATTACGCTTGCGGGCACATCGGTAATGCATTATTTCCTGATTGAAGACGACCGGCAGTCCGGGCTTGAAAGGCTTACGCCAAAATTGCTGGCAGGGTCGTGCAATCCTTTCTCTGCGATTTATCAGTGCAGAAAGTTCATGACAAAGCTGATTGCGCTGATTTTCATCGTATATGGCCTGTCGAATCTGGGCTATATCGCCTTTGAACAGTGCTTCAATTTCTATTTGAGAGACCAATTCAATCTTTCCTCCGGTTACAACGGCATAATCAAGGCGGCGCTGGGCGTAATATCGCTCGTTGCAAACGGCACGCTGTGCCTGTGGATCATGAAAAAGAAAAACGCTTCCCTCTATATGATCGGCGTAATGGCAGTCTGCACGGTTTCCATGCTGGGCGTGATCTTTGTGTCAGGTATGGTTCCCTTTATCATCATAAACGTCGTTTTCTTCGCGTTCTACTTCGTGTCGCTCCCACTCATTCAAAACAAAACCGCCGTGCTCGGAAAGGGCGAGAACAGCAATCTTATCATGGGCGCGTTCAATTCCGTAAAGTCCTTCGGCTCGATTTTCGGATCCGCCCTGGCGGGCTTTATCTATGAACTCGGCGCAAAGCTCCCCTTCGTGTTCGGCTTCCTGGCATTTTTCCTGTCAGCGGTGTGCATGTACGCCTTCTACAGAAATGAAAGAAATTAAGGAGAAAATGATGAAAATCAAAAACGTATTTTTCGATCTTGACGGTACGCTTCTTCCGATGGACCAGGAAGCGTTCACCAAGCTCTATTTCAAAAACCTCGCAAAACGCCTTGCGCCCTTCGGATATGACCCCGAGAAGCTGATCTCCGCCATCTGGGCAGGCACGGCCTCCATGATCAAAAACG
Organism: Clostridia bacterium; assembly: GCA_017522345.1. Lineage (GTDB taxonomy): Bacteria > Bacillota > Clostridia > Christensenellales > Aristaeellaceae > SFHK01. The sequence goes on along the minus strand of JAFWZN010000049.1, from coordinate 34,988 downwards.
ACGGAAGCGTTTCAAATGAAGACGCTTTCTGGCAAACTTTCACCGTCCTCTTTCCCGAAAAGGGCAGAAACGACGAACCGATTTTTGAAGACTTTTACAAAACTGAATTTTTAAACGCAAAGGCCGCCTGCGGCTATACCGAAAACGCATCAAAGATCGTTTCCTTCCTGAAAGAAAAAGGCGTAAATTTGATTTTAGCCTCCAACCCCATCTTTCCCATGATCGCACAGAAAAACAGAATAACGTGGGCAGGCGTGAACCCGGATGATTTTTCCTATATCACTTCCTACGAAAACTCCCGTTTCTGCAAGCCTAATCCCGCCTATTACCTTGAAATTCTTGAGAAAAACGGCCTCAAAGCCGAGCAATGCCTCATGATCGGAAACGACGCCATCGAAGACGCCGCCGCAGAAAAAGCAGGCATGAAGGTTTTTCTTCTGACAGACTGCCTTCTGAACAAGGATGGGCGGGATATTTCCGTTTACAAAAACGGAAATTATAACGACCTTGAGAATTATCTTAAATCCCTTTTTGAATAACCCATAAAAAACAAACGGCGCATACAGATTTTATTCTGCATGCGCCGTTTTTGTTTCTTATGCGATATAATCGTTGTCTCTGAACTGAAGGGAATACAGGCTCTTGTACGTTCCGCCTTTTTCGATCAGTTCCTCATGCGTTCCGCGCTCGGTGATTCTGCCGTTCATGACGACGGCGATTTCATCGGCATTGCGGATGGTGGAAAGGCGGTGCGCGACGACAAGGGTCGTTCTGCCTTTGCAAAGTTCGTCAAGCGCTTCCTGGATGAGCACTTCCGTAGTGTTGTCAAGGGCGCTCGTGGCTTCATCCAGAATCAGGATGGCGGGGTCTTTCAGGAATACGCGGGCGATGGACAATCTCTGCTTCTGGCCGCCGGAAAGCTTTACGCCGCGCTCGCCGATTTCGGTGTCGTAGCCGTTTTCAAGGGTCATGACGTAATCGTGAATGTTGGCGCGCTTGGCCGCTTCGATGATTTCCTCCTCCGTCGCGTCCATTCTGCCGTAGCGGATGTTGTCCCTGATGGTTCCGACAAACAGGAATACGTCCTGCTGAACGATACCGATATTGCGTCTTACGGAATCCATGGTCAGCTTTCGGATATCAATGCCGTCGATTCTGATCGTTCCGTCCTCGTCGCGCAGCCTGTAGAAATTCGGAAGCAGGTGGCAAAGCGTGGTCTTTCCTCCGCCGGAGGGACCGACCAGCGCGAGCTTTCTGCCCTTTTCCAGGCGCAGGTTCACATCATGCAGAACTTCCTTCGAGGGGTCATAGGCATAGGTTACATTTTCAAACTCGATCACGCCTTCGACGTTGTTAAGCTCGATCGCGTCGGGCGCGTCCTTTTCGGGCTCCTCGTCCATGATCTCGCAGAATCTCTGGAAGCCGGAAGCGCCGTTCTGGAACTGCTCCATGAAGCCGATGAGGGTATTTACAGGGCCGATAAACAGGTTTACGGATACGATGAAAGCGGAATAATCGCCGAAATCAATGCGTTCGGAATAAAGGAAAAGACCGCCGGCGATCAGGATTACGACATTGAAAACGGAGGTGATAAACTGCGTGCCGGAATGGAACTTCGCCATCGCCTGATAGGATCTTCTGGACGCATCAACAAACTCATCGTCGCCCTTGGCGAACTTCACTTTTTCTTCCTTCGCGTTGGTGTAGGCTTTGGTGACGCGGATGCCGGTGATGGAGCTTTCGACGGCGGCATTAATGGTGGCGTTGGACTTTCTTCTGTCGCGGAACGCCTGTGTCATGGGCTTTCTGTAGTGGAGCGTAACCCATACGAGCAGCGGAACGCACGCAAAGACGATGAGCGTTAAAATCCAGTCGATCGTGCAAAGATATACGAAGGAAATAATGATCATCGTGGAGGAAATGAGCAGGTTTTCCGGGCCGTGGTGCGCAAGCTCGCACACTTCAAAAAGATCGCCGGTGATTCGGGACATGATGCGTCCGGTTTCGTTGTTGTCAAAGAACTTGTAGGGCAGCTTCTCAAGATGCGCAAACAGATCCTTGCGCATCTGGCTCTGCATGCTTACGCCGATCATGTGCCCATAATACTGAACAAAATAATTCAGCAACATTCTGATCACATACAGCACGAGCACGACAATGCCCGCAATGATGATCGACATATACTCCTTATTGGGGATGTAATCGTTCAGCATGTCCTGCGTGACCATCGGGTACACCATGCCGATGACCGACATCGTGAACGCAGCCAGCATGTCCATCGACAGCATAAATTTGTGGGGCTTGTAGTAGGCTAAAAACCGTTTCAGCATGTCTTCTCTTCCTCTTTCGTTCTATTCTCGGGGGGCACGTAGGATTTGCACTGCACCTTTTCCGCTAAGGGACATCCGTAAAACGGCCCGCTGCAGGGCTTATGCTTTACATTGGCAAGCTCCGAAAGCGCGTTGATCACATTTTCAATCGTTTCCTTGTTTACGGAATAATGCGTGTAATATCCTCTCTTTACGCCGACCACCAGATCCGCCTCGCGCAGAATCTTCAAATGCTGCGACACCGCGGATTCCGAAAGAGACGTGCTCTCGGCCAGCGCGCTCACGCAGTATCCGCGCTCCGACATGATCTTAAGAAGCTGAAACCGCTTGGGATCGCCCAGCGCTTTGAGTATCTTTCCGTCCATCCTTCCGCCTCCTTCCCCGATACGCTTGATTGATCCATATTATAAACACCGAATTTATTTTTGTCAATTCTAAAATGGATTTATTTTCACTAAATTAAACAGGCGCGCCTTTTACCGGCGCGCCCATCTGATTCAGTCGCTGTTTCAATCGATTTTCAGTATTCGTAAATCTCCGTAATCAGTCTCGTTCCGTCTGCAGAGACGTAGGTATTGATCATAAGCGTTCCGTACCCGACATATCGGAAGCGGAAATCGTGACCGTTGTTGTAATCGGTTACAATGGCGTCCTCCCTGTCATCAACGTAGGACTGATTAAACCGATGATCATAGGTTTTCTTTTCAAGAAAATAGATAGAATTCAGATCCTTGGCGGCAAGATAAATGCTCGATGCAACCTGCGCAACGCCGCCGCCCGTTACGATAACGCCGCGTCCGTTGACGGCGTTACCAAAGCCGTTGGCCTGCGTGCGCGGGCCGACCAGCTGGTTAAAGGAGAATTCGCCGTAATAGCTGAGACTCGTTCCGTTTATTGCATTCGCAGCGAGGCGCACGTTGTTTTTAAGCGTATTGGTGCCGGAAAGAACGATGGTGGAATAGCCGATCAGCCGTCCGCCGACGCTGCCGCCAAAAACCGGCGAGACCGAAATGGTGCAGTACAGATAGCTTCTGGACGCCCACATTTCTACATGCATATCGCCCGCTTCGTTTAAAAACGAGAAATCTCTGCCGTTTGCGTAATCCACAATCACCGCGTCGTAGCCGGAGGAGGTATAGGACTGCGCAAAATGATCGTCCCATGTGGTCTTTTCGGTATACGTAATTCCGTCCAGCTGACTGACGGCCAGATACAAGGTCGTCGCCACCTGACCCGTGCCGCCGCCGCGCGTGACCACGCCGCGTCCGTTCACGGCGTTTTTAAAACCATACTGCGCCGTTCGCGGGCCGACCCAATCGTTGAAGGAAAAATGCTCTCCGTATCCGATGTCAAAGCTTGAAAGGCGGCTGACAGCAACGTTTATGTTTGTAAGCTGCGCGCTTGACGCGTAAAAAAGATTTGTGGAGCCCGTCACCGTGTAGCTTGAACCCGTCGGGTAGTAGCTGTCCCAGCCGTCCGACCAGCTGTCGCCCCAGTCCGCCATCGCTTGGGGACAAAGCGCAAGGACAATTGCCAGAATCAAACCGGCAGAAAGGATTTTTCTCATTTTCATATCCCCCTTCATTGAGTTTCTATGCCTTTTAGACGACGCTTTTTCCGCCTTGGTTCCAAATTTTGACGTTTTTTTGTCAAATGAAAACTTTTTCATAAAACGCGCAGAAAATCGTCCATTTTCAGCGGTTGCATTTTACTTCAAATTGTGATATCCTTTATGGAGCATCTTTTTTCGAAAGCAGGTACAAATCATGAAAAAATTCCTTGCCCTTCTGATTGCCGTCATGCTGATGGCCGGCGCATGCGCTTATGCCGAAACCGCTACCTCAGAAGAACCGCTTGCCGAAGGCGAAATGTATTTCCACGGCTATATCAACCCCGCCGTCGGCTATTATGTCGGCGTGCCCGCCGAATGGGCGCTGATCGGCCTTAATTCCACGCCCCAGAATCTCACCGAGGCTTATGATATCATGGGCTATACGGAAGTAACCGCCCTTCATGAGAGCCTGAATGCGGCGGACAACAACATTCTTTTCTCTATCGCCGCTACGGGCGAGCAGATGGTTCTGACCTACGGCCCGTCCGACGGAATCACCGTTGACCGTCTGGCGGAGGAGATTGACGCGTTCAAAGCCATGCTTCAGTCTTCCTTCACCGGCATCGAATTCAAGGAAGATTCAGGGCTTGTCTCCATCAATGATCTCACCCAGATTATGTACATCGGCGCAAAATACAAAAGCCACGATGTTTCCCAGTATTTCATGCCCGCCGGTTCCAATATGTACGTCTTCACCTTTACCGATGTTGAAAAGGATATTGCCGAAGCCGTAATCAGCACCTTCCGGGTTGATAGTGAACTGATCGGATAAAAAAATACCGCATAAAAGCTCGCAGATGAATGCCTGCGAGCTTTTATATTTGTGTTTTTTACTCTTCCGCACGAAAAAGCGCAAGTGCGACGTCGTTTACATTGGTGCCGGTAGGGCCTGTAAAGATAAGACCGCCGACTTCCTTTAATGCATTGTATGCGTCGTTATCCTGAAGAACCTTATAGACGTCGATGCCCTTCTCTCTGAGCTCCCTCGCCGTGTCGCCGTCGGTATACCCGCCCGCAGCGTCTGTCGGGCCGTCGGTTCCGTCGCTCCCAACGCTGAAAACCGCCATTTGAGCGTTTCCTTCTATACCGATTGCAGCGGAGAGCGCGAGTTCCTGATTCCGTCCGCCCTTGCCCTTGCCCATCAGATACACCACTGTTTCGCCGCCTGCAAGGAACGCCAGATTCTTTTTACTGCCGGCATGGGTTTTGAGCACCGACGATAAGAAGCTTCCGGCCTCCTTCGCCTGACAGCAAAGCTGATCAGTAAGCATAACAGGTTCGTATCCGAGTTTTTGGGCTGCTTCAGCCGCCCAAAAACACAATTCGCGAACAGAACCGGTAATCTGGGTTTCAACATTGTAAAGCGCCTTGGGCGTTTCCTTTTTAAGAAGCTCACGCGCGGCGGCGTCAAGCCTGAGCGCATATTTCTCTGCAATCGCCAGCGCCTGTTCGCAGGTGGAAGCGTCCGGATACGCGGGGCCGGAAGCGATCATATCCAAAGGATCGCCCAGAATGTCGCTTAAAACGACGGAGAACACCTGCGCGGGCGCGCACAGCTGCGCAAAGCGACCGCCCTTTACGGCGGATAAGCGCTTGCGGATGGTGTTGATTTCAACGATATCCGCGCCGCAGGCCAGAAGCTGTTTCGTTATATCCTGAAGAACCTCGCCCGGAACCAGCGGCTTTTCAAAAAGCGCGCTGCCGCCGCCTGAAAGCAGAAACAGCACCGTATCCTCGGGTTGTAAATCGCTTACGAGATTCAAAGCCGCCTGCGTCCCGCGAAAGGAATTCTCATCGGGCACCGGATGACCTGCCTCGTAACATTCAAAATTGGCGATGGCCCCCATTACATGGCCATACTTGGTTACGACAACGCCAGCGTCAATGCGATCGCCCAGACAATCGCTTGCCGCCTTCGCCATCTGCCAGCCTGCTTTCCCCGCAGAAACCAGCAAAACGCGACCGGGAAACGCTTTTCCGCCAAGCGCGCGGGCAACCGCCTCGTCGGGCATTACGGCATGAATAGCGGACGCAATAATCTGATCTGCATGTGCGCGCAAAAGCTTGTTCATATTCTTTACCTCTTAATCCGAAAGCATGGACATGACTTTTTCCGCCGTCAGAAGCGTTACGGCCATATCGATTTCTTCGACAAATGAAGCCGCCCACACAATTCGCCCGATTTCTCCCGTTTTGACGCGCGCAAGTTCTGTCTCATCCCTGTCAAACAGAAAACTGTTCTTCAAGAAAAGCTCTGAAAACGGCTTTGAAAGCCCTTCTCCCGTGAGCTTCACATAGCTTTCCTTGGCGCACCAGAGCGTAAGCGCGTTTTCCTCTTCCCCGCCTTTGAAAAAACGGATTTTTGCTTCAATTTTGCCGACGTCTCTGTTTTTATCCTCAATATCGCAGCCGCACCTGACCGGCGCGATCAGACATGCGCCGACGGATGAAGCGTGGGCAAAAGACAAGCAGCCGTATTTCTCATCTTTGAAATACGGCTTGTCGTTTTCCCCATAGAAATAGAGGTTTTTCTTTATCCCGCCGAATGCGATTTTCTGCGCGGCAAGAAACGCAAGCTCAGCGCAGGCGGAATCGATTCGCAGGCTTTCCGCTTTTCGGCGGGTGATTTTTAAAAGACGCTCGTCCGAGAACAGGGGATGCATGAGTTTTTTAAGCTCCGTTCCCCGTCCGTCAACGAACACAAGGCGCGCTTTTTCCATTATTTTTGCATAATTTCGGATTTTGCGGGGCTGTTTCTGCCCTCCAGATCCGGCTGTCTGCGTTCAATGGCCGCAAGCGCGATTTCAACATCCTCGTGAACCTCGCTCGGCGTAAACGCGCCCAGCGTAACCATGTCGCAGGGGCGGATGGTGGCATAGCTGAAGGTGAGCCCTACAAAGGGCGAGCAGCGTCCGGCTGCCATGGATTTGATGGTCATGACCGGCTTTTTTGCGTTCCAGATGACCTTGTTGATGTATTCAATCTCAACCTGCATCAGAAAACCCATGCAGTTGTAAATCTGAATGTAGGTCTGAACGTCGTATTCGTTCTGATCGGAATAGACGATAAGCTCCGGCATGTGCGCGGACAAGCCGGGAATCATGCCGTTGTCGCGGATCATTTTAAGATAATCGGGCAGACGCGGCATTTCCTGCTTGTTTTTGTTCACCAGCTGTTCCGCGCTGTAATGGTGGATGAGGCAGAACTTCGCGCCCAGATCGCGCGACTGCCTAAAGCGCGCCTCCGCTTCCTTTCGCGCCTGTGCGCTGTCGTCTACATTCACAATCGGCGTATCGACGATAATGAATTCATGGCCGAACTTATCCTCCGCCGCGTGTACGGCGTCACTAAGCACGGGATTGTCGCCGTAAGGGCCCATCACCGCATTGATGCCGTAGGCGTCATACGCCTCCAGAATCTTTACAATTGCATCGCGGTTGTAATTGCGCATTTTGATCAGTTCATCCGCCGAGGAGCTGGTGTGACTGAAGCCGAGCATCCAGTTCGTTCCGGCGATCATTCTGGGCATGTCCACGCCTGCCACCGTGGTTCTGGGGAACAGAATCTTCTTTTCCATGTTCTTCCCTCCCGGTTTTATGAGTTCCTGTACGTTTTATAAATTTCTCCGGCGCGTATAACGTCCGCCTCCACTTGCTTCTTTACTTCATCAAGGGATGAAAAACGCATTTGCGGACGGATTTTTTCAAGCACAATAAGCTTCATTCTCTGCCCGTACAGATCGCCCGAAAAGCCGATCAAATGGCTTTCAACCGTCCAGACGGGGCTGTCGTCCACCGATGGACGAGCGCCGATGTTGGTAACGGACAGCCGTTCCCGCCCGTCAATTTCCGATATCGTCGCATACACGCCGGCTTCCGGCAATTCGCATCCTTCGTCCACGCGCAGATTCGCCGTCGGCATGCCGACCGTGCGCCCCAGCGCCTTTCCGTGTGCGACCGAGCCGGTCAAAATCATTTTCTTCTCCATCAGACGATCTTTTCAAGCCGCCAGTCCAAAAACCACACAACGACCGCAATGATCGCGCCTTTCAGAAGATTAAACGGTACCGTCGCATAAAATATCAGTTTTCCCAGAGAGTCAACCGCCGGAATCACATTTGCGATCATTGCGACAATTTTCTCAATCGTCATCGTTCCCTTGACGTAGAACGGGATCAAAATCCAGTAATTCGCAGCCGCTCCGGCAATGACCATGAAAAGAATTCCGAGCAAAAGAATCAGCGCCTTTTTCGCCCGCCCGCTCCCCTTTTTCAGCAAAAATGCAATCGGGAGAATGAAAGCGACGGAACAAATGAAATCGGCCAGCTCGCCCACGCCTGCGCTGGACGAATGCACAAGACCCGTAATATCCTTAAAGAGCGCAATAACAACGCCCTGAATCGGGCCCAACCACATTGCGCCCAAAAATACGGGGATTCCCGAAAAATCCAGCTTATAAATCGGCGGAATGATCGGGATTCCCGGCAAAGCGTATAAAATCGCGCTCAGAGCGCACAAGGCGGCAACACGAACAATGGTCTTGATTTTTACGGACGCGGCATAGTTACCCATAGACATATCTTTTTCCTCCTGATGCTGCAAAGCAGCTTTTTCTTCTTCCATCCAGCCTGTTACTGTCGGCTCCGCCTATCAAAAATCGGATCGGCCGCGCGCCTGAAAAATACGCGCGGTTCGCGGGCTGTACCGCCGGTGGGGAATTGCGCCCCGTCCTGAAGCCAGGAATACAAGCTTCCTTCTAATAATACTACAAAATCTCGCCTTTGGAAAGACGTTCGGCAAGCAAAATATTTTCATCCTCCAACGCTTTTCGAATATCCGTCGAAGATATCTTGCTTCCGAAGGAGCCGTCGGACATTTTTACCCGAACGGTTTCTACCGTAATAACTTCAAATCCCATCTCCTCTGCATATTTTTTGAGATGCTCCATATTCCCCTGCGCCCTGTAGCCGAAGGAGTAATCCTCCCCCGCAACAATCGCGCACGGGTGATAAGCATTATAAAGCATTCGAACAAACGCTTCCGGGCTCATTTCGGCAATTTCTTTGGTGAAATCCACCATCACCACTTCCGAAACGCCCATTTTGAGCATTTCCTTTTTCCTCTCCTCAGCCGTCATGAGCATTTTGGGCGCATCTGCAAAAAGCGCCCTCGGGATCGACGAAAAGGTGTACACCATCGCTTTGGCATTCATTTGACGCGCTTTTTCCACCGCACGCGAAATAACCGTGCGATGGCCCAGATGCATGCCGTCAAACGTTCCCAGCGCAATAACCGACTGCATTAAAACAACCTGTCTCCCTTAATAGAAATTCGGTCTGTGCGGAAGACCGTTAATCAGATCCTTAATTGCTGTGCACGGGCAAACGGACGCGCACGCGCCGCAGCGGGTACACTTTTCGGGATCAATGTGCGCAAAGAAATTTTCGATATATATCGCGTCGTACTTGCACTCGCGCTTGCATCTTCCGCAGCCGATACACGCGCTCATGCACACGCTTTTGGCCTCGCGGGCGTTGTCGGTATTTCTGCAGTTGACATACACGGTCTGCGAAACCGGCATCATCTGAATCGCGCCGCGCGGACAATGCTTGGCGCATTCGCCGCAGGAAATGCACTTATCATAATCAATAACGGCAAGACCGTCCACAATGCTGATAGCGCCCATTACGCAGTGATCCATGCAGTCGCCAAGGCCGATGCACGAAAAGCGGCACATCTTGGGTCCGCCCGCAAGGCCGTCTGCTACGGCGCAGTTTCTATATCCGTCGTAGCGATAGCGGGAGAAGGCCACGCCGGCTCTGCCCGAGCACAATACGCGCGGAACCTTCATTTCCTCAACGCTCGTCTCAACGCCCATGATCGCGGCGATTTCCTTCGCGCCCTTTTCGCCCGCCGGCGGGCAGGAATTGGGCTTGGCTTCGCCCTTTACAACCGCCTCGGCAAAATTGTCGCATCCGGCATAGCCGCACGCGCCGCAGTTTGCGCCGCCGAGACAAGCGCGAACCTCAGCAATTCTTTCATCCACATCCACGCGGAATTTCTTCTCGGCAAAGGTAAGAATCAGACCGAACGCAAGGCCGAGCGCGCTCAACACAACAGCCGCGAAGAGAATGTTCATCATATCCTCCGGCCTCCTTTCTTACACAAGCCCGCTGAATCCCATGAACGCAATCGCCATGAGTCCGGCGGATACGAGGCTGATGGGAAATCCCTTCATGCATTCGGGGATTTTGGCGTTTTCAAGGCGCTCGCGAACGCCCGCCATGAGAACAATGGCAACCAGAAAGCCGATAGCGGAAAACGCGCCGTTCAAAACGGAGTAGATCAAATTGTAGTTTTCGGAAACGTTCAGGGTCGCAACGCCCAAAACCGCGCAGTTGGTGGTAATGAGTGGAAGATAAATGCCCAGCGCGCCGTGCAGGGAGGGGCTCGCCTTCTTCAGGAACATTTCCACAAACTGAACCAGCGCCGCAATGACCAGAATAAAGGCGATTGTCTGCATGAAGGTGATCTTTAAAGGCACCAGCAGCCAATGATACACCATATAGGAGAAAAGCGATGCAATCGTCATGACGAACGTGACCGCAAGACCCATGCTGGCCGCGGTTTCAACCTTGTTTGAAACGCCGAGAAACGGACAGCAGCCTAAGAATTTGGAGAAAATGAAGTTATTGGTAAGCACGCAGCTGACCATAAAAAGAAGCATCTTCGTAATCTCGTTCATGCTCTCCCTCCTTCCGAATGCTTATCCCTCTGGAAATAGGCTGTGATCGCGTTAATCACGCCCAGGAGGATTCCGAAGGTCAAAAAACCGCCGGAGGCAAGCACGAAAAGGAGCATCGGCTCATAGCCCGCGCCCATAACATTAAGGCCGAACAGCGTTCCGCTTCCGATAAGCTCGCGGATCATGCCGATGAGCGTTAATGCAAGCGTAAATCCAACGCCCATGCCAAGACCGTCCACTGCCGATGCGAGCACGGGATTTTTGCTGGCAAACGCCTCGGCTCGGGCAAGAATGATGCAGTTGACGACAATCAGGGGAATGAAAATACCGAGGCTTTCATAAAGGGAAGGCAGATACGCCTGCATAAACAATTGAACCATCGTGACAAACGTACAAATGATCACGATGAACGCGGGAATTCGAACGTTATCCGGAATAAACTTTCGAAGCATGGAGACAACCACGTTTGAGCCAACGAGCACAAACGTCGCCGCCGCGCCCATTCCGATTCCGTTGACGGCGCTTGTTGTGACGGCAAGCGTCGGGCAGGCGCCCAGAACCAGCCGGAAGGTGGGGTTTTCCGTGATAACGCCGTTTAAGAAGATTTTCCCGAGGCTCTTTCTTTCCTTAATCATGCCTGATTCGCCTCCTTCTTCTTGCCGTGACCGTAGATTTTGTTGGGCAGATATTTATCCAGAAGCGGCGTTAGGATGTTCATAAGAAGAATGGCATAAGTCACGCCTTCCGGATATGCGCCGAAGCGGCGGATGAGCATCGTAAGAAAGCCTATTCCCACGGAGTAGGCATACTGCGCGCTTGCGTTCATGGGGCTTGTCGTGTAATCGGTCGCCATAAACACCGCGCCGAAAAGAATGCCGCCGGTCAGAACTGACTCAACGGGATCCATGCCGAGAATAAAAGCGGATACAAACGCAGACAGCATCGTGATTACGGGAATGCGCCACGAAATGGTCTTTGTGATCAAAAGATACGCAAGGCCCACCAGAATCGCGGCTTTGCACGTTTCGCCGATGGAACCGGGAATCGCGCCCTGAAAAAGCTGCATCCAGGTGTATTCAACCGCATTTTCGCCGGACAAGGGCGTCGCCATTGAAACGGCGTCCGCAACATGCTCTCTGGAAATATCCACAAAGGTCGTCATGTGCGCAGGCCACGACGCCAAAAGCACCGCGCGCGCCGTCAAAGCGGGATTTAGAAAATTGTCGCCGATGCCGCCGAAGAGCTGCTTTACGATGATGATCGCAAACGCGCTGGCTACCATCGTCGCCCACCACGGAAGCGTCGGAGGCAGCGTAAGGCCCAAAATGATGCCGGTAACCAGCGCGGAGCAGTCCCCCACGCGCACCGGGATTTTCATAAGCTTCTGCCAGAGATATTCCATAAGAACCGCGGTTCCCGTGCTCATACACAGAACTGCCAGCGCGTTCATTTCAAAAAGGTAAACGCCCGCAGCCACACAGGGCATAAGCGCGATGACCACATTGAGCATCAGACTCTGCGTGGAAGCGCCGGTACGGATATGCGGCGCGCTTGACAAACGAATACTCATGCCTTCTGCCCTCCCTTCGCCTGACGGATCAGCTTTTCTTTGACGATTTTAAACGATGCGCTCAGCCAGCGTCTGGACGGACACACATACGAGCAGCAGCCGCAAAGCATGCAGTCCATAACGTTGAGCTTTTTTGCAGCGTCCAGCCTGTCCGCGTCGGCCTCCACCTTGATTCTGTAGGGGTTTAAGCCGATCGGGCAAGCGTGCACGCATTTTGCGCAGCGGATGCAGGGGCCTTCCTCCATGCTCATGGCCTCGCGTTCATTGAAAACGACGATGCCGTTGGTGGATTTCATCATGGGAATCTGCATGTTGGGAATGCAAAGACCGGTCATCGCGCCGCCGAAGGTGATCTTGCCGGGCTCCTCCGGGAAGCCGCCCAAGAAGCCTATGATATCCTCGACAATCGTTCCGACGGGCAGCATCAGGTTTGCCGGATGACGCACGCAGCCGGTGATGGTGGTAATGCGCTTAATCAGCGGCATGCCGTCGATAATTGCATCCGCAATCGCAGCGCACGTTCCTACGTTTAAAACGATCACACCGATGTCGATCGGAAGACCGCCGGAGGGCACCTGCTTTTTTGTGACCGCTTCGATCAGCTGTTTTTCGCCGCCCTGCGGATACTTGGTTCTAAGCTCGCACACGGAAACGCCGTCGCGGCCGGAGGCCGCTCTTTTCATGGCTTCTATGGCGTCGGGTTTATTGTCTTCAATGGCGATAACGCCGTTTTCGACATTCAAAGCGCGCATCGCCGCGCGAAGCCCATCCACGATGCGTCTGGGATACTCAAGCATCAGCCTGTGATCCGCCGTCAGATGCGTCTCGCATTCCGCGCCGTTTACGATAATCACATCGCACTTTTGATTGGGCTTCAGGCTTAGCTTCACATGCGTCGGGAACGACGCGCCGCCCATGCCGCAAATGCCCGCATCGCGAATCGCCGGAATAATCATGGAAGGATCAACGCTTTCAACGCTGCCCAGCGGATTTAAATCAACCCATTCTTCCTTGAAATCGTTTTTTATGCTGACAACCGTGACGGGATCTTTCATGAGGTAGGGAATTTTCTCAACCGCCGTTACCTCTCCAGATACGCTTGCATGCACGGGAAGTCCCAAGGGCCCGACGGGCGTTGCGATCACCTGACCGATTTTAACAAGATCGCCCTTCTTCACGCACGGTTCGCTGGGCGCGCCGATATGCATGCTCATAGGGATTTTAACATAGTCCGTCACATATTCACGAACAGGCAGAACGCTTGTCGCGCTCTTGCCGCCGTAGGAAAGGTGCACGCCGCGCTTGAATGTGAATTTCATTTTGTCATGCTCCTTCCTCAAAAATCATCGTTTTTGAAATATACTCAGCTATGGAATTAACGCCCCCGGCAACGGCGTTAGAAGTAATCGTCGCCGATGCAATCGCATCCACATCGTTTTCTCCCGCCGTCTTTCCCGCCTTTACGACGCCTATCGGTGCGATTTTGCCGATAAAGCGGTCGCTAAACGCCTTTTCCTTCGCCTTTGCGCCGAGGCCCGGCGTTTCCTTAAAGTTCGCGCCGCCCACTGAAATCCCCGTGATCGTTCCGTCCAGCGTAAAACCTGCGACAATCTCAATTTCGCCGCCATAGCCGTTTACATCCGTCACGGCGACATAGCCGACCATTTCTCCGGCCTTGAGCGCCTGGTAAACTTCCTTAATCTGATCGTCTTCGGTCGGAATTTTCTCAAATGCGTCCGCATCAGGCATCACTTGAAACCGCGCCTTCTCGGCGGCAAGCGCACTCTGTTCAAATATGCGCTCCTCCGTAAGCGTGTAGGTCGCCCCAAGCGCAAGCGCCGCGACCAATGTAATGATCAAAAGCGCGAGATAACCCGGAAGCCGTCCAATGCGTCTTACTCTCATTTCGTTTCCCTCCCGAAACAATCGTCCTGTCCCTAAGCGCAAACAAGAAAAAGACATGCATTTCATCCGGCACGCGCCTCTGTGCATATCTTCCTTATTTTTCGATGCCTTAACTTAACAAGATAATTATAAAACCTATAAACTCGTTCGTCAACCATCCAAAGACGCTTTTCAGGCCGTGCATCGCCCGAATCGGGTCATTTTTCGCATATATCTGGGACGTTTTTTGTCCCGCTTGAGCGGATCACGCCCCGCAAAACCAAACAAAAAGAGCCGCCGCAGATCCGCGGCAGCTCCATAACCATAAGCCGATTACGCTTCCACCTTAAACCACGCGCCGGGCTTTTGAGAAGCTTTGATGACGGTCTCAATCAGCGCCATGATTTCGATGGTTTCCTCCTTCGGGGCAACGGGTTCTCCGCCTGCGAAGAAGGCGAGCATGTCATGAATGAAGTTCGGGAAAAAGTCGGTCGGAACAATCATTTCGCCCTGTCCGTCTTCCCAGGTGACCGCGCATGTGAAATCATACATAGGCGCCTGAGACATGGTAGCAAAGCGATCCTTGCCGTAATCGATCATAACGTTGTGCGCATTTTCCGTGCCGGTAACGAGCACGCGCTTTGCGCCTGTTCCCATAACCTTCGTAATCATTTCCAGCTGGTGAACGGAATAATTTTTGAGTACGCCGGGGCCGGTAACGGCAAAGTTCACAATGCCTTTATCGCCCGCGAGCTTGTCCAGATTTCTGGAGAAGCGAAGCGCGGAGGAGGAGCACAGCGTGGTTCCGTTCGCTTCCGCGAGTTCAAACATGCGCTTTGCGGCGGCGACGCCCTCTGAGAAGGTCTTGTCCATATAAACGCGCTTTCCGCTCATGAGGGCTTCTTTGCCGAGGCGCTCATGCTCTTCGGCGTTGTCGGGCGAAAGAACGACCAGAACGTCGGACTTTTCGACAACTTCTTCGCGGGTTTCGCAAAGCTCTACGCCGAACTTTTCGCACCACTCTTTGCCGGAAAGGCCGCCTTCCTTCGCCTTGTCCTCCCACGCATAGGCAACCTTGAACGGAACGCCCAGAATTTCAGACTGTTCCTCAATCCACTTGGGATAGTTGTTTGCATGCCACTCATCCAGGAAAAAATCGATAAATCCAATCTTGATCATGTGCTTTTCTTTCCTTTCTTTTATAAGATCCCTGATTACTTTATGGTCGCGCTTGTCAAGCGCAATGTTTTTAAGCATTTCCGGCCTGCGCTCAAAGGTGACGCGCAAGGCCTCGTCTCTGCGGTATCGGTCGATATTCGCCTGATGGCCGCTGAGCAATACGTCGGGTACGGTCAATCCTCTGAATTCGCGCGGACGGGTGTACTGGGGATATTCGAGCAGGCCGCTTGAAAAGCTTTCGTCTACGCTTGATTCGTCCGAGCCAAGCACGCCCGGAACCAGACGCGAAAC
Organism: Clostridia bacterium; assembly: GCA_017522345.1. Classification (GTDB taxonomy): domain Bacteria; phylum Bacillota; class Clostridia; order Christensenellales; family Aristaeellaceae; genus SFHK01. The sequence continues at coordinate 19,378 of JAFWZN010000049.1, read as the reverse complement.
CGCATCCACCACAATCAGCGCGCCAAGCTCGCCGCCGGTGAGCACATAGTCGCCCACGGAGACCTCCTCGTCAATCACAAGATCGATCGCCCGCTGATCCACGCCTTCATAGTGGCCGCAGAGAAGGATGATTTCCTCTTCCTTTGAAAGCTCCTCCACCATCTTCTGCGTAAGCGTTTTTCCTCGCGGGGACAGATACAGACGCTTGCCCCTGAAATTCTCCCCCATCGCGCTTTCCATTGCGTCCACAATCGGCTGCGCCAGCATCACCATGCCTGCGCCGCCGCCATAGGGCGTATCATCGGTGTTTTTGTGCTTATTCTTTGAGAAAGCGCGGATGTCAATCGCCTCAGCTTCAATCGCGCCGGATTTGATTGCACGGCCCAGTATGCTTTCCTTTAAATAGCTTTCAACCATTTCGGGAAAGATTGTCAGAATTTTAAACTTCATCGAATACCGCCACTTCACGAAGACGCTGAGCGCTCATGAGCATCACGCGCGCTTCAAGGTCTACCTTTAATATCGCCGTCTTGAGCGCGGGAACCAGCACCTCGCGCCTGCGGTCTCTGAACACGTATACGTCGTTTCCGCCGGGCTGCATGACGTCCACCAGTTTTCCATACTCGTTTCCTTCATCATCCACGCCTTTTAAGCCGATCAAGTCCACGATGAAATTTTCATCCTCATCAAGCTCCACCGCATGCGCTCTGTCCACATACAGAAAATTTCCGCGGATGGTCTCGGCAAGATTTCTGTCGTCAATTCCGTCGAAATGCAGATACACCGCATCCTCGTCCATGCGGACAAGACGGACGCCGATGGGCGTGTATTTTTCATCTTTCAGAAAATACACTTTCTCGATCTCTTCAAAGCGGAAAATATCGCACGTAATCGGGCGCACCTTTACGTCTCCCTTTACGCCCTGCGGCTTTAAAACTTCGCCGATCATCAGGTATTCGTTCATACCTCTCCGCCGTCCTTTCTTTTGACCCGGCACTCAATCGGATAATGGTCTGACAGGAAAACGCCGTTCCATTCGTCCGTCCACTTGACCGCCGAAGCTTCCTTGTCAAATCCGCTTGCGAAAATGTAATCGATCTGTCCGTCTGTCTTGCGGCCGAAATTGTGGAACGTCACGCCGACATTCTCCGTAAGATCGGAAAGCTTTTCCTGAATCATCCGAATTTCCGGCGCATCGGGCAAAGCGTTGAAATCGCCCGTAACAAGCGCCGGGAAGGGATGCGTCTTCTGATCCTCTTCCATTTTTTCCAAAAGCCGCTTTGCGCCCTGCTGCCGCGCCTGCGAGGATTCATGATCCAGATGAGTGTTGTACACATGGAAAGGCTTTGCGTTATAGCCAAGGGGGCGAAGAATAACATGGGTGATGATGCGCGGACAGATGGACTGAATTTTATACCGCGTTCCTGGCGCATACGGCGTTTCGGAAAGCCATGTAACATCAAGGCCGATCAGCTCGTACCGGTCGGGTCTGAACGCGACAGGGTTGTGTTCGTCCGCATAATCCTCTCCGCGTCCGCAGCCGACAAGCGTATAGCCCGAAAGCTTTTTATGAAGAAACGCGTTCATCGGCGGCGTAACCTCCTGAAATCCGATCACATCCGGCATTTCCTGATCAATTTTATTAAGAACCAAGCCTTTTCTGCTTGTAAAGCTGTTCACGCCGTCATTCTTTACGTCGCAGCGCAGATTATAAGTAACAATACGCATACGCTTCTTCCTTTCTCAAAAGAGACTGTCCGCTTTTGCCATTGGCGTTTTGTGCCAATTATACCACTTTTCCTGATCTTTGAAAACACACAGATGAAAATAATTCTGTTTTTCCCGTTTTCGCTGAAAAACGCCATCGTCTCGTCAGGCGATGGCGCTGATAATGCTATTCTTTGTCTTTTTTGGCGTGGTAATGAATTCTCTCGACGATTCTGTCCGCAGCCTTCATATGCGGCTCGCGGTTCATGCTGTCAATCAGCTGCCCGCGGTCGCGGTACACCTCGATCACGCGCTTGACCAGCGTGTCGGGCGTGAGGTCGTTTTGCTCCAGAACTCTTGAAAAACCGCGTCTTTCAAAGGAAGCGGCGTTGACCAGCTGATCTCCGCGGGAAGCGGTGGAAGGATAGGGAATGAGCAGCGTCGGCTTTCTGAGCGCAAGCAGCTCGCAAATCGTGTTGGAGCCGGCTCTTGAAATCACAACGTCGGCACAGGCATAGGCGTCCGCCATTTCTTCCTTCAGATACTGTACCTGATGATAGCCCTTCATGCCCTCGTATTTTCCGTCCACGTTTCCGTTTCCGCAAATGTGAAGAACCTGAAAGCACTTGGTCAATTCCGTAAGCGCGCCCCTGACCGCACGATTGATGGCCTGCGCGCCCAACGAGCCGCCCACGACCATAAGAACGGGACGGTTTTCGTTAAAGCCGAACAGCTTCATGCCTTTTTCGCGTTTTCCCTTTAACAGCTCGTCGCGAATCGGAGCCCCGATATACAAGGCTTTTTTGCCCGCTTCCTTTGCCGTTTCCGGGAAGGTGCACAAAAGCTCTTTGGCGAAGGGCAGGCTCAGCTTATTGGCAAGGCCGCTGGTCATGTCGGATTCATGGATAATGGCGGGAATCCGATTGAGCGCTGCTGCATACACAACGGGCACGGAAACATAGCCGCCCTTGGAGAATACGATATTGGGCTTGATTTTCCTAAGAAGCCGGATGCTCTGATAAGCGCCTGCCATAACGCGCAGAGGATCGGTAAAGTTTCGGGCGCTGAAATATCTTCTGAGCTTTCCGGTTTTGATTGCGTGATAGGTCACGCCCTCGATGCTTTCAATCAGATCCTTCTCGATGCCGGTCTCGGAGCCGATGTAATGGATTTCCCATCCTTCTTTCAGGAGTCTTGGAATAATGGCCAGATGAGGGGTAACATGACCGGCCGTACCGCCGCCGGTTAAGACAATGCGCATGTCAACACTTCCCATTCGTCTAAAATGCCGGAAATCCCAAATTCCGCGGGTTCTTGCCTCATTATATCACACCTTCCCGGCTCTTTGGTTTACCTTTGGGTTAAACAGCGCGCATTTTTCCGCTCTCTTTATCGGCTTTTTATCGTTTTTTCCGAAAGACAATATATTCCCGAATGGGACTTTACGATATCTGAAATTGGTGTTACAATAAGGAAAAGCCAATAAGGAGATAATCCAATGGAGAAAATTCGAATAACCGGCACGGATTTGGCGGTGTCGCCGCTGTCTTTGGGCACGGTCAACTACGGTACAAAAACCAGCGAAAAAGAAGCGTTTTACCAGATGGACGCGTATCTGGACGCAGGCGGAAACTTCATTGACACCGCCTCCGTTTACGGCTGTTTTCCCCCAACCGCTGAAATGCACGCAAGCGAAAAAGTGGTGGGGCGGTGGCTTAAGGCAAGAAACGCATACGATAAAATCGTCATCTCCACCAAGGGCGGCCATCCTCTGGCAAACGATGAAAGCTTTACCATACGCCTTAAGAGAGACGAATTGTTATCCGACGTAGACAAAAGCCTTCAAAACCTCGGCACAGACGTCATCGACATGTATTTTCTCCACAGAGACGACCCTTCCATGCCCGTGGGCGAAGTCATGGAGACGCTTGAGGAAATAAAAAATAAGGGCAAGATCAGAAATTACGGCTTCTCCAACTGGACGCTGAAGCGCGCAGTCGAGGCGCAGGCGTATTGCCGTCTAAACGGCCTTTCCGGCTTTACCATGAATCAGCTCATGTGGTCCCTTGCCCACATAACGATTGACGAAATCGCCGACAAAACCCTCGTAGCTATGGATAAAGACACCTATCAGTGGCATGCGGAAAATCATCTTTCCGCCATGGCCTATCGTTCGGTTGCCAAGGGCTATTTTGAAAAACGCAGAAACGGCGCGCCCATGAGAGGCGATCTTATCACCACCTACAAGGATCCTTTGAACGATGAAATTTACAGCGCCCTTTTATCCCTTCACAATGAAACCGGCATTTCCATGACCGCGCTTTCGCTTCTTTATTTTATAAGCCAGCCCTTCCCCGCAGTCGCTATCGCATCCTTTACCAATGATACGCAATTAAGCGAGGGATTAAGCGTTCTCAAAATGGACGCAAGCGAGCCCGTCATTTCTCAGATTCACGCATTGAGGCGCGATTTAATTTGACCCCCCCTCATAAATGTAAGGAGTAAAAAAATGAGCAGCTATCAGGCGCTGTACCGCGCGTGGAGACCCGAAAAATTTTCAGATGTATGCGGACAGGAAGCCGTAACCAAGACCCTGAAAAGACAGATCGTGATGGGACATGTCGCGCATGCCTATCTTTTCTCAGGAAGCCGCGGAACCGGCAAAACGACGACGGCAAAGGTGCTTTCCCGCGCCATCAACTGCATGAATACAGAAGACGGCGAACCGTGCGGCGCGTGCGAAGCGTGCGTTCAGCTAAAAAACGAAAACAATATGGACGTACTGGAAATCGACGCCGCATCCAACAACGGCGTTGACGAGGTTCGTGCGCTCAGAGACAGAATCGCCTATCCTCCGACCATCGGAAAATACAAGGTTTATATCATCGACGAGGTTCACATGCTGTCTACAAGCGCATTCAACGCGCTTTTAAAGACGTTGGAAGAGCCGCCGGCGCACGCCGTTTTTATCCTCGCAACCACCGAACCGCAAAAGCTGCCCGCGACGGTTTTGTCCCGCTGCCAAAGGTATGATTTCAGACGCATCCCGCAAAACGTGATTGTCGACCGCATGAAGGTCGTACTAAACGGCATTCACCGAAGTGCGGAAGAAGAAGCGCTGAACGAAATCGCAAGAGCCTCCGAGGGCGGCATGCGCGACGCGCTTTCCCTTCTTGACATGTGCTTAAGCTATTGCACGGACGCCGTTTCCGCGCCGCTTGTGCGCGAGGTTCTGGGCACGACCGGCCGCGAATTCATGTTTGAATTTGTCGGCGCCATTCTCAACAGCGATACCGCCCTTGCCGTTTCCCTGATCGACCGCGCCATGCGCGACGGCCGCGACCCGCAGGTGTTTGCAAGGGAAGCCGCCCAGCATATGAGAACCTTGCTTATGGCGCGGCTCGTTCCGGGCGACCTTGCAAATCTCACCGAAATCACGCCCGAGGACGCCGAGCGCTTTATTCAGCAAACCGAACGCTTTGAACAAACGCGCCTGATGCGGTCCATGGACCTTTTCATCCGCGCCGAGGGCGATATGAAATGGGTATCGAATCCCCGCTCCATCCTTGAAATGTGCGCCGTGCGCGCCTGCTTCCCGGCGGAGGGCGACAGCGTGGAAGCGCTGATGGAGCGCATCGAAATCATGGAAAACAAGCTCAAAAACGGCGTAGTGGCAGAAAATGCGCAGCCCGCGCCTCCGCCCGCCGCCGGAAAGACAGCGCCCGCGCCCGCTAAACAGGCCGAAGCAACCAAAATAAAAGGCCCCAAATCGCAGGACGAGGCGATGTTTGACAAGGCCATCGAGCTTCTTAGCCAGAATCCCTCCATCAGGGGCTCTTTAAGAACCGCAAAATTTGCAGGCCGCGACGCAAACGTGGTTTTCGTATCCTTTGACAAAAACGCCCGCATTCACATGCAGGCGCTGGAGAGAAAGCCGCAGCTGCTCGAATCCGCATTTTCGGAAAGCTTCGGCGAAAAAATGACCGTCAATTTGAAAATCGACGATGGAAAAGAGGTCGTTCCCAGGGGTATCAGCGGAGAAGCCCTTGCCAGAACCTTTGAAATCTTCGGACGCGATATGGTGGAAGTCACAGACTGACAGTGAAAGGGGCGTCTTTCATGAAAATCACGCAGGATCTTCACATGCACACGCATTTATCCAGCTGCGCAAAGCCGGAGGCGACGCTTGAAGCCTATATCCGGCAGGCGGCGGAGCTGGGCCTTGATACGCTCGGCATCGCCGATCATTTGTGGGACGACAAAATTCCGCTCGGAGACGAAGATTACTGGCGTCCTTTCTACAGCCCGCAAAATCTTTCTCATGTGCTGAAAGCCCGGGAGGAAATCAAGTCGGTCGACGCAAAGGGGCTTCGCATTCTCTTCGGAGCGGAGGCTGAGTACGATCCCGTACGATGCGATATCGCGCTTAGCGACGAAGCGGGCGAAATTCTGGATTTTGTTCTGATCCCAAATTCCCACACACACATGATGATGCCCAAATCCCTTTACGAGCCCTATCAGGCGCACGCCGATTTTATGGTAAAGGCTACGCATGAAATTCTCAAAAGCGCCCGCGCCAAATACATTACCGCGCTCGCTCATCCCTTTGACGCAGTGGCTTGTCCGTATGACAAAAGCCTCCTCTATCCCCTGATTTCCCGAAGCGAATATGAAGATATCTTTTTAGAAGCCAAAGAAAAAAGCATCGCCATTGAAATCAACACAAGTCCCTTTTTGAACAAAACGGATGAGGAAATCAAACGAAATCCAAAATGGCAGTTTTTTGCAATCGCCAAGGAATGCGGCTGCCGCTTCACCTTCGGCTCCGACTGCCACCACCCGGCAAGCCAGAGAAACATTCTTGCAGCCAGAGCGATTGCAGAGGTTCTCTCACTGACGGACAACGATATTCTGGTTCTGTAAAATACGTTCGCCTGCGAATCATAAGTTCTTTATGAATGCGCAGGCGAATATTTTTTACTATGTACGCTTGGCGCCCTTTTCTTTTGTAAAAATGCTTTCATCAGCCGGGCGCCTATATAAACCGCCTGATCCGGCGGGAAACTTGGCTTTGGTAAAATTTTAGGTCATCGACGTCATCGCGCTTCCGCAGCGGGGGCAGAGCGTGGACGAGGATGCGCAGCTGGTTCCGCAATTGGAACAGGTGGAGCAGCCCGTGCAGCCGTTGACATTGGAAACGCTCGCCGAGCATCCGTTTGCGCACGTATTGCATGCGCTCGACGCGCCGCTCACGTTTGTGCAGCTGTTGCAGTAGGGCTTGCCGCCGGTATAAAAGCTGCATCCCCCGTTTGCGGCCATGTTCGCAGAGGCGGCAGCCGCGCTTGCATTCTGCTGGCACGCGCCCGAACGCGGGAAGATAGGCAGCGCAAAGAACTCGTCGCAGACGCTTTCCGCAAACTCTTCGCACGGCGGGATTTCACAGAAGCCATAGGAGGGAATCATGACCTCAACTTCCGCCAGAATCTTTAATACGACGGTCACGCAGACGGTGATTTCAAAGCGGCAGTTTCCGATGTATCTTCCGCTTACGCAGATGGCGCTGACCATGCTTTCAAGCGTAAAGGGCACAATGGATTCCTCGGGGATCGCCAGAAGAACATCCTTTGAAACCGTGATCGTAGACTGACCCATCCATTCCTGACAGCGCTGGTCGATAAACAATACGTCAATCGGAATGGAAACGTCGGCTTTTACGCGGGCAAACTGCGGACGATCGCACAGGCGGTCAACGGAGAGATTGGAAATCACGCCCTCAATCTGAGACGAGCGGCAGGATTCAAACGTCCATGTGCCGCAGGGCTGCGGAATACAGGATGCGTTTTCCGCATTTTCCAGAGCGTCCTGATACGTAATCTCGCCGCAGGTACCGCATTTGCAGGAGCAAGCGTTGCCCGTGCAATCGCATCTGCAGGAGCGGTTTATGTCCTGCGCGCCGCAGCCGGAGTTGGTAAGCACCGGAACAATATTGGAAAGCGTCACTTCCCGATTGTCCAGCTGCTCCTGCTGAAGACACGAGTCATATACGTTTTTCACCTGAACACAGATGCGCTCGCAGATTCCGTCCCACGCGTTTCCGCTGATTACGCCGGGGCTCGCGTCGGCATTGGCGTTTTTGTATGAGTAGAAAGACATGCGCATACCTCCCTGATTCGTTAGCTTCGGGGCGGCGTTTTCGCCCACATGGCATCATATGAGTCGGGCGAGAAATGGTGCAGACGGCAAAAAAACGTCTTCTCCGGATCCATACGCAAAAGATACCGAAGTCTTGAATCACGAAACGAAATCATTCTTTTCTATGTCATTCTTTTTGTTTATTGTTCATAGAAACGTAATTCAATCACTGGAATTTACATGAAACCTATGGTACAATAAATCCGTCTAAATGATATTCAAACTCACAGGAGGTTTTTAACGATGAAACGCAAACTTTCCGTTCTTTTGGTAATTGCAATGCTTCTTTCCTTCACGCTTCCCATGATGGCCGGCGCGGAAAGCGTATCTCTCGCCTATAAAAATGGCTCTTTGCACCTTCGCAAAGGCCCTGGCACCAATTATGGCTCAAACGGCTATGTGAAAAACGGCGATTTGATTGAAGTGCTTTCCAAGGGCAGCGTATGGAGCAAGGTTGTAACTTCCTCCGGCCGCGTCGGCTACATCAAAAACCTTTACATCTCCGGAAACGGCGCGAACTATGCCGACGGCACCAACTACTACGGCGGCAGCTATACCGGCTATGTAACAACCAAGCACGCCGGCAGCTCCGTCAACCTTCGCGCGGGCGCCTCTACTTCCACCGCCTCCATGGGTCAGCTGAAAAACGGAACCAAGGTCAAAGTTCTTGGTGAAAACGGTTCCTGGTATCTGGTTGAAACCGCTTCCGGCACACAGGGCTACATGAGCAAGACCTACATCAAAACCTCCGCAAGCGCTCCCGCAGCCACCTACGCAACCGTAACCGGCAGCGTCGTAAATTTACGCGCCGGCACGGGCACCCAGTACGCCATCAAGACCGCCTTTACCCGCGGAACCACCGTGAAGGTTCTTGAAAAGACCACCGCCGGCTGGTGGAAGGTTCAGTGGAACGGCTACACCGGCTATATGTCCGCCAACTATCTGAAGCTTAAGTAAGAACGATTTTAAGCCGGATGCATGCGCATCCGGCGTTTTTTTGTACGTTTTTTACGATGCAGCCCTTGACTGAATGACTTTACGGGTATACAATAAAGTCATTATGTGCATTCACATTAAAATCAGGAGGAATCCGCACAATGAATGAAAAGCTTGCCGCCGCAAAAGCGTTTTTAAAGCGCGTTTGGGATAAGATTTGCGTATTTGTGAAGCTTGTTTGGTCTTACATTGTAAAGGCGTTTCATACCGTTAATCCGAAAATCGTCTCCGGCGCAAAATTCGTCTGGGGAAAGGCCTCGGAATTCTTTAGAAGCATTGTCAAAGATAAGTATAAGCTGGTTCTCGCAATCATCTTAGCCGTAGCCATTCTTTTCAGCTGCATCGCCGTCGTACGCGCGGTCAAGGGTGTTGTAGGCGGGATCGCAGGCATCTTCACAAGCGACGATGAAGACAACAAAGAAGACGACGAAAAAAATCAAGAAGATAACGCGAAAGAAAAACCCGCCGCTGGCAGCGAAGAAGCGCCTGCCGACGAGGAATGCGTGCATTGCGAAAACGGCGTGTGCATCCATTGCGAAAACGGCTTTATCGACTGTCCCGACTGCGAAGGCGGCACGTGTCTGAAGTGCGAGGGCACCGGCAAAAATCAGGGCAAATTTACGAGTCTTCTTTTAAGCAACTGCACCGACTGCAGAGGCACGGGCAAATGCGACGACTGCAACGAGGAATTTAAAATCGACTGCAGATACTGCGACGGCGGCAAGTGCACCGAGTGCGCTGAAAATAACGCCGAATAACCCAAACAAAAAACGTCCGAAACCATTTAAAAAACGGGTTTCGGACGTTTTTTTGCCTTTCTACAACGTCTTTAAGAAATTGCCGATCTTCATGGCAATCAGCCTGTGCCCTTCATCGCTCGGGTGAAGACCGTCGGGCAGAAGGCGCTCCATGCAGGTTTTGTTTTCCGGCTGTATGCCGCTGACCGCGTACAGGTCCAGAACGGGAAGCGCATAAAACTGCGCAACCTCCATCAGGATTCTGCGATACTCCTTAAGCGGCGCTACGTCCTCCGGCTTGTAGGAGCCTGAGCCCTTGGGGTTGTCTTCGTCCGTTCTGTGAAGGGGCGTGAGAATCAGGATGGGCTTTCCGCAAAATCTGTCCAGTAGACCATTCATCAGATAATGGCATGCGCCGTAAAAGGTTTCCGGCGTGCGGTCGTTCGGCGTTCCGATATCCGCCTGACCATGGCCGTAATCATTCGTACCGCCAAAGACAACCACCGCGTCGGCAGCTTCGTCCATTTCCTCCATGCGCATGCAATAGTCGCGGTCGCTGGGCACACCGCTCATTACCTTCTGCCGCGCAATGCGGGAGCCGGAAATGCCGTAGTTGTTGGCCTTTTTGAGTTCAAATTCCCTTTCAAGCACATCGGTAAAGCGGTTCTCGATGGCCGACGCGCCTACGCCCTGCGTAATGCTGTCGCCCAGAAAATTGATCACTGCGCCTTTTAAAATCATAAACCTCTCCTCCGCATTTTCAAAAAACCTGCGCGATGACACTTCAGCGCAGGTTTTTTAGATTTATTTACTTATCTTGCGCGACGCCAAGCCTGACAAGCGCTCTTTTGAGCCTTGCTTCCGCCATTTTGAGTTCCGTTTGGGAAACATCCTTTTTGGCTGCGATGATTTCCTTCGACTCGGTCATGGCTTTTTCCGCGCGTTTTACGTCGATATCCTCCGCCCATTCAAAGGTGGTGGGCACAAGATTGACATCGCCGCCGATTACGGACAGTATACCGCCGATGCATGCCGCGCGGCGCTGCTTGCCTTCCACGGTAATGAGGGCGCGGCCCATGCCAAGCGGCGAAACAAGGTTCATGTGCTTGGCCATAATGCCGATTTCCCCGGTTGTGGTTCTGGCCACAACCATTTCGGCCATGCCGTCATACTTAAGACCGTCAGGCGTTACAATTTTGAGCTTGAAGGGTGTCATGCGCCCTCACCGCCCCGGAACTTTTCTACGACGTCGTCGATTCCGCCGGCATACAGGAAATAGGACTCGGGGATTTCGTCATGCTTGCCTTCGATAATCTCTTTGAAGCCGCGGATGGTTTCCTTGAGCGGAACGTATTTTCCGATGTAGCCGGTAAACTGCTCGGCAACGGAGAAAGGCTGGGACAGGAAGCGCTGCACCTTACGGGCGCGGGCAACGAGCAGCTTATCTTCGTCGCTCAGCTCGTCCATGCCCATGATGGCGATGATGTCCTGAAGCTCTTTATACCTCTGCAGAATCTTCTGAACCGCGCGGGCGGTCTCGTAATGCTCCTGACCGATAATTTCGGGCGTCAGAATACGGGAGGAAGAAGCCAGCGGGTCGACCGCAGGGTAAATACCCAAAGACGCAATGCCGCGATCAAGCGCGGTGGTCGCGTCAAGGTGCGCAAAGGTGGTGGCAGGCGCGGGATCGGTATAGTCGTCGGCAGGGACGTAAACCGCCTGAACGGAGGTGATGGAGCCGTTCTTGGTAGAGGTAATGCGCTCCTGCAGCGCGCCCATTTCGGTGGCGAGGGTGGGCTGATAGCCTACGGCGGAGGGCATTCGGCCCAGAAGCGCCGATACCTCGGAACCGGCCTGCGTGAAGCGGAAAATGTTATCGATAAACAGAAGCACGTCCTGATGCTTAACATCGCGGAAATACTCGGCCATAGTCAGTCCCGAAAGGCCGACGCGCATACGGGCTCCCGGCGGTTCGTTCATCTGACCGTAGACCATGGCGGTCTTATTGATTACGCCGGACTCGATCATTTCGTTGTAAAGGTCGTTGCCCTCGCGGGTACGCTCGCCAACGCCGGTAAATACGGAGATACCGCCGTGCGCTTTGGCAACGTTATTGATAAGCTCCATGATCAGAACGGTTTTGCCTACGCCGGCGCCGCCGAACAGACCGATCTTGCCGCCCTTGGCATAGGGGCAGATCAGGTCTACGACCTTGATGCCGGTTTCCAGAATCTCTGTCGCGGCTTCCTGATCTTCGTAGGAGGGCGCGGGACGATGGATGGGCCAGCGCTCGACGCTTTCAGGCACCTGACCCTGCTCGTCGATGGTCTCGCCCAGAAGATTAAACACGCGGCCTAAGCATTCCTCGCCCACGGGCACGCTGATGGACGCGCCGGTGTCGACGGCTTCTACGCCCCTCTGGAGTCCGTCGGTGGAGCTCATGGCGATGCAGCGAACCACATTATCGCCGATGTGCTGCGCAACTTCCGCTACGATCTTGCTGTCGCCGTTTTGAACTTCAATGGCGCTTAAAAGATCCGGAAGACAGCCGTCCTGGAAGCGAATGTCCAGAACCGGGCCGACAACCTGGATTACGGTTCCAATATTCTTAGCCATATGGCCTCAACTCCTTTTGCTTGGTAACTTATGCACCCGCAACGATTTCAGTAATCTCCTGCGTAATGGCAGCCTGACGCGCACGGTTGAATTTCAGCGACAGATCCGCAATCATGTCCTCTGCATTGGAGGTCGCAGAATCCATGGCGGTTCTGCGCGCGGCCTGCTCGGCAGCGCGGCTTTCGCACAGCGCGCCATAGAGGATACCGCCCAGATACTCGGGCACAATCGCGTCAAAAACCTCTACGCTTCCGCCCTCGTAGAGAATCTCGCTCTTCTTGGCCTCTTCCCCATCATCCTCGGGCTGAAGCGGCAAAAGCGCCTTCATGTCCGGCGTCTGGGAAAGCACGGAAACGAAATTGGTGAAACAAACGTACACGGAAGAATATTCCCCGGCCTTGAACGCCTTGGCGACATTTTTGGCAATCGTGAAGCAATCGCCGACGGCAACGTCCTCAGCCACGCCGTACGCGTCTGAAACAACGTCGGCTTTTCTGGCCTTAAAGAAGTCCAGCGCCTTTTTGCCGATGGGAAGAACGACAGATTCAGACTGCGCCATCTTCTCATACACCATTTTAAGGATATTGGAGTTGTAGCCTCCGGCAAGACCGCGGTCGCCCGCAATGGCGATGTATAAGGTCTTTCCGGTCTTGGGCGCGGTCAGATACGGCGATTCAAAATCCGTGTTGGTTTTTATGATGTCGCTTAATACCCTTGAAAGAATTCTGAAATAAGGGCGGGCGGAGTCAACCTGCGCCTGCGCGCGGCGAAGCTTGGACGCAGCCACCATTTCCATGGCCTTGGTGATCTGCTTGGTGCTTTCCATGCTTCGGATTCGGTTTTTGATCTCCTTTGTGGAAACGCCAGCCATGTCGCTGCCTCCTTATTCGGTGACCTTGGTGAACTCGGCCTTGACTGCGTTAAGCGCATTAACGAGTCCTTCCTCGGTTTCCTTTTCGAGCTTTCCGGTTTTGCGGATGGCGGACAAAACGTCGTACCCGCTTACGTCCATATATTCATACAGGCGCTTCTCAAACTCGGGAAGCTTGTCAAGCTCGACGTCGTTTAAGAAGCCATTGACGACGGCATAAATAATGCACACCTGATGGGCAACCTCGACGGGAGATTCGTTCTTCTGCTTTAAAACGCCAACAATTCTGGAGCCCAGCGCAAGGCGCGCCTTCGTGTCCGCGTCAAGATCGGAACCGAACTGCGCGAAGGACTGAAGCTCGCGATACTGGGAATACAGAAGCTTAAGACTTCCGGCAACCTTCTTCATGGCCTTGATCTGCGCGTCGCCGCCTACGCGGGATACGGAAATGCCGGGATTAACGGCGGGCATAATGCCGGAGTTGAAAAGTTCGCTCTCAAGGAAGATTTGTCCGTCCGTGATGGAAATAACGTTCGTCGGGATGTATGCGGAAACGTCGCCCGCCTGCGTCTCGATGATGGGAAGCGCGGTAAGGCTTCCGCCTCCCTTGGCTTCGGATAAGCGCGCCGCGCGCTCAAGAAGACGGGAATGCAGATAGAATACGTCGCCCGGATAGGCCTCGCGTCCCGGAGGACGGCGGATGAGCAGGGAGATGGCGCGATAGGCTACGGCGTGCTTGGAAAGATCGTCGTAGATAACGAGCACGTCCTTTCCCTCGTTCATGAAGTATTCGCCCATCGTGCAGCCGGAATAGGGCGCAATGTACTGCATGGGAGCAAGCTCGGAAGCAGTCGCGGAAACGACGATGGTGTAATCCATCGCGCCGCCGTCTTCAAGCGTCTTTACAACCTGCGCAACGGTGGATCTTTTCTGACCGATGGCGACGTAAATGCAGATGACGTCCTTGCCCTTCTGATTCAGAATCGTATCGGTGGCAATGGTGGTCTTGCCGGTCTGGCGGTCGCCGATGATGAGCTCGCGCTGACCTCTTCCGATCGGAATCATGGAGTCGATGGCCTTGATGCCGGTCTGAAGCGGCGTATCGACGTGCTTTCTGTCGATGATGCCGGGGGCGGGCTGCTCAATGGGGTCAAAGCGGACCGCGGCAACGGGGCCTTTTCCGTCAATGGGCTCGCCCAGCGCGTTTACAACGCGGCCGATCAGCTTTTCGCCCACGGGAACGGAAACGACGCGACCGGTACGCTTTACGATATCGCCTTCCTTGATGCCGTTATCGGTACCGAGGATAACGATGGAAACGGTGTTTTCTTCCAGATTCTGCGCCATGCCGAAGGAGCCGTTCGGGAACTCAATCAGCTCGCCCGCCATGCACTTGTCCAGGCCGGAAGCGCGCGCAATGCCGTCGCCGACCAGAATGACGACGCCGGTTTCGCTGGTTTCCAGCTTGTTTTCGTAGTTTTTGATTTGCTCTTTAATAATTTTCGTAATTTCTTCAGGTCTTAATTCCATACTATCCCCTGCTTTCTCCAATCAGAGTACGGTATTTTTGAGGGTCTTGCGAACCGCCTCCAGGCGGCCGGCAACGGTGTCCTCCACGCGCTTGCCGTCGTAATCTAAGCGGATTCCGCCAAGACAGGCAGGGTCAACCTGCTGAATCAGCTCGACGTCCTTCCCCGTGATCGTACTCAGGCGAACCTTGAGCCTGAGCGCCTGCTTCTCGTCAAGAGGCTGGGCCGTAACAACCTTGACCGGCAGAATGCCGTTGTCCAGATTATAAAGATCCCGATAGGCCATGACGCATTCGTGGAATTTGGCAATATAGCCTTTTTCCGTCAGAAGCTTTAAAAAATTAAGCGTATAGGCGTGAATCTTTCCTCTGAAGCTCTTGTCGATAATCAAAATTCTCTCCTCAACGGAAAGATTCGGCGTAGACAAAAGCCTTAAAAAGTCCTTTTCGCCCTCAAACGCCTTGTCCAGCGTTTTGATTTCCTCGTAGATAATCGTGCCAAGCGCTTCACCCTTAGCAAGGTCGTAAAGCGCCTCGGCGTATACGTTTTGAGCGCGGGTCATTTGTTATCACCCAATTCATCGATGAAGCGGTCAATCATTTCCGCCTGATCCTGAGCCTTCAGCTCGCGGCCGACAACTTTCCCGGCAATAGCAAGCGCCATATCGGAAATTTCATCCTTGGCTTCGTTGACAGCCTTCTTCTTTTCAAGCTGAATGTCATCCTGCGCCTTTAAAAGAATCTGAGAGGCTTCCTTCGAGGCCTTCTCGATGATTTCTTCCTCGCGCTTCTGACCGCGCGCAACAGCTTCCTTGACAATTTTGTCCGAGGTCGCCTGAGCGTCATTCAGCTTTTTGAGATATTCTTCCTTCATCGCCATGGCTTCTTCCTTGGCGGTTCCGGCATTTTCATACATGTCGTCGATTTCCTTCTGGCGGGTTTCAATGATCACGCGGACGGGGCCGATCAGATATTTCTTCGCCACCAGAAAAATGGCCAGCGTGTTTAAAAGGATGAAAAACGCCGTCCAGAAATCGATGCCGATAAAGCTTTCAAACACTTTTGTCTCTCCTCTCAAATATGCTTTAAGGATCTTCCCTTACAGCGTAAAGAGAATGAGGAAAGCGATGAGCAGAGAATAGATACCGGTGGTCTCGGTAATGGCGCAGCCCATGATCATGGTGGTTCTCAAATCGCCTGCGGCCTCGGGCTGACGGGCCATGCCCTCAAGCGCCTTAGAAACTGCGTTACCTTCGCCGATAGCGGGGCCGATCGCGCCGATGCCCATGCAAAGACCCGCGCCGATTGCCTTACCCAAAGTTGCAATTGCCTGTTCCATAAATCTAACCCTCCAACAAAAATGCAAATATTTTACAGCGTGAAAAGAATAAGGAAAGCGATGAGCAGAGAATAAATACCCGTAGTCTCGGTGATGGCGCAGCCCATGATCATGGTGGTTCTCAGATCGCCTGCGGCCTCCGGCTGACGAGCCATGCCCTCAAGCGCCTTGGAAACTGCGTTGCCTTCGCCGATAGCGGGGCCGATCGCGCCAATGCCCATGCACAGACCCGCGCCGATTGCTTTACCCAAAGTAGCAATTGCCTGTTCCATAAATCTAACCCTCCAAAATGTATTTTGTTACATGATAAACAAACTTTATTTTCCTTCCGCCGCTTCGGGGACGGGCAAGGAGCCCGCGATGTAGGTCATCGTCAGAAGCGTAAACACATACGCCTGAACAAAGCCCGAGAAGAGGTCGAAGTAGCAGGAAAGAACCGCCGGAATACCGAATGCCAGCACCGGAACGCCGGAAAGGATGCCGAACATCTGAAGCGCGCCAAACACGCCCAAAGCCAGCATGATGCCGCCGAACCAGTAGTGAAGAATCTTTTTGGTCTTCAAAATCGCAAGCACCAGAACCAAAGCGCCGATGACCGAAAGCGCTATCACAACCGCGATATGGCTTGACGCAATCAAATTCATTACAAGGCCGGACGCGAGGGAGAACGCCATGTAGATGATCGTTGTGATAACACCGCCGCCGGCGACGTTTCCGAAATGACGGAACGCCATTGCAACGGGCTGAGCAATTTCGCTGATGATGTTCATGGGGGTCATAATAACGATGGGCTCGGTAAATCCCTTGAGCCAGTTTTTAATGCCGTTATATTTAATGTTGTTTCGCCAGATGATAACCGAAACCAGCACCGACCAGGCAAGCGTGCAACTCAAATCCGCCGTCACGGAACGGAAAAAGCCGGTAAGTCCGATGAGCGTTCCGCAGATGGAAAACATGAAGATGGTGCCGATGAAGGGCGCCCAATGAAGATTGTGCTTGCCCATCGAGCCTTCCACCATGTTGTACAGCATGTCGATCATCTTTTCGACGATCACCTGAACGCCGTCGGGGCGCTTTTTGAGGCGTTTTCCGAGCTTGATGCACGCAAAGCACAAAAGGCAAGTGACAAGCAGCGCAGAAATTGTGGTCTGGGTAATGGGAATTTTGAAATACACAAATGCGCCGGCGATATTCATTTCCATATTCTTTTTTCACCCGACTTTCTTCTTTAAAAAATAGTTTCTTGCAAAAATAACCGGCTGAATAAACACAAGCGGAAGCGCGCATGCAACAGGATGACCGATTTTGGTCAATGCCAGCACGCACAAAACGATGAAAATAACCGCATAGCGCGCAATGTAGGAAAAGTGCATCAGCGATTTTCCGGCGGTTACGTTGTTATTGACCGCCTTGTCGGACGCAGACACCGCGTTTAACGCCATGATGTAGAAATTGAGAATCGTCAAAACGCCGCCGGCCAATCCTCCGACCAGCACCGTTATGTCGAATTTCCCGCCGAGAACAAAAACAAGAATCATCACGCCCACGAGGAGCATTTCGCCAATCGCAATTCCGATGGTTTCGCGTTTCACAAATTTAGCGCCGTCCATTTCTTCCCTCCCCGCCTAATCATGCTCATTGAAGGAAACGCCGGAAATATCTCTTTCTTTTTTCTTCTTTTTGAATTTGTCCAGCCGTTCCATCGTCTTTAAAGAAACCCTGAGCCCGTCGATTGCCGTAATCATTCCGATTACGCAAAACACAATCACACACCACGCGCCGAGCGAAAATTTATTCCGGAGCCAAATTCCCAAATAAATAAACCCCGCCAGCGGCATCGCGACGCCCATTCCGAGCTGCGTGATCCACACGAGCATGTTCAGTTCCTTCATATTAATACCTCAATTCTTGCACCCTAACATTTTACTATAGATTCTGTCAAATAGCAAGCGAATTCGCCGCATTTTCCTCTGATCCGCCAATTTTTCCTCCGCCGAAAAGCAAAGCATACCCCAAAATCGCCGTTTCCCTCAGACAGCAGAAAGGTTACAGAAAAAAATCTTTTGTTTTTTTCCAGAAACTGTAAACTTTTTGGCTGTGCGCCGCGTCCAATACGCAGAGGAAAGGCGGCCGTTTTTCGGTCGATTGCGTAAAACAGAAGAAAAAAAATAAATTTTTCCAAAAAAACGTAAACTTTTCCCCGACGTCAAACGTCTAACAATCAAAGAAAATAAACGGAGGTATTTTCCATGAAGAAACTTCTTTCTCTGGTTCTCGTTCTTGTTACGCTTTTCGCCCTGACCGCATCGGCTCAGGTGCCGGATCCCACGATTTACGCAAAAGTTACGCCCGCGACTGACGAATACGGCGACACGCCCAAGCAGATCGATGTATACCAGCTGCCCGGCGAATACCGTCCCGTAATCGGCAACATTGACGCCGGCGCCATGGTTTTTGTCACCTTCGAAGGCTCCACCTGGCACAAGGTTAAGATGGTATCCGGCGACGTCTCCGGCTGGGTGCGCGATATGGACATCTCCTTCACCACCCGCGGATATTCCGCCGCCAATCACGGCTGCACGCTGAGATCCGCCGCGACCATCCAGTCCTCCGACGGCTATGCCTCCCTGCGCTGGGGCCCCGACACCTATTACGACGAAATCGATCGCCTTCCCAACGGCCGCTATGTATGGAAGTATGAAACCGAAGGCAAGTGGACCCGCGTGCTGTTAGAGGACGGCAGAAGCGGCTATGTATATTCCAGCCTCCTCAAGAAGACCGATCGTCTGGTTATCTGGCCGCAGGGTCTCAAGGCTTATGTTCAGGTAACCGGCAATACCGCCGCAGCCAAAAAGGGCCCGAGCTACTCCTCCGGCAACCTGCGTGCGCTCCGATCCGGCGACGTCATTGAGATCATCAGCCAGAACGGCTCCTTCTACGAGTTCATCCACCCGGTAACCGGTGAAACCGCTTACATCTCCTACGATATCGTTAGCCCGGAAAGCCTCAACGAAATCGCAACCTCCTCCGCCCTTTACTATGACCATCCCCTCACCTATGCATGCGACGTAATCACGAAACTGTCTGCCGGAACTAAGTTAAAGGTAATGGCCTCCGACGGTTATGTGAGCTATGTAAAGTATGCTGACGGCGAAGGCTACGTATACGACTACACGCTGAAATACTAATCCTTCCAAAACGCCAAACGCGCTCCGGACAGTTATCCGGAGCGCGTTTCAGACCATCACCAAACCTCTGGGTGAGGCATGGAGAGGGAGCGCACTCCCTCTCCATTTTCAATCGATTTTGGCGGCATGTACTTAAAAATCGCGCGTTTTCACAAAGCGCAGCGACTGAAAACGCTTCCCCTTTCCGATCCCCGCCCGGAAATT